>NZ_JAKGTG010000029.1:0-55120 GCF_022324845.1 Clostridium sp. YIM B02506
TCTCAATTTAAGTGTCACACTAATGTGCACAAATTTTAGTTTAATCTTACTCTAAGAATTACGTTGACTATAAGTAGTTGTTCCAAATTTTACATTTGGCACAATCACTTACTTCACAACTTTCGTTGTGTAAGTTTCGTTTTTATTCAAAACTTCTTAAGTTTCCTCTGTTTAATTTTCAAAGACCATTTTTCTTGTTTTTTGTTTTTCGCTACTGTACCGCAGCGACAAGTAATATCTTAACACATATATTTCGACCTTTTTCTACAAATCTATCATATTTATCATATTATTTCTATATTTCTATATAATTCATTGTTTTACTAAGTATTTCTTATATTGATACACTAGGGCCTGTATCCTTTAGTTTTGTGAATATTTATTATAATTTAAATTTTCAATCTTACTAAAACTTTAATATAATCATTAAATATGGTATTATATATTTCATAACATATTTTGTTTAATAACAAGGAGGAATTTTAATGGAATCAGTCCCTGAGGGTAGCGTCACGACTCAATTAGTTTTGATAGTTATCCTAACTTTAATCAATGCTTTTTTTGCATCAGCAGAAATGGCAATAGTCTCAATTAATAAAAATAAGATCAGACACCTTGCCGAAGAAGGCAACAAAAAAGCTAAATTACTAGAAGATCTTATGAACGAACCTAGTAATTTTCTATCTACTATACAAGTTGGTATTACCTTAGCTGGATTTTTTGCTAGTGCATCTGCAGCTACTGGAGTATCAGGACAATTAGCTAAACTATTAGATAGTCTAAGTGTTCCTTATAGTAGTAATGTAGCTCAAATTGTTGTTACTATCTTACTTTCTTATGTAACTCTTGTATTTGGAGAGTTATTTCCTAAACGTATCGCCTTAAAGAAAGCAGAAGCTATAGCAATGTTTTCAATTAAACCTATAATTTTTATTTCTAAAATTGCCTTACCATATGTAAAACTACTTTCTGGATCAACAAATTTATTGCTTAGAATAACAAAGCTTAATGATGATGATTTAGAGGAGAAAGTATCTAAAGAAGAAATACGTTCTTTAATAGAAGTTGGACAAGAACATGGCGTAATAAATGAAACCGAAAAAGATATGATAGAGAGTATATTCGAGTTTGATGATACTATATCAAAAGAAATTATGACACCTAGAACCGATGTATACCTACTTAATATAGATACCCCTATAGGAGAAACCATTGATGAGTTATTAGAAGAAAGATTTTCTAGAATACCTGTTTATGAAGATGATATAGATAATATTATAGGTATTCTTTATATGAAAGATTTTATAGTACAGGCTCGTAAAGTTGGTTTTGAAAATATTAATATTAGAGAAATTCTTCATCAACCTTATTTTGTACCAGAAACTAAAAATATAGATATATTATTTAGAGAACTTCAGGCTAATAAGAAAACTATGGCTATATTAATAGATGAATATGGTGGTTTCTCAGGAATACTTACTATAGAAGATCTTATTGAAGAAGTTATGGGTAATATAAATGATGAAGATGATCATGAAGAACCTCATATAGAAAAATTAGATAATAAGACCTATGTAGCAAATGGTTTATTGTCTTTAGATGACTTATCAGATTCTCTTCATATGGAACTAGAAGATGGTTATACAGACACTTTAGGTGGATTCTTAATAAATCTACTAGGCTCTATACCTAAAGATGGAGAAACATATAATCTTACTTACGAGAATATAACTTTTAATATAGAGGAAGTTAAGGAAAAAAGAATAACAAAAGTAAGGATATCCTTATAAATTTTGTAAGTACCGAGAATAATAGTTCTCGGTACTTTTTATATAGAAGTGATATAATATAACTATATTTACTTTAAATGTGAGGAGATTCTATGAGCATAGATAAATTAAAAGAAATACTTATCAATTCAAATAATATTGTATTCTTTGGAGGTGCTGGTGTATCAACAGAATCTGGAATACCTGATTTTAGAAGCGCTAGCGGCCTATTCAATGAGACATTAAATAAAACTTTTACTCCTGAACAACTAGTTTCTCATACATACTTTATGAGATATACTGAGGATTTTTATAAATTTTATAAAGATAAACTCATTTATGAAGAAGCTAAACCCAATGATGCTCACTTAGCATTAGCTAAACTTGAAAAACTAGGTAAACTAAAAGCAGTTATTACTCAAAATATAGATGGACTTCATCAAGCTGCTGGTTCTAAGACTGTATTTGAACTACATGGATCTGTTCACAGAAACTACTGCACTAAATGTCATAAATTTTATCCAGTAGAATTTATATTAAAATCTTCTAAAACTCCTAGTTGCACTGACTGTGGAGGAACTGTAAAACCAGATGTTGTTTTATATGAAGAAGGTTTGGATGAGGATGTTATAAATGGAGCTGTTAATGCTATAGCTCATGCTGACACTTTAATTATTGGAGGAACTTCATTAGTTGTTTACCCAGCTGCTGGACTAATTAATTATTTTAAAGGAAAAAATCTAATATTAATAAATAAAAGTACTACCTCTGCTGACTCTAAAGCTGATTTAGTTATACATGACTCTATAGGAAAGGTTTTAAAAGAATGTACTGAAGATTTATAGATAATAAAAGCCATCTTTCACGCAAAAGATGGCTTTTAAACTTATATTATTCTCTTTATAAAACTCCCGTTAGTCCTAGAACTTTATTTCAGAAGGATATCTCCATTTTTGAATTTCGTCTAAACTTATAGCGTTAGGTTCTTTTCCACCATTCATCATAAGCGCTCTATAATAAATCTCTGCTAATTCTTCAACATAGTTAGCTTTAAGAAGTGCATCTTTACTATTTTTATCAACAGCTACTACTCCATGACTTTCTAAAAGTACTACATCAGCTTTCTGTATAGGTTCTATTAAACTGCTTGAAAGTGCTGTAGTTCCCGGAGTTCCATAATCAGCTACTGGAATTACCCCTTCTTTTAATCCTAGTACCGAACACTCATACACTATTGCTGGTATAGGCTTTTTAAGCACTGCAAATGAAGTGGCAAATTTTGAATGAGTATGAACTATTACATTAACATCTGGTCTTGTCTTATATATCTGTAGATGCATTAAAAGTTCGCTTGTAGGTTTCATATCTCCTAATCTTTCTATTACATTTGCCTCCATATCAACTACACAAATTTGTTCATGAATAAGCTCGTTTCTGTCAACTCCTGCTGGAGTTACAACTACTAAATTACTCTTTCTGTCTCTTATACTGAAGTTTCCTGACTTATGCCTGCAAAGTCCTGATTTTTCAGCATCTTTGGCTACTTGTAGAAGTTCCCTCTTTAAATTCTCTAACATATTTTCCCCCTCCTAATTATCAAGTTTAACTTTATACCCACAAGAGGCATAGCGCCTCCTCTTAAATATAGTATAGTAGTGCTCCATTGACTAGCCCTCAAATAAAATTAATAGCATAACAAGTCTTAAAACAAGTTATGCTATTAATTATTGAATTACTTAGTTTGTCCGTAATATGAGTTTGCACCATGTTTTCTTAAGAAATGTTTATCTAGTAAGTTACTGTCTATAGATGCTAAATTAGTATTTAAATTTAAAGTATCGTAAGCCATTTTACAAACTTCTTCTAATATAACCGCATTATGAACTGCTTCATCAGCATCTTTTCCCCAAGTAAATGGTCCATGACTATATACTAGTACTCCTGGCATTTGACTTGGATCTATATCTTTAAAAGTTTCAACTATTACATTACCAGTTTCTTCTTCATATTGACCTTTTATTTCAGTTTCATTTAAAGCTCTTGTACATGGAATTGTTCCATAAAAATGATCTGCATGAGTTGTCCCAAACGCTGGTACACTTCTAGTCGCTTGTGCCCATATTGTAGCCCAAGGAGAGTGTGTATGAACGATTCCACCAATATCCTTAAACTTCTTATATAACACTAAATGAGTTGGTGTATCTGAAGATGGTCTTAATTTTCCTTCAACTATGTTTCCATCTAAATCTACTACTACTAAATCCTCGGTTGTCATATTATCATATTCAACACCGCTTGGTTTTATTACAACTAAGCCTGTCTCCCTATCTATTGCACTCACATTACCCCAAGTAAATTTTACAAGTCCATAACCTGGTAAATCCAAATTTGCTTTTAATACCTTCTCTTTTAATTGTTCTAACATTTTAAATTTCTCCTCTCTAATTTTAATTTATGATTCTTCATAATCCTTAATTTGTTCTAATCTTCTTGTATGATGTTTTCCTATAAATTCTGTATTTAGCCATATATCAACTATCATAAAAGCAAGCTCTTCTCCTATAACTCTTCCCCCTAAACATAAAACATTGGAATCATTATGTTCTCTAGTTGCCTTTGCTGTGAATTTATCACTTACTAAAGCTGCTCTTATTCCAGGGACTTTATTAGCTGCAATTGAAACGCCTACCCCTGTACCACAACATAATATACCTTTTTCAAAATGTTTAAGAGCTACTTCTGTTGCTACTTCAAAAGCTACTTTAGGATAATCTACGCTCTCACTGGAATAGCTTCCAAAGTCTTTATATTCAATATTATTTTTCTCTAATTGCTTCTTTATTGCTTCTTTAAGTTCATAACCGCCATGATCACAACCTATTGCTATCATACTCTCACCTCATAAATACCTATAACTATTTCTCTTACATCTAATCCGTTTCCTAATTTATCTACCACGAAAAATCCCCTTCTACTAAATCCTTAGTAGAATTTTGAAACCACCTTATTAAATTCAGCTAAAGTTTTAGAAATATCTCCACCTTCAAACATTGCAGAACCTACAACTATATCATTAGCGCCAAGTTCCATAACCTTTGAAATATTGTTTATATTTATTCCACCATCTACTTGTATATCAAAGTCTAGCCCTTTAGCCAATTTAAGTTCATGTAATTCCTTTATTTTATGTCCCATAAATGGTATAAAAGTTTGTCCTCCAAAACCAGGCTCTACTGTCATAATTAAAACCTTGTTTAACATTTCCTTCACATGTTTTATTGCCTCTATTGATGTAGCTGGATTGAGAGATACACCTGCTTTTATACCAAAGCTTTTTATAGTATAAATAGTCTTATAGAGATGAGGGCAAGTTTCTGCATGAACTGTTATATTATCTGCCCCTGCTTCCACTAAAGCCTCAATAAACATATCTGAATTTTTTACCATCATGTGAACATCAAATTCTAAATCCTTGCTTATACCCCTAAGCATCTTAATTTGATCTGGTCCAAAAGCTATATTAGGTACAAAGTTACCGTCCATAACATCAATATGAAGTGATTTTATTCCATTTTCCACTAAAGATCTTATATCCTTCTCTAAATTACAAAAGTTTGCTCCTAATATTGAAGGTGATATTTTTATTCCCATCTCTATTCTCCTTTACTATTTGCTTTAGTATTTTGAACTTCTAAAACTCTACTAGGACTTTATTGAAGTAAATTTTTCTACCAGCCATATCTTCTAAGTACTTACCTACTTCTTCAACCTTTATCTTATGAGATATCATTGGTTTGAATTTAATTTCACCCTTTGACATGAAATCTATAGTTGCATACCAAGCTCTTCCTGGATATGGTGATGTATATGAATTCCAAGAACCTTGTATCTTAATTTCTCCTCTTAATACACTTTCTATGGACTCTTCTTTTAGATGTAATTCAGAATGAGATATTCCAAGATAAACTACTCTTCCTCTTTTTTTAGCTATTAGTATTGCTTGCTCTTGTGTGAATTTACTTCCTGCTGTTTCTGCAACTACATCAGCTCCACCATTAGTTAATTCTCTAATTACTTTAACTGCATCACAATCCTTTGAATTAACTGTTATATCTGCACCTAATTCTTTTGCAAGCTGTAATTTTTCATCAAATATATCAACTGCTATAATTTTTGAAGCTCCAAAAATCTTAGCCCATTGCATAGTGAATTGACCTATTGGACCACATCCCATTACTACAACAGTATCTCCAGGTGTTATTTCTGCCTTAGCTAATCCATGATAACCTATTGTAGCTGGTTCTATTCCTGCTGCTGTTTCAAAATCTAAAGTATCAGGAATCTTAAGTACATGTTCCTTTGGAACCCTAGTATATTCAGCAAAAGCTCCGTTACTTCCAGTTCCTATAATATTGTAATGATCACATAAACCATAATTTCCAGCTCTGCAATATTCACATTCTCCGCAAGGTATAAGTGGCGCTATAGCAACTCTATCACCTTTCTCAAAGCCTGTAACATTTGCTCCAACTTCCTCTATTTCACCGCAAAATTCATGTCCTAATATTAATGGATACTTTCTTGCCCCACTAACCATTGCTCTTGGTAAATCTGAGCCACATATTCCTGCATATTTAACTTTAACTAAAACATCATCTGATCCAATCTGTGGAATATCTACCATCTCACATCTAATATCTTTTAATGCATGTATAACTGCTGCTTTCATTTTTCCTTCCATTGAACTATTACTCCTTTCAGAAGGTTCCTAGTAGGATACCCTTATTTAAAAAGTTCACCTTTTGTAATTAATAAAAAGCAAGTCCCATGCCAACCAAAAATATAAATTTATACCATATGTAAAAGCAGATTTTTACAGTAAAACTTCCATCTTCATTACATTTTCTTAAAAATTATCCTTTTTCATAAAATGTTTATGCTTTTTGGGCGCCTATATTCTGTAGACGCTTTTCACATCGTCAGTCTAATCCTTTTAACTACTATCCTGTAGGAGCGTATCTTAAAGGAACAAAAAAAGACTACATCTCCACAAATCACATGACTTCTCATCATTGTAATTTAAATAGAATGTAGTCTACCTTTATACGTTTAAAATTAGTGTCTAAGTTTTTAGTTAATTACTCTACTGTTATAGCACTTACTGGACATTGCTCTTCAGCTTCTTTTGCACTTTCAACTAAGTTACCTTCAAGTTCATTTTCTACTGCTTGTGCTTTTCCTTCATCGTCCATTTCAAATACTTCTGGACACACAGCAGCGCATAATCCGCAACCTATGCAAGCATCCTTATCAACAAATCCTTTCATAAAAAGCTCCTCCTTAAAATAATTATTCACTTTTGATTACCATTAATTTCTATAAGTGATTAATTAAAGTGTATCACTTTGTATAGCTCATTTCTGTAACTGATGTTACCTCTATACAATTATTTATTGGTATACAGCTCTACATCTCTATATGGAATAGCAGAGGGAATTTAATTATCTAATTATCTAATTATCTAATTACCTACTTACTTAATTACCTACTTATTTAATTACCTACTTATTTAATTATCTAATTACTTAATTATCACCGTACTACCATAAGTACGGTGATAATTAAATAATTAAGTATGCAGTTTTTCATCCTTTAGAATTAATATTACAATAAATGAGTTTTATGAAACTCATAGGAGTTTCTACAGGATGAAGGTGTATAATTTCCAAAATAAAAATGTAGTGAGACTTTACTAAGCCATCACTACATTTCTATTTTAAATATTAAACTGCTTCTGCTATTGGTTCTGGGTTATTTTTTGCTGCTTGTCTTTCTAGGTAATCATAGATTGAATCTTTGTTCTTTCTGAATAATAATAGTAATACTACATATACAGCTACTGCTAAACCGATAAATATAGGATTTTGACTTAAGAATGCAAAGAATACTAATCCCATAAGTGGTTTTCCTAAAATATTAAAGCTTGTTATCATTAAAGCTCCTGCTGGTAGTGCAATTCCTACACCTGTAGCTATTTCAGTAAATAATGGTGCTGTGTAAGTACACATTAATAGTCCAAGTCCAAACCAAATGATTCCGTTAACTATTGTTTTAGCCATGTTACCATTTGTTAATGCAACTATACCTTGTACCATGTAAGGCAATGCTAGTAAGTCTACAACTGGTAATACTTTGTTTCCTGGTAAAACCATTGCTACTACTACCATGATTGGAATTAATATAACTCCGCTGATTAATGTAGCTGGTTCGCCATATCCTGTAGCATCATTAACACCTAGGTAGAATTCACGTGTAGAGTTAGAACCTTTTTTAAGACTCTTTCTAGCAGCTTCAGTTATAGGAAGGAATGCTTGAGCAAAAAGTCCTGCTATCTTAGGGAATATAGCCATGATTGCACTTGTTGCAATACCCATCTTAGTTATTTCTCCCCAAGCTGCTAAAGTGTTAAGCGATGTTAAGTTTCCGAGTGCACCTATAAACATACCTAATAATAAACCTAAAGAAATTGGTTCTCCGAAGAAACCTAGTTTCTTTTGTAGTATTTGTGGATTTAACTTTATTTTATTAAATCCTATTGCATTAAGTATTGGATCAAAAGCTGCTGTAAATACTGCTGCTTCTATATTATGCATAGCGATTATTGTACAGTTTGGATATTGATAATAACTTGACCATCTTTTTGCCATAAGCTCTGCAATTAATAAGCTGTACATGTTTAATAAAATCATACAAGCTAATGCTAAGAACATGTTTTTAGTAACTACAAATACCATTGAACCCCATACTATATAAGAGTAATTATTCCAAAGATCTGAAGGTTGGAATACATTTGTTACTTTAAGAACAAATAGTAAAGTCTGAACTATTAAACCTACTGCTAAAAATATCATTCCTGGTTCAGTTGAGAATGCAACTAAAGCTGTCGCTTGCCAACCTACATCGAAAGCAGGTAATTGAATTCCTGTAGTATCTACCATCTTTTGAACAATTGGTGATATGATTGGTGTAAATGAATTTAATAATAACGTGAACCCTTCAAGTCCTACCCCTGCATATAAAGCTGAAAAGAAAGCTTTTTTAGTTTTTACTTTTAAGATTTTTGCTATAACAAAAATCATTATAGGAACAAATATTGGTGCTCCAAATGTATCAAAAATTTGTTTTAGTGTTTGAAAAAACATCTTGACCCCTCCCCTTTATTCTACTTTTTACTTAATTTTTCAATAACAGCCATAACTTCATCAAGGAATTCCTCTTCTCCAAATCCAGTTAAGAATCCTACAGCATTTATAGTAGGTATACCATAATCTGCTTCTGGTAGTGGACTTGTATGAGTTATAAAATCAAACCCTCCTCCCGATACTAAATTATAAGCTTCTGTTGGTCTAGCTTCCTTAGTTGTAATATATATACCTCTTTCTTCAAGTTCATCTTTTAGCTTTTCAGCTATCATTGATGAAGTAACTGTTCCTGATCCACATACTGATAAAACACTGAATTTTTTCATTTTACATTCTACCCCTTTTCATATTATTTTTATATTAGACTGCCAAGCAGTGTAATAGCTCATTTACTTCTTCTTTTGAGGAAGCTTTTTGAAGATTCATCAATAATTCTTTGTTTTGGAAAACTGACATTAATGTTTTTAATAATTGAACCTGTGCATTAGGATTTTTTACTGCAAGTAAAAATACTAATTGCACTTTTGTTTTTTGTGTAGGGTCTATCATCATATTAAACTCTACCGGTTCCTCTAATGTAGCAATTGCTATTGTTGACTCATTTACATGACCTGAATCTGTATGTGGTATAGCAACACTAAATCCATCTATAGGTAACCCTGTTGGTAATGTTTCCTCCCTAGTAAGAACTGCATCTACATAACTATCTAGTACATATCCTTTTGACAACATAAGATTTCCTAACTTTTCTATGACCTCTTGTGACGACTTTGCTTTTAATTTTAGTTCGATTAAATCTAAATCTAACATGATATTTTCACTCCTTTAATTAATTTAATATATAGTAAATTTTATCTTTAAACTCTTTAATGCTTTTAGTAGCCTTTAATTCTTCTATAAATTCTTGTTTTAAGAATGGCTTTAGCATACTTTTTACAAGATTTTTATCATTAACTCTAAGGGTTGGTAGACATACTATTTGAACATTACCAAATCCCCAGCTTATGGGTCTTTTGAGTTTTACGAAAACCATAGAAGATCTTTTTACTTCTGACGTATCTCCATGAGGCATAGCTACTCCCCCTTTAAAGAAGGTTGGAACTATTTCTTCTCTTTTTAGTACAGAATTCATAAAACCTTTATTTACATATCCTTTATTTATAAGTAAGGAGCACATTATTTCAATTAACTCCTTAGAGTTTTTAATGTCTGGTTCAAATAGAATTAAATCATCATCATATATTGAGCTACTGTTAAGCTTGCTTTTATTTAATATAAACTCTAGCTCTCTTGATCCGTTATTTATTAGTAGTGGATCATAAGGTATAAAGTTTATTCCCTCGATCTCTGGATTTATAGTTCCTACTATTGCTATAATCTTATAATTCATTCCTATTTCTTTAATCTTTTCCCTTAGCTTTTCATCCATAACACCTAGTTGAAATATATTGAGATTAGGATAATTTTTTAAGTAAGATTCTTTTATAAATGAAGCTGTTCCTTCACCAGTTAAGCAAAGTGTAACTATTGCTTTAGGTTTTGAGGTTTCCTCTACAATTAAATTAGGATAACTTACTCTAGATCTAGTTAAGCTGAAATAAATTTCATCTAAATCGCTGTCGTGTAAAGATGCCTTTCTAGCTGCCTCTATAACACTTAATAAATCTACTCTGTCTATTGTCCTAGTTTTTATTCCAAGTTTCTCTGAAATCATTCCCCCAACCTTAACTAATGAGCCCATATCAACTAAAAATATTATTCCTTTTCCTTCATCAACTATTTTAGAAACTGCTAGTGCCTTTTCATAAATTACAGATGGATTTTCACTTAAGGGCATATCTATTGCCACTGGAAAATTAATATTTAATAGTTGTTTTGTTACCTTCACTATCTCTGTAGCAATCTGTCCATGAGATAAAACTATTACCCCTACTCTGCTCTCATTTGGTTTCTTTTCAGTAGCTGCCTTTATATACATGGCAATGAATCCAACTTCATCCTCTGGTATTTTTATGTTTTTCTTCTTTTCTAATTTTTCTGCAAAACATAATGCTGATCTATATTCTTCAAAGAGTTCGTCCTTTATCTTAGCTAAGTTAATGTTAATTATCTGCTGTTTAAGCATTATCCTCTTAACAGCTTCTTCAAGATGTATAGCTAAATAAAGAAATACGTTTTCATTAGATGAGTCAATGTTTTTAATCAAACTCCCTCTTAGCTCTTTAACTAAATTAACTACATCTCCATCAATAAGATTTACTAAATCATTTAAGGTAACTAATTTATCCTTGTCCCCATCAAATTCTAGATCTTTAAACTTATTTACTATAAAGGTCCAAAGTATCTCTTCACACTCTTCTGCTTCCATATCTAGATTTAATAGTTCATGGTACTTCTTTTCTATTTGAGAATAAAAATCTTCTAAAAACACATCATCATTTTTACTGTTTTTTAAAACCTCTATCTTATTTCCAGACAAGGGAATGAGTATCATATCCTTGCTGTACTTTCTAACTTCCATTACATTTACATCTTCTAGCATAAGACCATTATCAACTATGTTTGATTCTAAAACTTCGTCATAGCCTATATTAATTATGTCTTCGCTTCTATTTATGTGCTTCATAAATGCTCTGGCGCAAATGACTTTTATTATGCTTTTCAGCTGACCTATATTTCCGTTAAACTTTTTTAGTGTCAATATTTCAATTACCCTTGCCTCTATATAAATCTTGTAATTGATTCTGTCGCATTCCTCTTGAAAAAACTGATATATAAGATTAATTTTTTCCACAAAAAATCTTTCTTTTAATGAAGGTATAGAAATTATCATAGGTATTCTTCTTCTAAATGTTAGAAGAAGCTGAGATTCTATGTTTTCGGTAGTGGCACCTATGAACATTATATTTACTTTTCTTTCAACACCTGTTTCCCCAAGCCTTCTAAATGTACCCCTATCTAATATTGAGAAAAGTATTTCTTGTCCTTTCGGGGGAAGTCTATGAATTTCATCTAAAAAAAGTATCCCATTATTTGCTTGTTCTACTAATCCCTCACTATCTGAATCGGCTCCTGTAAAAGCTCCTTTTTTGTATCCATATAATAAGGATAATAATAATTGAGGATTGTCCCCATAATCTGCACAGTTGAATATTATGAAAGGCATATCTTCTGAACCTTCTCTATAATTCTTAGCAAACTTATACATACTCTCTGCAAATTGTGTTTTACCAACGCCACTCTCACCTGTAATTAATGTAGGAAGTCCAAAAGGTGGATATAGTATTGCTGACTTAGCTTGATAAATACATTTCTTTAAACTTCCGTTATAACCTATCAAAAGTTCAAAAGGATCTGAGTATTCATCTCCATCAATTATCTTTTCAATATTTTCGCCATTTTCTTGCAATAGCTCTTCAACTACATGCCTCGATATATCAAAGCCATCTTCTAAAAGTTTCCTAGTTATTTTACTTACATTTATCTTAGGCTCCTTTTTTAGAATCTCTTCCACTTTATTTTCAAGATACGGCTTTCTTCTTTCTCGAGAATTTCCTATATTAAGTTCTTTTCTTAATGCGGTGATATTTTCTCTTGATGTAGCTAACATCTTTGCAAGCTTAGCATCAGTATAAGGATCTTTTTTGTTTTCATTTTTTATTAGGTTTATAAACTTGTCTTTTAAATTCATACTAAATCCTCCTACGTTTATATATTTAGCAAGTGCTGTGCCAAACATATTTCTAATTGTAATTTATCTCCTAACCCTCCTTTCTAAGCCAAAAGAAATTAAACTGTATACATTTTCAAAAATAGACTTACGTTTTCTGTATACATTTTCTTAAAATTTTATACTAAAGTTAGATTTATTTAAATGAGAAAGTTCTCAATTTTGAGGCAAAAAAAAATAAGGTCAGAGATTTTACTCTCTAACCTTATTTGTGTATTTCTTTATAATGCTAATTCCTTATATTTCTCCAAAAGTTTAGCTAACTTACTATAAATATCTTTTGCTCCGCCAGTTAAGTCACTTTCTATATTTAAAGCAAGTAAAGGCTCATGAAGAGATAATCTAAGTAGGAACCAACCTTGTTCTTTTAAGCAATTAATCTTTATTCCTTCATAGTTTTTAGGTTCAATACTCCAGCCTTCTATAGTAGAAACACTTTCTTTTAAATCTTCTATAACAGACTGTCCGTAAGGTCTAAAATCTTCACACCTAATTTTTATCCTTTTTTCTTCAGTTTCTAAAGGATGTTTTAAGTCTTTTATTAAGGAATCTATATCCTTGCCTTCTTTTTTTAGTTTGGACATTTCTATAAGGATCTTTACTATAAGGTAAGCCCCATCATCTAGAAAATAGTTTTCCTTTAAAGCTGCATGCCCTGAAGTTTCTATTGCTAGAGGAGATACGATGCCTTCTTCATTAAGTCTTTTAGCTTCGTTTATGACATTTTTATATCCTCTTTTAAATCTATGATGAACTCCACCTAAATTAGTTATAAATTCTGCTAATCCTGTTGAGGTAATAGAATCTGTAACTATAGTTGCGCCCTCATTTTCTTTTAAAACTATAGAAGATATTAATGCTATAAGAGCATTTTTATTTATCTCTTCTCCTGTTTTAGCAACTATTGCTGATCTATCTACATCGGTGTCAAATATTATTCCTAAATCTGCTTTTGAATTAAGCACTGCATTTTTTATAGATTCCATAGCTTCTTTGTTTTCTGGGTTAGGTATATGGTTAGGGAAAGTTCCATCTGGGTCTAAAAACTGACTACCTTCAATGTCTGCCCCAAGTTCCTTTAATACCTTATCTGCAAAGAATCCACCTGCTCCATTTCCTGCATCCACTATTATTTTGCTTCCTGCCAATGGTTTTTCAGTCCCTACAGCATTTCTTACTTTATCAACTAGTAATTTAGAATAATCTTTTACTAAATCTATTTCTGAAACAGTTCCTTGTGATACCACTATATAATCTTCATTATCTTCTAAAGCCAAATTTATTATTTCATCAATATCTTCTTTCTCACATCCTCCAAGTGGAGTGAAAAATTTAAGACCATTATAATAATATGGAAGGTGGCTAGCTGTTATCATTATTGATCCATCACATTTATAATCTTCTAAAACCGTAGTCATAAACATAGATGGTGTGGTAGTAATTCCACAATCATCTACATTTACTCCAACTTTAGTTAGAGACTCAGTCAAAGCTGATTTTAAACTAGGACCTGATAATCTTGAGTCCATACCTAATGCCACTTTTATATTATCTTTATTATTTGACTTATTTTTTAAAAACTTTGCAAAACCAACTCCAAGTAATTTCACAATTTCGGGGCTTAGGGTTTCTTTGTACTCTTCAGTTTCTATAGCTATTCCCCTTATATCCGTACCATTTTTCAGCTTTTTTAATGTAAGTTTTGTATTATCATCTACTACATTATATAAACTTGTGCTCATGGTTATTTCCCCCCTTAGTAATTACTATTAAAGTGATTTAGCTGCTTCAACTATGTCTTTTGCAGTTAATCCATAATGTGCTAATAGAACATCTGGAGTTCCTGATTGACCAAATACGTCTTTAACTCCGATTCTCTTAAGTTTAGCTGGAGCTTCTTCAGCTAATACTTCTGCTACTGCTGAACCTAATCCACCTATTATGCTGTGTTCTTCAGCTGTGACTACTTTACCTATAGTTTTAGCTAAGTTTACTATAAGTTCATTGTCTAATGGTTTTATAGTTGGTATATTTACAACAGTTGCTTCTATGTTTTCTTTGCTTAATGTTTCTGCTGCTTCTAAAGCTTTAGCTACCATTATTCCTGTTGCTACTATAAGTACATCTTTTCCTTCTCTTAAAACTTCACCTTTTCCTATTTTGAATTCATAGTTTTCATCATGGATTACAGGTGTAGCTGCTCTTCCGAATCTTATATAAACTGGTCCATAATAATCTACTGCTGCAAATACTGCTTTTTTAGCTTCTACCGCATCAGCTGGATTTATTACTACCATATTTGGTATACTTCTCATTAAAGATATATCTTCTATAGCTTGGTGACTTCCACCATCTTCTCCTACTGTTATACCAGCATGAGTTACAGCTATTTTAACATTTAATTTTGGATAAGCTACTGAGTTTCTGATTTGCTCAAATGCTCTTCCTGCTGCAAACATAGCAAAAGTAGTTGCAAATGGTATTTTTCCACATGTAGCTAATCCTGCTGCTGTTCCAATCATGTCACCTTCTGCTATTCCCATATCAAAGAATCTATCTGGTGCAACATTTTTAAATTCTCCACTCTTAGTTGCTTTTGCAAGGTCTGCATCTAATACTACTACGTTCTCATTTGATGCTAATTCTTTTAACGCTTCTCCGTAAGCTTCTCTAGTTGCTATATTCATTATTTTTCTCCTCCTTGTAACTCACTTAAAGCTTGTACTTTTTGTTCTTCATTTGGTGCAGTTCCATGCCATGAAGCTTTATTTTCCATGAAGGAAACGCCTTTTCCTTTAACTGTCTTAGCTATTATTGCTGTTGGTTTTCCTTTAACTTCTTTTGCTTTAACTAAAGCTTCTTTTATTTCTTCTAAATTATGTCCATCTATTACTAAAACATTCCATCCGAAAGCTTCAAACTTCGCATCTACTGGATTTACGTTCATAACTTCTTCGTTTGATCCATCTATTTGAAGTCCATTATGATCTATGAAAGCTACTACATTATCTAATTTGTAATGAGATGTACTCATTGCAGCTTCCCAGATTTGTCCTTCTTGAAGTTCTCCGTCTCCGATTATTGTATATACTCTATAGTCTTTTTTATTTAATTTTCCTGCTAAAGCTATTCCATTAGCTGCTGATAATCCTTGTCCAAGTGATCCTGTTGACATATCTACTCCTGGAGTTTTCTTCATGTCTGGGTGTCCTTGAAGTATTGATTCAAATTTTCTTAAAGATTTAAGTTCTTCTTTTGGGAAATATCCTCTTTCTGCTAAAGCTGCATATAATCCTGGTGCTGCATGACCTTTTGATAAAACAAATCTATCTCTGTCTTCCCATCTAGGATCTTCTACCTTTATGTTCATTTCCTCGAAATATAATACTGTTAATATATCTGCGATAGATAATGATCCACCTGGATGTCCTGATTTTGATGCTGTTAACATTTCAATGATGTCTACTCTTATAGCTTTTGCTATATCTTTTAGTTTTTCTGTATTCAACTTTTTTTCCTCCTTAAATCTTATCTTAAATCTTATTTTTTATTGGCATGTTGTTGCCAAAGATTTTATAAATTTTATACGATTTCTTTTAAGAATGCTGATGTACTGAATACATGCAACAATTGTTGAAGCTATTTTCTTACTTTTGCCCGTTATAGCGGTTTTGTGCTTCTTCATTTATATTCTAATCTATTTTTCACGCTAAGTAAAGTATATTAACGCATATTTTTTACTTTTATTTGCGTTTTTTTTCTTATATTTAATTGTTTATATTTTATTTAATAATTGTAAAATATATGTTATCATATTCTTTATAGTATATCTATTCAGCAGATTGGAACGGTGATTATGTTAAAAGAAGAACGTCAACAGGAAATTTTAAAAATTATAAACTCTGAGCAAAAGGTTATTGCAAGTGATTTAAGTCATAGATTATCTGTTTCGGAAGATACCATTAGAAGAGATTTAAAAGATCTAGATAATAAAGGATTAATTAGAAGAGTTCATAGTGGTGCTCTTAGACTAGGTCCGCCACTTGAGGATTTTTCTATTAGAGAAAAAGTCTTCAGTGATATAAAGATGAGTTTAGCTCAAAAAGCTTTACCCTTTATAAAAGATGATCAGGTTTTATTGATTGATGGTGGAACTACAAATTTATGTTTAACAAAACAGTTACCTATCAATCTAAAAGCAACAGTAATAACAAACAGTCCACCAATAGCTGTAGCTTTAGCTAATCACAAACAAATAGAAGTTATTATGCTTGGTGGCACATTGAACAAAAAATCAATGATTAACGTTGGAATAGATACGGTTGAGGCGTTATCTACTATGAGGGTTGATATCTATATTATGGGTATATACAATATAGACTCTCAAATAGGAGTAAGCTGCCCTACCCTTTCTGAATGTTTGACCAAAAGAAAAATGGTGTCAATTTCATCTGAAATAATAGCACTTGTTACTTCGGATAAATTAGGAACAGTTTCAAATCAAGTTGTTTGCCCACCTCAAGATTTGAGTTATTTAATAACTGATTCTATTAGCTCTGAAATCAAAAATCTTTATAGCAGACAAAATATAACTGTTATAGATTAAGAAAAAGTGAGAGAAATCTCACTTTTTCTTATATATCTTTATGTTAAATAATTATCAATTTTAATATCAATTATTTATGAATTTACTATTTTTCTCATAAAATTTCCCGCCTTATTTAAACATTTTCATTAGCTATTTTGCTTATATAGCCAAACCTTTAATTAAACTGTAAATTTAAAATTTTCTGAAAATAGTCTTGATTTAATTCAACTCTCGTTATATTATTAACATAGATGTTAAATAATTAACAATTTGGATTAAAGGAAGGGATTTGTATGAAAGTTACTAATAGTGAAGATTTAATGGTTAAACTAGAAGAAATAAGAAAAGCTCAAAAGATATTCTCCTCATATACCCAAGAACAAGTAGATAAAATATTCAGAAACGCTGCCATAGCTGCAAATAATGCAAGAATTAAATTAGCTAAAATGGCTGTAGAAGAAAGTGGTATGGGTGTTTTAGAAGATAAGGTTATGAAAAATCATTTTGCAGCTGAGTATATTTACAATAAATATAAAGATGAAAAAACTTGTGGTGTTTTAGAGCATGATGAATCTGCTGGGTTTAAAAGAATAGCTTCTCCTATAGGAGTTGTAGCTGCTATTATTCCTACCACCAATCCTACATCAACAGCTATATTTAAAGCTTTAATATCTTTAAAAACAAGAAACGGAATTATATTCTCTCCTCATCCGAGAGCAAAAAATGCTACTATTGAAGCTGCAAAAATAGTTTTAAAAGCAGCAGTTGAAGCTGGAGCTCCAGAGGGTATAATTGGATGGATTGATGAACCTAGTATAGAACTTTCTCAAATTGTTATGAAAGAAGCTGATATCATATTAGCAACTGGTGGCCCTGCTATGGTTAAGGCTGCTTACTCTTCTGGTAAACCTGCCATAGGTGTAGGTGCTGGTAATACCCCTGCCATAATAGATGAAACTGCTCATATAAAAATGGCAGTAAGCTCAATCATTTTATCTAAATCCTTTGACAACGGCGTAATATGTGCTTCAGAGCAATCCGTATTAGTTTTAGACTCAATTTATGATGAAGTAAAGAAGGAATTTGAAGAAAGAGGAGCATACGTATTAAGATTCTTCGAAGCAGAAAAACTTAAAAAAATACTATTAGTTAAAGGTAATATAAATCCAAATATAGTAGGACAATCTGCCTTAAAAATAGCTGAACTTGCTGGAATTACTGTACCAGATAATACAAGAGTCTTAGTGGCAGAGGCACAATCTGTAGAATTCTCTGAACCTTTAGCACATGAAAAATTATCTCCTGTACTAACAATGTACAGAGTTAAAACCTTTGATGAAGCTATAGAAAAAGCTTCAAGATTAATCGAACAAGGTGGTTTAGGACATACCTCAACCCTTTATATAGATACCTTAACACAACAAGAAAAATTAGATAAATTCACTTTAAACATGAAAACTGTTAGAACTTTAATAAATGTTCCAGCTACTCATGGAGCTATGGGGGATGTATTTAACTTTAGATTAACCCCTTCACTTACACTAGGCTGTGGTCCATGGGGTGGAAACTCAGTTTCAGATAACATTGGGCCAAAACATTTATTAAATATAAAAAACGTAGCTGAGAGGAGAGAAAATATGCTTTGGTTTAAAGTACCACAAAAAACCTATTTTAAATATGGTTCTTTACCATTTGCTATAAGAGAACTAAAGGACTTAGGTAAAAAGAAAGCTTTTATAGTAACAGATAGAATATTAAATGATCTAGGATATACAAATAGAGTTACAGATGTTCTTAGTGAAATAGGAGTAGACTTTAGAATATTTACTGAAGTTGAACCTGATCCTACTCTATCTACTGCCCTTAAAGGTGCAAATGAAATGTTAAGCTATAATCCTGATGTAATTATAGCCCTAGGGGGAGGCTCTCCTATGGATGCAGCAAAAATAATGAGAGTTTTATATGAACACCCTGAGATTCAATTCGAAGATGTTGCTATGAGATTCATGGATATAAGAAAAAGAATATGTCCATTCCCTAAATTAGGTACTAAAGCAATGATGGTAGCAATAGCAACCTCTGCTGGTACAGGCTCTGAGGTTACACCTTTTGCAGTTATTACTGATGAAAAATCAGGTATAAAATATCCACTTGCAGATTATGAGTTAACACCTGATATGGCTATAGTAGATGCAGAATTAATGATGAATATGCCAAAAGGATTAACCAGTGCTTCAGGAATAGATGCATTAACCCATGGATTAGAAGCCTACACATCTATTCAAGCTTCTGAATATACTAATGGGTTAGCAATGGAATCAATAAGACTTATATTTAAATACCTACCTCTTGCTTATGAGGAAGGAACAACTAATATTAAGGCTAGAGAAAAAATGGCTCATGCTTCAACTATGGCAGGAATGGCTTTTGCAAACTGTTTCTTAGGAGTATGTCACTCAATGGCTCACAAACTAGGAGCAGAACACCATATTCCTCATGGAGTAGCTAATGCCTTACTAATAAATGAAGTTATAAAATTTAATGCAGCAGATGATCCTAAAAAACAAGCAGGATTCCCTCAATATAAATATCCTAATATAAAAATGAGATATGCAAGGATAGCTGATTATCTAAACCTTGGTGGAAATACTGAGGATGAAAAAGTAGATTTATTAATAAAAGCTATAAATGAACTTAAAAAGAAAATAAATATCCCTATGAGCATAAAAGAATATGGAATATCAAAAGAAAACTTCTATAGAAACCTTGATGATATGTGTGAACAAGCTTTTGACGATCAATGCACAGGAGCTAATCCAAGATATCCTCTTATAAGCGAAATCAAAGAAATGTATATAAACTCATTTGATTTAGAGGAAGCTAAAAAAAGTAAAAGCATATTTTCAAAGTACCCTAAATTAGCATAAATAAGCCTTTTCTACACCAAAAAATAGAAGAAGCCTAGGATTTTAAATCTTCGGCTTCTTCCCTTATATTCTTTAAAAGTCTATTTATTTTCTCTCCTATTTTTACTCTCTCTTTTTTAATCCAATCTATATCTATTTCCAGCCCAAAATTCTTACCAAAGGAATAATATATATTTATCCTCTGATAATAAAGCTCTAATTCCTTTAAATCATTCATAAAATATCTAGGTTTACTTATTTCCTTCTTATTAGATATAAATATTTCATCTATATAACTCAAATAAGTTATCATAAGTTCTCTTTCACTAATATCGAAAGGGATCTTCATAAGTTTCCACTCTATTTCTTGAGATAATCTATAGGTCTTTATATTTTCAAGTTTTATTATATATTCACTAACATCCATCTTTCTGTATAAACTACCATCAACTTCTCTTGTGCTCCAAAGGGCAAGCTTATCTTTAAGTGGGATATTTCTTATATTTACAATCCCCTCGCTAGGACCCAAAACAGCTTCATAAATATTCTCATCCTTAGTTTCTAAGTTATATCTTATAAACTCTCCACTCTCTCCATAAGCAGCTACATACCCTCTATCATAGATACCTTTTCTACCTGCTCTTCCTGCTATCTGCTTAATTTCTTGAGATGTTAAACTTCTTACCTCATTACCATCAAACTTCCTAGTATCCATAAACACAATTCTTTTTAATGGGAGATTAACCCCCATACCAATAGCATCAGTTGTTATTAAAATGCTATTTTCACCAGTTACAAATTCCTCATATTGTTTTCTTCTAACCTCTGGAGGTAAATCACCATATATAAGACTAGCTTTTACACCTTTTTCAGCAAAATAACTAGCTAACTCCAACACCTTTTTCTTAGAAAAAACAACTAACCCATCACCAGCTGATGTATTTTTAAGCTTAAAAGCCTTATCTTCAACTATTAAAGGCATCTCTCTTACATATTCTATTATTTCATAATCTTCTCCACAATCTTCAATAATCTTTACTAATATATTCTTGGCATTAAAAGCCCCACATACATGAACTTCTCTGGCCTTAAGTCCTAAAACTGCGCGAGTCCACGCAAAACCTCTAAAGTCATCTTTAATCATTTGAATCTCATCAATTATACCTACATCATATTCCTCATCAATATTAAGCTTTTCTATAGTACAGCTTATATGTCTAGAATTTTCAACTAAATCCTCTTCTTCACCAGTTACAAGATCGCAAGGAACCCCTTGCTTATTTAACTTTTCATAGTTTTCAAGGGCTAGGATTCTCAGGGGAGATAAATAAATCCCCTTATTAGCCTTCTTTAAAGCTTCCATTGCATTATAAGTTTTTCCTGTATTGGTTTCTCCTAAATGAAGATAAAATTTTCTCTTATATTTTCTAGTTTCTCTATATTCATCTTTTGGATTCTTAGGAAAAGTTCTGTTGAAGTCTTCTTCCAAAACCTTAGGTATATGCTTCGTAAGTAAAATACTCAGCACCCCAGATTTCATAAATCCTTCATAGTCATCCTTTATTATTTTATTAAAACTAAATTCAGTTCCATTTCTTCTATTATAATCTTCTATTATTCTCTCAGACACATACTTAAATAAATCTATATATCTATAATATACATCCTTAAACCCTTTAAAACCTTTATCCTGCATACCTTTTAAAATCTTTATTTTCTTTCTTAAAGAGGCCTCCTGCTCCCACAAAGCATTGTTTTTGGAATTTCTCGCAATAGTTTCAATGTTACTAATCTGTTCTTTAAGCTTTTTAAAATCCCTGTCCTTACTCTTTTTCACGCCCAAGCCCCCTAACGTCAAATGAGATTATCCATTTATATTATAAGTTTATTTATAAAATACATACCTTAAAACCAAATTCGATAATTTATTATAACATTATTGAAATAAAAATGAGAGCATCATAAAAATACTCTCAAATAACTAGGGATTTATAATATTTATAATCTCCTCTATAGTTTCATCTATCTTCTTATTACTTGTATCTATCTTTATAGTATCCATATTTCTATAAAGCTCAAGCCTTTTAAGACTATTCTCTAAATTTCTGTCTCCTCTTCCATTCTTAAAATCCTCAACAATCCTATTTCTCAAAACTTCCTCTGAACATATAAGAGTTATCTTATATAACTCAAAATCAAAATCTTTAAGTCTATTTAATAGAAGATCAAAAATACTCTCTTCATGAATCACCCAGTTAAAAACAACATATTCTAGGGATGAATTCCTTAAAAAATTACTCAAAAGATAAACTATGTTATCTTCAACCATCTTCTTATTTTCATCATTGACTACAAAAGGGTTCATCATCCAACACCAATCCCCATCAAGCCAAATAGAGTTTTCAAGACTTTTATATAAAGCTTTTGAAATGGTGCTCTTTCCTACACCCATAGTTCCATTTATGATTATTAGCTTCTTTTTCATTTACACCACCCCTTATTTTATATAACATCCAAAAGTTTATCTCAAATACTCACTATAATAAGGAAGCAACACCTCATAAGCCTCCAAAACTTCTTTAGGAATATCCACATGACCTATAAATCCTTTTCCCCTAGGTCCATATCCATTTTCGTCATCCTTAAGTCTAGGTATCTCTCCCATAATTAAAGAAATGAATCTGTGCATATCCCAAAGCCCATAAATATCATTATCTATAAACTTCATTTCTCCATTCTCTTCTTTGATTAATGGTACAAAACAAGAATAATTAATAAATTCCACTTGTTTATCCTTCCATTCCTTCTTAAAACATTCATCTGTTCTTAACTGCATGGTTGGATCTTGAAGAATTAAAATTGTCTTCGGCTTTTTGTTTAATTCTTTTATAACTTTAAAGGTTTCATGGGCATTAGATCCACAATTAGTAGATTTATTTTCAATAATTATGTCTTCCTCTTTTATACTTAGATTCTTAACTAAAACATCTTTTAGAATATCTGCCTCTGCCCTATCTTTGACTTCTATACCTTCATATTTTAAATTATTGAGTATGTTTTCTTCTAAATATATAGTTGAATGTCCGATTCCCCCTACTATCATAATCTCTTTTGCTAAATTACTTTTATAAGCTCGGCCTCCCTCTTCAGCTATATATGGAATTGCACTTCCTAATATTATTAATAAATCCACTTTATCTATATTATATTTCTTAAGTAATTCTTCTTTTGAAATCTCTTTAATATCTCTTTTAGCTAAATACTTTATTATCTCATTAAAAGAATCAACAATCTCTTTAGTGATTTTCTTAATCATAGCTTTCTTCCCTCCAGATATATTAGTATTTGTTAATATTTTACCATATATTTTTTGATACTGATAATTTAATACTTAAAATGAATCTAATAAAATATTTCCCCCATTTAACTGGATATCTGGATATCCAGATTTCTGTATTTCTGGTTTTCCAGTTAACCAGTTATATGGTTATTAAACATAATAATTTTTCAAAGTCTCATAAATGGCTTTCTTAAGCCATAATTAAAAAGGTAGAAGCTCATTAACACCAAGCTCCTACCCTTTTTAATCTTCAAGCCTATACCCAATTTTAAATGTACTTTTAAAATTCATCTAATGAAGTAATTCAATTAATGTTAAAAATTTCATCTTCTATTAGAATAAGAAAAATATATAAAACCTTATTTTAATAGCGAGTCATTTTTATTAACGAATAAAAATTTATATAAAAAACTTACTTAGTTAAGTTTACAAATTAATAAATAAATGCCTTTAAGTTAATGTAAACCAAATGTTAGCTAACGAAAATAATGGTTTAACATATTTTAACAAAAAGGAGAGATTTCTATGTCTAATATAACAGATAGTATTGTTCAATATTCTTTTACTGGAAGGCAGGATGTTGTGGCCAAACTTAATAAAGCTGATGGGTTCGCTAACATGAATGCTACTCAAATCGATACACTTTTAGGACTTATAGCTTCGGGAATAAAACAAGTAGCCCCTATTGGTATTACTTATACCATTGCTAAAGCCGCTGCAGAAGTTGAAGTTCAAATTTTAAAAAGTTTCTTAGCTCAAGCTGATCAACACTCAGATTGGTGTATTATTGCAGTTTCAACTTATAAATTCACTGGTTGGGGAACTGGAACTGGTGGAACATCTGGATATCCAACATATCAATTATCTAAAGTTGACTATCATTTTGAAACAGCTGAATAGAATTATACTCTAAAAGTATATTTGATAAATAGTAGAAAAAGGCATAAATATATTAACGTAATAGTACCCTCCATGAATTATGACTCATGGAGGGTACTTTCATTATATATCTACTAAATGAGCAGTCACTTTATAAATAAGCTTTTCACTTAAATGCTTTCTTCTATAGGTTCTAAATACTTCTTCTCTCTGCTTTTAAAGATGAACAAAATTATTAAAACTACAAGTGCTAATATATTTGAAATATTACTTTTAAAATAAATTACTATTACAGAAAATATTAACAATAGTATCATTGATATTTTTCTATTCTTTTTAAATATTATTAAAAATTTATCTTCATCAACTATAGTATATCTTTTTTTGATATCTCTAATTTCATTCATTAATAAATATCTTCCTAAACTTGTGTTATCCAAAAATCCTAAAAAGAAATCCCTACCTAATACAAATAATAACAACAGCATTGTTACGATAAAAAGTATCTTATCAAACATAAAATTCATCCCTTTCTCCAATTTATATATTAACAAAATACTTATTTATTGTAAATATTTTCTACTTACATATTCTTTCTCTACTACCTTATACACCTTTCAATGAAACTAAGTATAAGGAGTAGACATATCAAAACTTTCATCTAGTTGTTGCATAGTTGTAAAATACTCTTTAAATTTGACAATCTGAGTTTAATCACTTAAAATCATTGTAATTAAGTGAAACTTGATTCAGTTGGAGTTTTTATCCCAACTGAATCACTTGTGCCCCTTGTGGGTATAGTTGAACTTATCTAGGGTCGTGCCACTGTTATCTCTCACCTTAATATAGGATGGGAGATTTACAGTGGCTAGACATCAGACAATACAAGGGGGTATTTTAAAATGAAACAATTATCTTTGAGAACCCTAAAGCTTATTTGGGGACTTTTTTTATTTGCTTTAGGTGTAGTACTAACAATTCAAGCTAATATTGGACTTGCTCCTTGGGATGCTTTTAGTGTTGGAGTATCTAATATTACAGGAATTACTTATGGAAATGTTGTGATACTTACTGGAGTGGGTATTCTTATATTTATTGTATTACTTAAAGAAAAGATAGGTTTAGGAACAATCCTAAATACTGTTTTAATCGGGGCAATGTCAGATGTTTTATTAGGTTTAAAAATCATTCCTGTTATGGACAACTTTTTCTTTGGTTTAATAATGCTTTTAGTTGGACAAATAGTTATTTCTTTTGGAAGTTACTTTTATATAGGACAAGGGCTTGGTTCAGGTCCAAGAGATTCTCTTATGATTGCTCTTAGCAAGCGTCTTCCCAATGTTTCTATAGGGGTAATACGTGGGGGAATTGAAGGAACTGCTCTAATAATAGGATGGTTACTTGGGGCTAAAGTTGGTATTGGAACAATAATATCTGTATTTGGGATAGGTTTTATTATTCAATATACTTTTAAACTACTACGCTTTAATGTAAAAGCTGTTAAACATGACAGTTTATTTGATACAGCAAAATCATTTGCAAATTCTTAAAGTGATGAAAGGATAAATAGTTACATCTACTTATCCTTTTATTATCTAATCTCTTTTAGCAAATGCAATAACATGTCCATCTAAATCTAATCCATAAGATACATAGTCTCCCCAGTTTCTTATTTCACCTTTACTTACTTCTTTACCACCTAGTTCCACTAACCTATCTAAATATTCATCTGGATTATCTACATATAAATAAAGCTCACATCTAGATGCACCATTACTCTCCTTTGGATGAGTTATCTTACTGCCAAGAATTTTTGCGATACCTTCTTCTGGCATCAACCCTAATATAGTTGTTTCTGAGACATGAAATTCTGTCATTCCAAGTACATGCAGTCTAGGACTTAATTTTAAAAGTGACTCATAAAACTTTTTAGATTTTTCTTGATCTTTAACGTAGATTATAAACATAGCTTCTTTATACATATTTTTTCTCCTCAATATTCTTCATTATATTCTTATTGGAATAAGCTAAAAAACTTTCAATTAACTTATTATTACAACTAGTAACCATCTTCCTTCCATCATAAATATCCAATGCTGACTCTATAATAGATCTAAATCTAGCTGATAAAATATCTAAAGCCCATTCTCCAGCCTCTCTCTTAGATGTTACTTTATTTGTTTCTAGAAAATTTAATATTCTACAAGTATTCAAAATATAATACTCTTGCTTATTAGAGAAATTCTCCCAAGCATCTTCAAAATCATAGATTATTGACTTTAGATATTCTTCATTACTAATCTTAGGGAAAATCAAATCTTTATCTTTTCCCCATAAAGTAATTCCTCTTTCATTAATAACTCTCATGTGAGCAGGTAAGTCTCCATCTTCTAAAATATTTTTTTCTATCTCTTTGTTTTCTAGAAACATATTCGTATACTTTTCTCTCCAATACTCACTATAATGTAAATCATAATGACAAATTGAATTGGGATTTTTAAGTTTATCTTCTAATAGAAAACTTATTTCAATAGGTGATGGATTTAGCGATATTTTCATTAGTTCTTTTATTATCCCATCCTTGTCATTTGCAGCTTCATTCATTACTACTATAATATCTATATCACTTTTATCTTTGTTAAAACATCCCATGGCTAATGATCCATGCAAATAAACCCCAACTAACTTTTCTTTTAACTTACTCTTACACAAATCAAGTATTTTATTAATTTGTTCCTTACTTTCTTTTGGTATATTAATATTCATATACTTCTCCTAAGTTAAGAAATGAAACAATCTTAAAACTTCATAATAGCTATCTGTAGTATAAGAAATAACCCTTGGTTCAATCAGTTTTGCTCCAGGATAAAAAGAATTTCTATATGCTTTTTCATGTCTTTCATAAGCTAGCTCTATATTAAAAGTTTTTGGCAAAGTAATTTTGCATAAACTATAATCTGTCACCAAGGCTTCATTAACTAAAGTTTTAATATCTTTTATAGCTTTGTTTGGATGAATATTTATAGTACATTGTCCCACGCCCTCTTTAACTGCTAAGGTCTTAATACTTCCATTTGTTTGTTTAACTTCATCTATAAGGCCTTTATCTCCACTTACAAATACAACTGATACATTGTGAAGTGCCGCTGCATAAGCATTAATCAAAAACTCACTTGCATAAACCCCATTTATTTTTATATATGCCATTCCTGTATCTAAAGTATGTGCAAGAGGACTAGTTCCACTCCCTGCTCTTGAATGATATCCTATAAAAATAACTCCATCAAAACTTTCGTCCAACCCACTTACCATACACATAGGGTCTCCTGCCCATCCACTTTGAAGCTTCACATACTCAGGTAACTCATTAATATCAATATTTCTTGCACTATCATGTGCATCTTTTACATATATCTCAGTTGCTCCAGCTTCATAAGCTCCCTCACAAGCGGCCTTAACTTCCTTAGTCATCTGAGCTGCAAAAACTGAAAAATCTCCATGCCCTTTCTCCGTTTCACTCCAACTAGTAACCCCTGTTATCCCCTCAATATCTGCACTAATATATATCTTCATACTTCCCTCCTACTAACCCTCTCAAATTCACCTATATTTTACCACAATTAAATAATCCTAGTCCTCTTATTATTTCATTCATCTAAACTGCATAGATAATTATTTACTTATCTAATTACTTGCTTACCTAATTATCTGTTTATTTAATTACCTAATTACTTAATTATTTGCTTATCTAATTACCTACTTAGATAATTAAGTATGCACTTCTGCCCTGTAGGAGCTTCCCCTCAAGCTCCATCAAATTCCTTATCACTTCTGCCCTGTAGGAGCTTCCCCTCAAGCTCCATCAAATTCCTGTTAACTTTTATACTGTAGAGACTTCTCCTCAAGTCTCATTATATTCCTGTTAACTTTTAATCTGTAGGAGCGCCCCTCAGCTCCATTAAATCCCTTTAATATCTTAATAACTGCTACTCTGTAGATACTTAGAAATAGCTTTCTTATACGTTTTAAACTTACTAAATAAAAAAATAGCAAGTAACTTATCATAAAGCTACTTGCTATTTTCTTGCTACTTATAAACATCCTTTATCTTAGAAATTATCTTCTCATAAATCACTCTCATATGAGATTCATTAGATACCTTAGCCACTTCATCTATAGGAATCCATTTTACTCCACTGTTTTCATCAGGTTTTATAATAAGTTCTTCACTTTCATCTGCTTCTAGTAAGTAGGTCACTGATAAATGGAGATGTGCAGATACATACTGCCCTCTTTTATAGTGTCCTACCACAGGTAATATCTCTAAAGAAAATATATCTGAAGTTATAGGTCTTACCTTTTTAATTCCAGTCTCTTCTTTTGCTTCTTTTAGTGCTACAGCTAACAAGTCTTCTTCACCATCTGCATGACCACCTGTCCATGCCCATGAATCATAAATATTATGATAAATCATAAGAGCTTTACTTTTATCCTTATTTAGTATAAAAGCTGAACTTGTTAAGTGAGCTAATTCATTTTCTCTTGTAAGAATGTCCTTAAAATTATCTATATAATATTCTATCAGTTTTTTATCTTTTTCTTCTTGTTCATTGTTGGGTTTATAGTTTTTTATATCCTCAATAAATCTCATAATTTTCTCCTTAATTCTGATATAAATTAAAGAGCACTTAGCTTTTAAACTATCGTGCTCTTATAATTAATTATACTTCATAATCTACTACTATTCTATCAGTTACAACTGCCTTTATAAAGGTACCAGCTTTAACGTGTTCTGGATGATTTTGATAAATGTTTAGTCCTTCTACTGTATCAAACTCAGAATATAAAACTACATCATAAGCTTGCGTACTATCATTAAAATTAATTCCCACTTCAATAGCCTTTAGTGTCTCTATCTTTCCATCTAAAGCTTCAAGAATCTCTTTTATCTTTTTAGCATTTTCTACTTTAGTGTTTCCTTCAGCTTCCTCTTTTAATTTCCAAGTTACTATATGTTTTATCATTTTATATCACCTCTACCTATTATTTTAGCAGAACTATAGAATTTCTCCATTACTTTCTATTACTTTCTTAAACCAGTTAAAGCTCTTTTTCTTATACCTTTTTAAGTCTTTTAAATCTGTTTCATCACGGTTTACAAAAATAACCCCGTATCTTTTTTTCATTTCTCCTTGAGAGCTTAATATATCTGTACATCCCCACATTAGATATCCTATAACCTCTACGCCCTCTTCCATTGCAAGTTTCATTTGTTCAATATGAGCCTTTAAATAATCTATTCTATAATCATCTTCTACAGTATTATTTTCATTCAATTCTTCTCTAACGCCAATTCCATTTTCAGTAATAAATATAGGCATTCTATAGCGTGCATATATTTCTTTTAATGCTACTCTAATCCCTATAGGATCTATAGACCATCCCCATTCATTTGCTTTTAGAGTTGGATTTGGTACCATGCCCTTCATTACCTCTTCTGGGCTTTCTCCAACAAACTTAACAGTTTGGCTTTGATAATAGCTAAAAGTTAAATAATCAACAGTATTTTCTTTTAATAGTTCTTCATCACCAGCTTCAAATACAGGCATTATATTTTTCTTTTTCAAACTACTAGTTACGTAAGATGGATATTCTCCATTTGCAAAAACATCAAAATATAAATCATTAAATAATTCCTTAGCCTTTAATGTTGCTAAGGCATCTTCTGGCTTGCAGCTATTTGGATACATGGTTAGATATGTAACCATTCCACCCATTTTACCATCTGGTATGATTTCATGAAGTGCTTTAGTTGCTTTTGCATGAGCTATAAAAACATTATGACACACTTGAAAAGAAAACTCTTCTATGTTATCTCCCTCTTTAGGAGTAGCTCCCCATGCTTGTAAATGCATAAGAACTAGGTTTTGCTCATTAAAAGTAATCCAATATTTAACCTTATCTTTAAATCTTTCAAATACTGTTCTAGCGTAGTTTTCAAACAAATCTACAACTTTCCTTGATGAAAAACCATTATATTTATCTGCTAAAGCTTTTGGAATATCAAAATGGTATAGAGTTATAACAGGTTGTATTCCATTTGAAAGCAACTCATCAAATATATTATTATAAAATTCTATTCCTTCTTCGTTAACGTCCCCTTCACCCTCTGGAAATATTCTGCTCCAAGAAATGCTGGTACGATAAGTATTTATACCTAATTCCTTAAAAAGTGCTATATCTTCTTTATACTTGTGGTAAAAATCAACTGCTACTTTCCAATCAGAAAAGCCTTCCTTAATCTCTCTGGTATCTACTATAGATACTCCTTTTCCACCTTCACTCCAAGCTCCTTCACTCTGAAAAGATGTAACTGCCCCTCCCCACATAAAGTTCTCTGGAATTATATTCTTTGTTTCTTTTGTCATTCCCTTCATCTCCTTTGAATATATTATTACCCTTAATATAAATTTTACCATTATGCTTTAATTATCACTATAATAAAACTCAAAGTTTCATAATTTGAAAATCTTTTGACTATAAAACAAAAGCACCAACTCTTAAAGTTGATGCTAAATTACGTATCTCTACATACAATTTAATAACTGTTCTTTTTCTATTTTAATTCCCTGCTTAAAAGTAAAAATATTATAAGGATCATACTTAGCTTTTACTTCTCCAAGCTTGTACTTATTCTCTCCATAATACTCAGTTTCATAATCCTCAAGCTCTCCAAGAGGAAAGTTAATATATGAACCTTCTGTTATAGTTTTTATGAATTCAAACCTATCTATGATCCAACTCTTATTTTCCTCTGAATACTCATCTTCTTCCCAGACGGATTGAATTCCCATTATAAACTTTGCATCTCTATAATAAAATGCTGTGCTTTGTTTATCTTTATCTTCTACAGCTCCACCTAACCCATAAAAGGAAATAGCCGCATAAGTTGAACCTTCTGCTACATTCTCAACAGTTTTTATGATTTTTTCAATCTCTTCTCTGCTATAATCTTTATAAACAAATCTTCCTGTAGACTTGTATTTTTCAAAATCAGGATGACTATCCTGTATTACTCTATTTGCTTCTAATAAAGGCATATGTTCTAACTTAAAAATAGCTTTATCTGAAATATTTTTAAAATCCTTTAATGCTATGTTTGTCTCTTCTAGACTTCCATGCATCAAACCTGTGATTTTTACTCCTCTTCCTTTTTCTTTAGAGTTATATATGGCTGTTTTTATATTGATATTTCTTCCCCAAGTTTTAAATGAGTTTTGCAAAACCTCAATAATCTTTATATTTTCTTCTTTTGTTATATGTAAATATTCTATATTTATTAGGGTTGTCATCTTTCTTTTTTCTGAAAGTGCAAAGGTCATACTGACAACTATTCCAAAGTTTCCTCCACCTCCACCTCTGCAAGCCCAAAATAAATCTTCATTTATAGATTCATTTGCAATTATTAAATCGCCCTTATAATCAACCATTTCTAATTCAATTAAACTATCCGAAGCTAATCCAAAAAGTCTGCTAGAATATCCCCAGCCTCCACCTAAAACTAAACCAGCAACTCCAACTGTAGGACATCCTCCCCCTGGAAAAGGATATTCTTTCTCTCCTAATGCTTCATATATCTCTCTATTTCTAACACCACCAGATATTTTTACAAGCTTATTTTCTTCATCTATATTTATCTCCTGCATTTGACTAACGTCAATAACTACTACGCCATCCCCAGTTGAATACCCTTCATAATGATGTGCTCCCGACCTTATTCTTATATCTAAGGACTTTTCTCTAGCCCATCTTACTGCATTTATAACATCTTCCTTCTCGTAACAATAAATAATTACTAGTGGATGCTTTTCTATTGCCCTATTCCAAGCTTGTCTATCCACATCATAAGAAGTACTCTTATTAGTTACAACTTTTCCTGTTAATCCTTCATAATTTATATCAATCATTTTTTCACCTTCTAAATTATTTTTCATATGTATCTATATTATCACATTGCACTCAATTTAAGTGCATAAAATTAATTCCTAGACTTACTTTTGATACCAGTTAGTATTTTAACTAAAATAAAAAAGCTCTCCATCTCTTAAAGAAGTAGAACTTTTTCAATAAAATTTATTCTAATAAATTATCAATATTAACCATCTTTTTATCTTCTAATTTAATATCATTCTCTTTGTACCCTCTGTAAGTTTTCTCAAGTCCTGCCTTTAATCCTATCTTAGGTACATGAAGTCTACTACTTTTTAGCTTGTCTATACTTAGAGTATAAGTTGTATTCCTAAATGGAAAATAGGTTCTAACCTCCTGTATAGATTTTGACCTATGTACCTCTTTAATGATAGGTAATTCTCCTATTACTTCTCCACAAATATTGATGTATTCTTTCCATGTTACTATCTCATCATTTGTAACATTGTAGATTTCTTTACTTTCATTAGAATACATTGCACTTTCAAATATTCTAACCAAATCATCTATATGAAGAAACTGAGTTCTTACTTCATCTCCAGAAGGTACCTGTATAATTTTTTTATTTACTATTCTATCAAAGAAATAAGACTCCCTATATAGATTATTACCTTCCCCATATATGTAAGTAGGTCTTAAAATACAATAATTTATTCCGCTATTTATTATATAATCCTCAGCAGCTTTTTTATCTAATCCATATTGTCCCCAAAACGGATTTTCTTCTTTTGTAAAATCCTCAGCTATTATTTCATCAGAAGGTTTATACACAGCTCCACTTGAGCAAAAGATATATTTTTTAAGTTTTTCTTTATTTATGGATTCTAAAGCTACCTTCACGTCATCTTCTGTATATGCTGATATATCAAAAATATAGTCATATAATTCTTCATTAAGCTGTATTTTCATATTGTTAGAATCTTTTCTATCACACTTAATGTGCTTATTATAACCATCGTAACCTAAACTTTTTATCCCTCTTGTAAGTATATCAACAATATATCCCTTAGATATAAGGTATTTTGATACGGCTTCACTTACAAACTCGCTTCCCCCTAAAACTAATAGTTTCATAAAAGTCCCCCCTCTGCCTCTACGTCTAAAATTCCCTAACAAACCCTTTAAATCTAGTCCCTTGAAAAGTTAATGTTCCTTTATCCCCCTCAACCATCATTCCATAATCATAACCTGAAACTACAAATTCTACTCTCTCCCCATTAGAAAACTCAAAAGTAATATAATAGGTAGTTGAAGTAGAAGTTGAATTCATATTAGTATTTGCATCATGATGATTATGATGACTTACTGACATCCTCTTTGAAACTATAGTTGCTTGAACTGGAATTATAGGTTGTTTATTATTATAACTCCATTGTTTAACACCTCTAACAACACTAAAAATAAGTAACCCAAAAAACACTAAAAAGAATAACGGAAATATAAATGACATTAAATTAAACATTCCAAATCCATTCATCATATTTACCTCCCCAAAACTGTATATATTAACTAAATTATACACCATATTGCTGTAGCACGTCACGCAGTGACTGCATTAGATTCATTAGTTTTATATTACTCATTAAATTCATTAGTTTTTTACAAACAAAAAAGGATTAGACTGAAGCTGAGAACCGCTTCTACCGAATAGTAGTGCACCATATTGCTGTAGCATACCACGTAGTGGTTGCATTAAATTCCTTTTAACCATATTGCTGTAGCATGTCACGCAGTGACTGCATTAGATTCATTAGTTTTATATTAATCATTAAATTCCCTTTAAGTGACTGCATCAAATTGCTTTTATACTCAATTTACTTTTTATGTTAATTGAAAGTTAATGTATGGTAAATTAGGTATACTTGTCCTATTCTTTTAGTTATACTCATTTTGTATACAAAATTTATATATAGGATCTTATATAAAGATAAATAAGATGAGAATATAAATGAATAAATCAATAAAAAAACTAATTGGAACTTCTATTATTACCGCTACATGTCTTATTTGTACAGCTATACCAACCTTTGCAAGCGTGAATTATTATAATGATACTACTCGTTTAGGTGGAGGACGTATAAATAATACTGCTTATACAAAAACAAATGAGACTGCAATTAGATATATTGCTTCTGGTAATCATTTTAGTAACGGACAAAATTCTTTTAATCAAATGAATAGTAGTCAGTTAAATTCATTTTTTTCATCATATCCCGGTGGAACTGCTGTATGTATGAGTACGGTATATGGTTCTAGTCCGACTTCTAGTGCTTACTCAAGTCATGAGTGGAGTTATCCTGGAGATACTGAGACATATAGAACATTAAATATTTCTATTTATTAGTAATTAAATATTGGGGCAGCAATGAATTCATATAATTTGTTGTTGCCTTTTAAGGAGGTTTAAATGCGAACCTTATTTAAGGATATTAAAAATACTAAGATAATATTTATTTTGTTGCTTATAGGCTTTATATTTTCTATACTTCCAGCTTCAATAGCTATTTCTACTAGAAATAGCTTTCTTCAAAAAGCTTATGAAAATAAAAATGGAAAATTTGAGCACTATTATACACTTCAAGTAAATAATCCTAGTAACATAGATATAAACTTTTTACAAAAAATTTCAGAAAAAAATTTTGTTAAATCCAGTGCAATTATTGAAAATATTAATTTAAATAAAGAGGGTTTCCCTCCTATTTCATTAATAGTATTATTAAGTGATAATAATTGGAAACCTCCTATAATTGAAGGCAGATATTTTAATAAGAGTGAAAAAGATGCTTTACTGGTGGGAAAAGATATATATAGTCTTAATTGTTCTGATACTTTTAGAATTAACGATACGAGCTATAATATTGTTGGAATAAGCGGCTTTGAGGATACTATAGGATATAATAATAAAATCTTTATGAAATTAGATAACCTTCCTGATGAAATTCTTCAAAATATAAAAAGTCAGTCTTCTTTAAGCATTTCCATAAGAAGTAATAAGGATCCTAAAACTGAAATAGCTAATTTTATTTCTAACTTGAATCAGAATGTTGAGATAATAGAAGAAAAAGTTGAAAAGAATAAATTTGCCTATAGAAATTTGCAAGAACTTTTAGGTGCTCCCATAAGACTCTTACTGATATCAATGATTAACTTAATAATAATAAGTTTTTTATGGATTCATACTAAAAGAAAAGATATTTCTTTAAGAAAAGCCCTTGGCGGGAGTAATCTTAATATTTTTATCTATATATGGGGTCAGCTTTTAGTCTGCTCTTTAGCGGCTGTTTTAATAACCTTACTATTTCAATCTATATTAAATATTGCTGATATAAATATAAAGAATTTTAATATTCAAATAGACCCTGAAAATATTTTGATAGGGTTAGTTTTTTCATTAATATTATCACTGATTACCTGCGCATTTCCTATAAATAATATAATAAAACTTCAGCCAGCTGAAGCATTAAAGGAAAAAGGGTAGAGAAATGATAAGATTTAAAAGTTCATTAAAAGAATTATGGAATAGAAAAATATTAACTTTTTTAATAATTTTACAGCTTGCCTTAGGTTTATTTCATATTATCCTATCAGTTAATGTTTATTATTCAATGAATTATTTGAAAAATAATAATAACAGCTTGTTAGATATGAATACAACCTATATACTTCGTACTAATAATAGAATGAGCTCTATGGTATTAGAAGAAAATATTAAAAATAAAGTGCAGGATGTATATAAAGAACTCAATAATAGTAACTTAATAGATAATTACGGTACCTATTCTGTTATGCAAGAAGAGCTACTTAATAGCTCAAGAAAAATTACTGAAGATTTAAAAGATACTCTTACTAGCCCAGAAATTCATAGAGATAAACCAACCTTTGAAACTATAACAATAAATAAAGGTTATTATGATATGTTGAAAAACTTTATCTATAAGGGAAAGGGATTTACTTCTGAAGATTTCAAATCGAAAGTCTCTGGAAAACGAGGAGTAATATTAGGTTCATTTTTTGAAAAATATTTTGAAATAGGGGATGTTATAAACGATAAATATATAGTTTATGGTTTTATAAAAAAAGAAAAATTTATCCCTACTCAAAATGATGGGTATATATATTCAAAATTTGATAAAAGAATGTTTATTCCTAAAACCTCTGAAACTAATCCTACTCCTGAAGATTACTATCTGGAATTAGTCCAAGAAACTATGTTAAAAATAAAAAACAAGGAAACTGCAGATAAAATAAATAAGATGCTTACTGATAAAGGACAAGACTTGCAACTATATATAAAAAATTTAGGTGAATCTATAAATGATACCTCTACACAAGAAAATGAAACAGAAAAACCTATGGTAGTAATGGAAATAATCATTACAATTTTCTTTATTCTAGGGATAGTCATCACTACATTATATTCAATTCTCCTTAGGAAAAGAGAGTTTGGTATAAAATTAGCTTTTGGAGAAAGTATGCAAGGTCTATTTAAACAAATAATAACTGAAAACTTTATATCAGTATCTATAGGATTTTTATTATCTTTAGCATATTTTCGTATAAAATATGCAGATGTTTTTAAGTATGCAGATATAAGTGGAATTGCAGGTGTTTTTGATGTGAAATTAACTCCTCCTATTTTACTTATACTGTTTTTAATTACTTTTTCTATAGTTATGGTATCAAATATTATTGTCTTTCAGTTATTCATAAAAAAACTTCAGTTAAAAGATTTGATAGGGGGAATGGAATAGTGTCATTTATTGAGATTAAAGATATAAAGAAAATATATAATAGTAAGCAGACTAAAACTTATGCATTAGATGGAATAAATATAAGTATTGAGGAAGGCGATATGGTTGCAGTAATGGGACCATCTGGCTCAGGTAAGAGTACTCTGTTAAATATATTGGGTCTAATCGACATTCCAACCAGCGGTTATTACTCCTTAGCAGGTCATTATTTTGAAAAAATAAAACCTAGTACCATACATAAGTTTAGGAATAAACATATAGGTTTTATATTTCAATATTTTGCCTTATTAAAGGATTATACAGTACTTGATAATGTTCTGCTTCCATTAACTTATAGAAAAATGCCTCATAAAGAAAGAATTATTAAAGCAAAAGAGTATATCCATAAAGTTGGGCTTAGCGATCACGCAAACAAAGTCCCAGGTGAATTATCAGGAGGACAGCAGCAAAGAGTCGCAATCGCTAGAGCTTTAGTAGGCGAACAAAGCTTGATTCTAGCAGATGAACCTACTGGTAACCTTGATCAGAAAACTGGTGAAGAGATAATAAACCTTTTATGCAAAATAAATGAACAAGGTAAAACTATAATAGTTGTAACTCACGACATAAACGTAGCAAAAAAGTGCAGAAGTATTGTCACTATAGTTGATGGGAAAATTTCTAATAATTTTAAACTGGATGCTATACAATTATTATGATTTACTGTGGTATCTATAGAAATAATCATATTTGAGCTAAATATCCCTATATGATAACATAAAGTAAATAATCTATTTAAAAAGGAGATTTATCCATGAGTATAATTTATAACAGAAAAAGTATTAGAAAATATACTAATGAACAGGTAAGTGACGACCAAGTTAAAGATTTATTAAAAGCTGCTATGGCTGCTCCTTCTGCTGGTAATGCTCAACCTTGGGATTTCATAGTAGTTAGAAATAAAGATACCTTTGAAGAAATCATGAAAATTAGTAAATATTCAACGCCTTTAAAAACAGCTTCTGTTGCAATAATAGTATGTGGTAATAAGGATAAAGAAAAGTTCCCTGGCTATTGGGTTCAAGATTGTTCTGCTGCTACAGAAAACCTACTTTTAAGAGCTGAAGAAATTGGTCTTGGTGGAGTTTGGCTTGGAATTTACCCAGAAGAAGGTAGAGTTAAAGGCTTAAAGAAAATTTTTAATCTTCCAGAAACTATTACTCCTTTGGCTGTTATTTCTATAGGGTATCCTGATGAAAATAGAGCTACAACTGACAGGTTTAATGAGGACAATATCCACTTTGAAACTTGGGGAAATAAAGATTACTAGATTAATTAAAAGCTCTTGCAAATTCACTTTAATTTGCAAGAGCTTTTTATGTTTATTCTAATATTAACTTTTCATAAATCTTTTCTAAAAATTCATCTTCGCTAATGTTGTCCATTTCTTTTCTTGTATCTATTACTCTATCTTCTGACACTACAACATATGATTTTTTCTCATCATCGCTATAAACTCTAATGTCCTCAGGAAGTTTAGTTTTCTTTAACTCTAAATCACTTCCATAACCTTTCAGTTTTCTTAAAAGTGTTACCTCTTGAAACTTAATTACAGCGAAAGATTTGCTTTTAAAGGATGTATAACTAAAACTATTTTCATCCCCATAATAACTATAATCTAGCTTTTCAGCTATTATACTTTTATCATGCACATTGAATGGATCTTTCTCTTGTTTATACCCAAAATCTTCAATGCTCATTTTAACTTGATCTACTCCAGTAAATTTTTTAACCGTAGAAAATAACCCTAAAGAAATTGTTACCCCTATAATATATATAATTGCTACTGAATATCCTAAAGTCAATATTCCATTAGAATACTTATAATATTTTTTAGAGTTAAAAAAGTGTATAATAACCCCCATAACTGCCACAAATATTGCTAATGATATAAAAAATATAGTTATGACTTTTGTATTGTGTATATTTTCATTAATAACAGCTAAAAGATTAAAAAATATTAAGCCAAAAGCACCTAGGTTAGAAAATATATTTTTCCTTTTAAGCTGTTTATAATTATTGTATGGCATAAATTCATTTTTGCTTAAACTTCTTTTTGCTTTTACTCTCCATAAGAAAAAGTTAATTACTTTAATAGTACTGCTAATTCCTCCAACGCTTATTGCTAAAAAGGTTATTATCGATAAATTAGAAGCTAAAAAATCATCCATCACAAATAAACACGTATAAACCCAATAAGCGCACATCAATATTAGTATTATTTTAAGAACAATATTGGATAGGGACATTTTAGAAACCACCCTAAACTTTTCCTTCTGATCTGTATGAATATCAATAGACTTGCCATTATCTTCTGTATAAAATATAAAATTGCTATCTAGTTTATCTAAGTATCTCCACCCTGCTGCTCTACAATAATCTATATAATCTCCAAGTCTATCTTCCCTTACATTAGGTATATCTACGTAAAACCTTAGGTTTTGAGGCTCTATTCTTTTAAATCTAAAGAAAGGTCTATTTATAGTATCTAATAACCATCCTTGTTTCGCCATACTCTCTAGATATTCTTCCACAGCTAAACATTCATAAGGCTCAAAAGTAAAATACCTTGTCTTTATCTCCTTCATTCCTAATTCTCCTTTAATAACTTCTCATATACTATATCTAAAAACGCACCCTCATCATCTGTTTTCATTCTATTGTACAATTCTAAAACCCTATTATCTGAAGTAATTATATATCTTGTCCTACCTTCATTCCCATAAACTCTAACCTCTTTAGGTAGCTTTGTCTCCATAGGCTCTAGGTCAAATTCCTTTAACCTATTCTTTAGCCAAACTTCATGTGTTTTAATAGCTAGTTTATAATTGCTATTAAAAACTGTATAATCTAATAAATCTCCATAGTTATAATTTAATTTTTCAGCAACTATACTTGAATTAGTGTAGGATATTAATCTATCATCATGCTCTTCATATCCAAAATCACTTACTCTAAGATTAAACTCTTCAGTTACATTTTTCTGCTCATCAATTCTACTTATAACCAAAACCACTAGCCCCACAAAAAACGCTAAAGTAATAACAACTGTAAGAGCCTCTGCTCCAATTCTAAGTACAATATTAGTACCCTTAGAAAATCTCTCATTATCCTTAATATATTTAACCCATCTTAGAAGAATAATTACAACTATAAAAGCTATTGCCGTCCCAATATTTACAGTTTTATCTCCGTTTTTTTCAAAGATCATAAATAACGGAACCCCTAAAGCAATCAAAACAGCATATGCTTTTATAAAAATATTTTTGCTTTTTAATTGCTTGTAGGTATTATATTCTATATATCTACCACCCTCTAATACCTTTTTGGTTTTTATAGCCCATTTAGAGAAACTGGCCAAGCTTATAAAGCTATAAATAATCAAAGCAATAGTCAAAATTACTGCAAGTACGCCAATATTTGAAGTGAGCATACCATCAATATTAAAAAGTGCTTGTATACAAATGTTCAAAATAGCTAAAATTGCAATAAATAATGTATTTGATATTCCTGCCATAGATGATTTAACTATCGTCTTAAATTTTTCATTATTATCAGTCTTTATATCAATGGTTTTATCATAATCCTCAGTATAAAACACCTGAATTTTATCCTGTTGACATACATATTCCCAACCAGCAGCCTCGCAATATTCTCTATAATCTAAAGCTTTTTCACTATTTCTTGGATCAATAGCAGAAATCCCTTCAAATATATCAACTGAAAATTTTAATCTCCTAGATTCTATTCTCTTAAACTTAAAGAAGGGCTTTCTTAGTGATTCTATCATCCATCCCTTTTCCGCCATTATCTCTAGATATTCCTCTACTGCTGAACATTCATAAGGAGAATATATAAATAAAGTTGTTTTTTTATCTCTCATACCCTAACTCTCCCTTAATAACTTCTCATATACTACATCTATAAATGTATCTTTGTTCATATCCTTAAAATCATCATCTACTTGCAATACTTTATCTTTTGACACAAATATATATGCCTCTTTATTTCTATAGGTATACACATTAATATCTTTTGGAAGATTAGTATCCAACAACTCTAGGTCATCCATAATCTTACCAATCTGCTTTACCAAACTCTTTTCTTGAAGCTTAATCAAAAAACTGTACTTACTTTTAAACAATGTATAATCTAATCCATCCTCCTCATTACTAGACGTAAAATATACTAATTTTTCAGCGACCATACTTCTACTGTAATCAACATACATATCATCATTATTTTCCTCATATCCAAAATCACTAATAGTAAGTTCAATCTTATCCTCTGGAACCTTATTTCTATCGTAATTATCTAAAGTACCAAATGAAAATATTACTCCAGTAATGCCTATAAACATAAATATAAATATAAATGCAAATCCCCCACCTATAGCTAAAGTAATATTAGTCTGTCTAGAGTATCTTTTCTTTCTAATATATCTAGTAATAAATATAGGTCCTATAATTGCACTAAAAATTAGTATTAAAGATACTACGCTACCACCTATAGTGACATTATCATCACTAAGTATAAATACTACAAATAGCACAGTATGAATCATAGTAATTGAAGATATCAAGATATTTTTTAACCTTACTTGCTTGTAATCATTATATTTTATAGATTTGTTCTCTCTTAATCTTTTTCTTGATTTTAAAACCCATATAATAAAGTTAATTGGCTTAGAAGAGTATATTAATATAAGGCTAAATATTAGCGGCAATGAAAATATAAAAAAATTAGATGTTGCTGCATGACTTATATCTCCATAGACTAGCATTTTAATATTAAATCCCCATGACAACACAAGAAAAAAATACAAAAACATATTTCCTAATGAAGCTTTAACCACTGATTTAAACTTCTCACTCTCATCTGTATGAATATCTATAGCCTTGTTATATTCCTCAGTATAAAACACTTGAATCTTTTTATCTTGACATACATACTTCCATCCAGCAACTTCGCAGTACTCTCTGTAATCTAGTGCATCATCACTATCATCGGGATCATATTTTGATATTTTATTTAATATATCCACTGAAAACTTTAGTTTCTTAGGTTCTATTCTTTCAAATTTAAGAAATGGTCTATTTATAGATTTAATTAGCCACCCTGATTCAGCCATAGCCTCAAAATATTCTTCTAGTGCTGAACACTCATAAGGCTCATAAAGAAAATAAACCGTCTTTTTGTTTCTCATACCCTACTTCTCCTTTAACAGTTTCTCATATACTACATCTAAAAACTCGTCATCATCAGTTTCAGAAAGATTTCTATACATATCAACTACCTTGTTTTTTGTCACAAAGATATATGCTTTATTTTCTTTATCAGAATATACCTTAATATCACTTGAAAGGTTCGTATTAGTTATCTTTAAATCTTCTTCAAATCTACTAACCCACTCTATTATCCTATTTTCTTGTAACTCAACAATCCAAGGATACTTACTATTTAAAACTGTATAACTTAAACTATTGTTTTCATCACGATTTGAGTAATATACTCGTTCTGCAAGTAAGCTCTTCTGATAATCCCCATAAAAATCACTCTCATTTTCCTTATATCCAAAATCACTAATTGTAAGTTTACTCCTAGTCTTTGCCATTTCATTTATATTATCTTCATTTAAAGCATCTATTGAAATTGATATCCCTGCAAGTATTAGCCATATAAATATTGCTACAACTGCTCCACTTATAGTTAAGGTAATATTCTTTTCCCTAGAGTATCTTTTATTTCTAATGTATCTCACTACAAATACAGATATTATAACTGCTGATATCATTAAGATTACTAATACACTATTCCCTTTTTCATAGTTACTTTCATCACGAATTAATAAAAAACAATATAAACCGAACCAAATCAGTATATGAAAAATCGATAAACTATTTTTTATTTTTACTTGTTTATAATTATTATAGGGCATAGATTTATTATCTTTTAATTGTCTCTTTGCCTTAAAAAACCATATAATAAAACTCATTATTTTACTAACATATATTACTATTCCGATACATACTGACACTAAAGTTGCAATCATTAAATTTGAGGTTATATCATAACTTATATCACCTCTCCTTAAACTAATCCAAATAAGAAAAATCCATAAAGCAACAGTAGTAATATATGAAAATACATTTCCCACTGACGCCTTAACCACCGACTTAAATTTCTCACTCTCATCTGTATGAATATCTATAGCCTTGTTATATTCATCAGCATAAAATACCTGAATTTTCTTATCTTGACATATATACTTCCATCCAGCAGCTTCGCAGTATTCCCTGTAATCTAATGCATCCTCACTGTCCTCTGGATCATAAGCTGAAATCTTATTTAATATATCAACTGAAAATTTTAGTTTCTTAGATTCTATTTTTTCAAATTTTAGAAATGGTCTATTTATAGATTTGATTAACCATCTTGATTCAGCCATAGCCTCAAAATATTCTTCTAATGCAGAACATTCATATGGTTCATAAAGAAAAAAAACAGTTTTTTTATTTCTCATAGTTCTCCCTCCATATTTAATAACCCATCATTCACCATAGTAACTAATCTTTTATATTCTTCTACAAGTATCTCCTTGCCTTTATCTGTGATTATATAACTTCTTTTTCTACCTTGAACTTCTGTCTCCATTATTATATTTTCCTTTTCAAACTTTCCAAGGAGAGCATATAAAGTTCCCGGTCCAACCTTTACACGACCATTAGATATTTCTAATACAGCTTCCATGATGTCTACCCCACATCTTTCTTTAAGTAAAGCCATCAATATATAATACATTGGTTCAGTCAGAGTCTGAAGCTGTTCTCTTGCCATTTCTTATCACCTCTTTAATATCGAGTATCGATAATATTATTATATTATCGATACTCGATATTTGCAACAAATTTATATAATTTCCCAAAAAAAAGAAATACCAGCATTCTGATACTTCTTTTTAATACTACTAATTCTTCAAAATTTCCTCAATAAAAGCTCCTTGCCCCCACAACAATTCTTTTTTAGCTAACTCACTATCCAGCCAATAAATTTTAGCTTTTTTACCTTTATCCTCTACCCCATCTGAAATTTCATGTATCCACTCATTTTTTATATTATCTTTAAGCTCTACTTTAAATATATTTCTTTCTTGCCACTCTCCTCTCCATTTTGCATGAAATGGAATAGTTAAAATATGCTGTATATCTTTTATAACATCTATTCCTGTTTCTTCAAACAATTCTCTTTTCACAGACTCCTCTAAAGATTCCCCCTCTTCTACAGATCCTCCTGGAACCTCAGTTCCTTTTCCATTTATCTTGCTTAACACTAAAATCTCATATTTATTCTCTTTTTCCCTTACACAAAATGCCAATACCTTCTTAATCATTATTGCCCCTCCAACATTCCATAATTTTCACATATTGCTATTGTATTGCAGTAGCATTACAAATACAATTATAAGTATAGACAAACTGATTTCTTCTAAAGTTTTTTATATTTAAGAAATAAATAGACCACTTTGTGAGTACTCATGTATATGTACAAACTTATACTGCTGATAAAGTAGTATACAAATATTTAATTTACAAAACAGGAGGTTATTAATTAATGGGATTTTTAAAAAGAAATGAAATTAAAGAAAAAGAGGTGCCTATTATGCCAGAACCTAAAGTAGAAGTTAAAGAAATTGAGCCAAGCTTTTCTCAGAAAAAAAGTTTATCTCAAAGAAGGAATCTATCCTTATTTGAAGGAGATACTGTTAAATACCTAATAGAGAATTTTCCAACTATGTCTATAGAGATTCAAAATGGTCTTAACAATTTAGCTGATATTTTAGAAGATACTATAAACTACATTGAAGATAGGTCAAGCGAAATAATCAAAAAGAACAGAGAATTTACAACAAGCCAGGAGCACAGAGATACTGCAATAGCTATCTACGACGTTGTTCAAAACATAAACAACTATGTTAGTTGGATGCAAGATGAATATGAAAGCAACATGAGAAAAGAAGCTCCTACTGAAGTTTCTAAAGCAGCAAGCATAACTAATGAAATTAAAGAAGAATCAGTAAATACTGCTAAAGAAACTTCTCCCTCTCAAGCTACTACAGAAGAACAAATAGAAATATATAAAGACTTTTCACTAAAAGATCCTAAAGGATTTACACTTCACAATCACAATGTTTTAGTTGAAGACTGGGACGACTTACTCGTAAAAACTGCAGCAATCCTAACAAAGCAATACAGATCAAATAAAAATAGTAATAAAATCGTAAAAAATATCCAACCGCTTGAGAAAAAATCTCCTCAAAATTCTTTTAGAGACACAGTTATAGAAATGCTTACAGAATACAAAATAAATCTAGATGAATTCAAAATCATAATTAAAAACAAATAGTCTATAAAGATTTAAGGTCATGCCTTTATAAAGCATGACCTCATTTTTTAGCTATAACTGGTACCCAAAGTTCACGTCTTGGCTTATGACCAGCTCCATAATAATGTTATGAAAATACTAGAAAATTATTTGTATAGAATTACGCTTCTACAACAATATTTTCATTAACTAAATTTGATGAAATAAACTTTTTATAAAGCAATAGTGCAATAACAGTAACAATAACATCAGATATGACTTGAGAGCCAATAACCGCATTTACTCCAAAAAGTTTACTAGTAATAATTAGAACCGGGATAAATACTATTAATTGTCTAGATAATGTAATCATCAGGGACTGCATTGGTTTTCCTACCGCTTGGAACATAGCATTAACAAGATTGCTTATACCTAGTATAGGATTAGACAATGTAATGATACATAAAAAAGTAGTTGTGACACCAATAAATTCAGCATCTTTTATAAATAATGCCGCTATAGGATTTCTAGCTAATATGAATATAATAGTAAAACATAACCCCATTGTAATAGAAACTCCTGTAGTAAATCTAATAGTTTCCTTCAATTTCTTGTAATTCTTGGCACCATAATAGTATCCAATTAAGGGTGCTACCCCCTGAGCCAAACCAACAGTTAGCATTACTGCAAAAGAGTTCACCTTGCTTGCAATTCCATAAGCTGCAATTACTATTGATCCATAGGTTGAGATAGTATTATTAAGTATAATATTTGAAATTGATAGCAGCACAGTTACCATAGCACCAGGTATACCAACCCCTATTACATTAGACACTATTTCCTTGGATATTTTAAAATACTTAGGAGAAATAGATAAAACTAATTTCTTTCTGCCAAAAAGATATAAATAGTATAATACATTCATAATGTTTCCAATAATAGTTGCTAGGGCTGCTCCTGCTACCCCCATACTTAAGGGCACAATAAATATATAATCTAAAATAATATTAGTTACTGTTCCAATTATTAGCCCCATAGACGCTTCTTTTGCCATACCTGTAGAACGAATTATATGAATCAGCATATTACTGTAAAATATGAATGGCGCTCCAAGTATGATGATTTTTAAATAGTTATAAGTATGAATAAAGTTTTCATCCCCTGCACCAGTCAAATAAGTTATGGGCCTTAACCCTACAATACCAACAATTAATACTAATAAACACAATATTAAACCACTATAAACACAAAAAGCAGATACATTTTTTATTTTTTCATCTTCTTTTTGTCCTAACAAACGAGATATATAGCTACTTCCCCCATAACCAAATACAGCTCCTAAAGACATAATTATCAATGATACTGGCAATGCCAAAGTAACAGCAGCAATCTGATACTCATCATTAGTTAATGATACAAAATATGTATCTGTAACATTATATATTATAGTTGATAGTTGTCCCAACATCGTAGGGATTGCAAGTGTAAGTACAGCTTTAGGAACACTAAATTTCTCAAATACTTCATTTTCCATATTTTTCACCGCCTCCAAAAATATAATATCAATTTAAATTGCTTTTAGTTGTGACACGTGTCATAATCATATACAAAATGGAGGTATTATATGAAAACAATCAAATCCCAAGAAAAATTAAATGAGTACCTAAATAAATATAATATACTGTCATTATTTGATACTCCTAACCTAGAGTTTTTCTTATTTGAATATAAAAAAGGAGAAACTATTGTTAACTCAATAAATCCTTTGAATTATTTTCTTTTTCTAGTAAGCGGTTCTATACGAATTTATTCAATACTTGATAATGGTATGATTTACTCAATTCATAAACAAAATGATTTCTGCGCACTTGGTGATATGGAATTTGCAGGTTACACTATTTCACAAAATTATGTAGAAGCACTTAGTGATGTATATTGCATTGGGATCTCTTTTCATAAATATAAAAATCTTTTACAAAATGACAATAGTTTTTTAAGATTCATAATTAAGTCCCTTGCTGATAAAATGAACCACTCTTCTACTGATAATAAATATAGTGCTTCATTAGAAGACCGTATTTTTGAATATTTTAAACTAAATTATACTGATAAAGTAATTGAACACATGGGAGATATAGCGTTAACCTTTAATATTAGTACACGTCAGATACAAAGAATATTAAAAAGTCTTGTTGAAAAAAAGCTTTTAGAAAGACTGGAAAAAGGTAAGTATAGGCTTATTGACGATAAAAAAAGTGGCTAGCGCCACTTCTCTAAAAGTCAAGTGATAGAAGGTACTTATTTAGGTACAACAGGAACCCAAAGTTCATGTCTTGGTTTATGACCAGCGCCATAATAACATTCTATACATGGAAGATTCCCAAGTTCATAACCTGACGTAGGAATCCATTCAGAATATAATCTCTTCCAGGCTTCCACGATATTAGGGAAAACTGCCCAAGTGCTTGATGGAATTATAAGTTCTTCCAAGTCTTCTTGTTTATCTTCCGTATACCTTACTCCCATAAAATACTCAAATTCATCATCCATAATGGCAGCTTCTTTTCCACAAACTCCAAGTAGACCTTCCATTTTACATTTAGGATTCTCCCATGACATATCAATTAATCTTTGAGTGAAACCTTCTTTTTTGGATTTGCTCCAAAGAGTAGGTATAGTTTTAAAGGCTCTATTGGTCTTTACTAACCCTTTCTTCCCTACTATTCTAATCTCGAAATCAATATTCTCAATCCTATACTCCATTTCCTTATCTCCTTTTATAGATATTTGAAAAGAGATTTTTGGAAAAGCTTTTAATTGGGCTCCTGAATTACGTGCCTCTGAAGGTTTTATTCCATGAGTTTTTTGAAATGTTCTTGAAAATGAATCCCCAGATTCATATCCATATTTAACAGCTATATCTAGTATACGCATATCAGTTTTTTGAATTTCAAAGGCAGCAAGAGTCAATCTTCTACGCCTTATGTATTCTGATAAAGTTATTCCACTAATTGCCGAAAACATTCTAGAAAAATGATATTCAGAACAATAGGCCCTTTTTGCAATTTCTGAATAAATAATCTCGCCTTGAATATTTGTTTCTATATATTCTAAAGCAGCGTTCATTCTCTCAATCCAGTCCAAATCCATCTCCCCTTTCATATTAATCTTAAAGGAAATATAAACTATGAGTCCGATATTCCTTGCACCAATATGTAGGTTTAAGAATGTTCATAAATTCGGACATTCTTAAACATTTTTATTTTTAATATTTAATAATTTTTTTAAATAAGTTTCTCTTCTTATCCTTAAACTTATTAATATCATGATTTAACGCATAAAACCCAACTAAATATAAAACAATCGAAAGCCCTACACAAAATCCTTCAACCACATCAGGAATATTTATAAACCCTCTTCCCAAAAAATATATCAAAGCTGCTAAATTAGCAAAAAGTAAATATTTATTAGACTTCATTCCTCTCATAAAAAACCCTCCTTAAAATTTATTTCTATAATAAACTTTTAAAATTCCCTTTACTGATGCCATAAAGATCAATGCTCCCATTAATGATAAAAATACTACTTCATTAAAAAATCCAGAAATAATAGTTGCCGTTGCAATTCCACCTAAACAAATATTAAGTCCTGTCCCTCCTATTTTGTCTTTAATAAGCTTTCTTCTCTCATCCATTTCTTCAATATATAACTTTTTAAGTTCTGTTTCACTCCTAAGTGCTTTTCTATATCTAAAAACAAACATAACCATCATGAACTCTAGTCCTATAAATATTCCCACCTGAAATCCATGAATCATATCAGCTATATCAACGTTTTTTGTATAAATAGTAGACCTATAAATATTTGATAGAGCTATAAAACTAACAGCTAAAAGATTAAAAGTATTCATAACAACAATTCTTTTACTCAACACATTTTTAAACTTTTCCATTTTTACACTTCCTCCACTTCCGAAAAATCAAATACTTCTTCTATTGTAAGCCCAAAATTTTTAGCTATTTTATAGGCTAGAATTAAAGAAGCTGTATACTTTTCACCTTCTAATGATGTAATAGTCTGCCTTGTAACTCCAACCGCCATAGCTAATTCTTCTTGCGACATTTTATGCTTTTTTCTTAACTCTTGAATTCTAGTCTTCATTAGTCTCCTCCTTGCAAAGTTCGCTTTACAATTTCAGTATAGTATACTTTGCATTATTTGTAAAGTATACTTTGCAAAAAAAGAAAAAAATAAAAAGCTAAAGTAATTTAACACTCCAGCTTTTCAATATGGTATAACTAACAAATAACTTCATATCTTTCATTAACAAGGGCTTCTACAGTATTATCTATATCTTTGTTTTTAACAAGGATATAATCTGTATCATAAGTAGAAATCGCAAATATAGTTATGCCCTTTTGAGCCAAAATTGTACTGATAGATGCCAGTATTCCTACTAAAGAAAAAACTAACGGACCCTTTATTTTAAGAATTCTCCAATCCCCTTCACACTTTACATCAGAAGGAATGAATTCTTCACTACAAACTATTGATAACTCATCAGCTGTTCTTGTTATAGAAAAAAAATCTCCGTTTTGTGCCCAATTAGGAATCAACTCATTTTTATCTAATCTACATACCCCATATATACCCACTAATAGCTCCATCGTTAGTATTTTCTTATTCATCTTCTTATCCTTTCTCATTTATATATACTTTATATCCATAATTATATATTATACTGTTTTGAACAAAATATTTAAATAGAAGGATGTAACTCTAATCTATTTCTTTTTCTCACCAAATTAATTCTAACCCCACACCCACTTCCTTCACTGGCAAACTCTTATACATTTCTGCTCTAACCTCAAAAGAAGTACAGTGACAAGGATATAGTTCATTAATATTATTCTCATTTAAGTAATTAATTGTATTTCTAACTTGCTCATCTACCTCGAATAGATGGAACCCACCTATTACCCCTAGAACTCTATCATCTTTACAGACTTTTTTGGCATACTCAATAATATTACATATTCCACTATGAGAACATCCTGTAATTATAAATATTCCCTTCTTATTTTTATAAACAATTGCACTATCATCAACAACATAATCATCAATTAATTTGTTATCAACTACCTGTTTCCCAATTAATTTTCTAGATTCAAAGGAATTCATTTGTGGTATCTCTCCTAAGAAAGTTATATTTTCACTAACCTTAACTGGTTCCTTTGATAAGTTCAGATTACACTTTTCTTTTAAGTCTTCCTTTAAAATAGGTGAACAGATTTTAATATTGCCTAAAGATTTTTCGTTAAAAGCATCTGGATGTGCTGTAATAGTTATTTTATCTTTATTATTTTCTTCAAAATAATGTTTTAAACCACCAGTATGATCATCATGCCCATGGGAAATTACTATATGGTCCAAATCACTTAAATCTATACCTAGTGCCTTAGAATTTTTGATAAATAACTCTGAATATCCTAAATCAAATAATAATCTAATACCTTCATCTTCAATGTAATATGACACCGCTGGTTCTCCACAATAATATTGATCAATATATGTATTATTATCTACTAACACTTTTAGCTTCATATCTCTCTCCTTTTAATCATCCCAATATATTGATGATTATAATCTAAATTTAGCCATTAAATCAATGAGATTATATTTAGTAGAAGCTACTAAAAAATTTTATTTTAACAAGCTATCTTTAAAGCATAAATTTATAATAAAACTTAGTTATGTACATATACTACACTAAGATATTAAAAATTTTAGAAAGAAGGTAGCAATATGGGTAAAATTAAAATTCAAGCTATAGACAATGCTCCATTACTTATTACAGGGGATTTAGATGATGTAGAAATACTCGATGGTGAAGGAAATGTTATGGAAAAACCTCAAGGTGTATGGCCAGAGGGAAGATGTTATTTATGTAGATGCGGCTTAACAACAAATCCTCCATTTTGTTCTGGTGCCCATAAAGGTGTATTTAAAAATGAAGTTAGAGCTAAAAAATAATATTATAGCTAAACAGCGGTTATATCTTAAATATACTGCTGTTTTTATTTTTATTGCTCCTATAAATGATATGGTATAATTTAAATAATAAAATAAAGCTAATTATGGGAGAATATATGAAAAAGATACTAAAATCAAAGAGATTTATTATAATATTCCTACTTTTTATAGGTATTGTTTGGCAAGGAGTCATGCAAAAGTATGAAAACAATAAATATCAAGCTCCTGGAACATATGTTAACACTGGTAATTATGATGCTCATTGTTATGTTAAAGGTGATGGTGATAGCACTTTAGTTTTCATTACAGGCTCAGGCACACCTTCTGCTTATACAGATTTTTATTATTTACAAGACACTTTAGCTAAATACTCAAAAACAATTTCTTTTGACCATGCTGGGTATGGTTGGAGTTCTAAAACAAAGGCTAGTAGGGATATAGATAATTTGACTTATGAATTATCAACTATAGTGGATTCTTTGAGCAAAGAAACTAACCCCCTAATATTAGTATGTCATTCTTTAGGATCACTAGAAGCAATTAATTTTGCTCAAAGATATAAAGATAAAGTTGCTGGAATAGTGTTTCTAGATGGGGGAAGCCCTGAATTTTATAGCACCTCTTCTGAAATATCCTCTATAGCTTTTAATAGAGGAACATCCCTTCTTCGTGTTTTAGGAATCAACAGACTTTTAGGTAATTTCTCTTTACTTCTTCCACTGTATGGTGAAAATATAAGAAATAAAAACCTTCTAGAAAACTTAAAAGAAGTTGATAAGTCAATGTACTATAAATATACAGGGTCTTCAATAAACTTAAGCAATTTAAAATCTATAAATGAAAATGCAAAAACAGTTCTTAATTATGGTTCTACTATCAATGTCCCAATACTTGTATTATCCTCTGATAGTGGAGAAGAGTGGACAAAAGTGCAAGAAGAGCTTTCATCTTGGTCAACAGATAGCCGCCATATAAAACTTAAAGACTCACAACATTATATTCATTGGTCAAATTCTGATGAAGTGGTAAGTTATATAAAAGAATTTACAGAGGAGCTAACCAAATAATTAGGCTAAAAATAACTATTTATAGCTAACCTAACCAAAAAGTAGCTTCTCTCATCATCCATCTCAAAAACAGGCCTTGGTGAATAATTCTTTTTCATAACATCAATAATTTTAGATAAACCTGTAGCTTTTCCTTGTGCTAATTTCATAGCTTTTAAAAACTCACCTATTTTTCTGTTTCTATATCTTCTTGCAAAAACTCTTCCTGCATTAATATCCTCAAGCTTTATGGACTTGTCTGCACCTGGATAATTAATTATTACTATTTCATCTTTATATATTCTGACCTCAATAGGATCATTTCCTAAGTAATCTCTGTGATAAACGCTATTAACCAAAGCTTCTTTAATAGCCTCATAAGGGTAGCTAAATATTCTTACCTCTTCAGACTTATCATTAACTTTTATAAATTTTTCTTTTATAACTGAATTGCTAATGTATACTAAAGCACCTATTAACTGAGTATATATTGACCCTGTAAAAATCTTCTCCGTAAAATCTGCTTCAAAAGATTTCTTTGTAAAATCTATTACTTCAATCTGACACATAGGAAAAAACTTTTGAGGAGAATTACTAAACATAAGCAAACCTACATTTTTAACTTTTAATCCCGCTTTAGAATTTTCAACTATTCTAAGCTTTTTCCCTAAAGCTTCTAATGAAAACTTACTAGCTTCCCAATAAAGCTCACTTTCTGATACTCTAAAATATTCCTTAATCAAATCTCCACTGAGCTCTTCAATTCCTCCATTAATATTTACCTTGTCGTCAAAGGGAATCACATAATTTTCATCATAGATAATATCTCTAGTCGCCTTAGCTAAACCTGCACTTCTAGAAGCATTCAACTCAATCTTCTCTACAACAAATCCTCCTTGATCCTTTATAAATTTATAATAATGTCTTATGGAATCATCTATTATTCTGCTAATTCGAACATTAGCATTAGGATGCATCATTCTTAAATCACTAACCATATTAGCAGTAGATTTTCTAAGTTTAATATTTTTACTCACATTATATACTTCTGCTTCATTTCCTATATCAAATATATTCAGATCTACTTGTTTATATAAATTTTCACTATTTATATCATTATAATCAACCCTTGTAAGTGTTTCATCCTCTTTGCTTTTATCAACTTTCTTTGACTCTTCTTTAGGTTTCTCTCCAAAGTAAAACTCATCTATAATTTCACCCTTAACTTCATCAGTATCATGCCAATGTGCCTCACTTAAAATATCACTACCATTATCGACACCTATTTGTGTATCCATTTCTTTTTTATTCTTTCCCATAAAAAACTTCCTTAAGTCCCCAATTTCTTTACTCTCTATATTCTATGTGAACATATTGAAATAATTTCTACATTTGGACATTTTGACACTTTGACACTTTGACACTTTGACATTTTGACATTTTGACACTTAGCTATTTTGACATTTTCACACTTTTATTCTCAGCTTCATTAAACTCCTTTTATCTCTTAATACCGCCCTAAAACCGACAAATTCTATTTTATTAGTTAATTTTGTAGCAATCTTCGACTTAAAACATAATATAATCTTATAAATAATTATTAGGAGGTCGTTAAAATGATAATTGATAATTTAAAATCATTATCTTTAACCATCGAAATTGAAAATGGCGTAGACTCAAAAGGAGAAAAAGTTTTTAAGAAAAGAACATTCTCCGGTATAAGACTAGATGCCCCCTATGAAAATATTTATAACGTGGCAGATGCAATTTCAGAGATTTTAGAAACAGAAACTGGAGAGTTTTTGCTTAACAAGATTATAAGCATTGAAAAAACTCCAGATGAAGAATAGGGGGTGTAAGTTATGGAGAGATCTTTAACCCTAACCTTCGTGACATCAAATGGCAGCAAGGCAACTTTAACTATACAAGGTGTTAAAGACGGCTTAACTAAAGAACAAGTTAAGGCATTGATGGATGTTATTATATCAAATAATATCTTTCTTACTAAAAATGGCTCATTATTAAGTCCGTCTAAAGCTAAGGTTACTGAAAAAAGCTCACGTGATATGATCTAGTTCTTTAAAATAAAGATCCCTATACCTTAGACCTAAGAAATCTACTGTATAGGGATTTGTTTTTATTATTATCTATGGAACTGTACTTTCGACAAATTACATTTTCCAAACTAATTTTGTAACAATCTTCGACTTAAATCATATTATATTCTATATTTAATTTCCAAAAAGAATTAAGGAGATATATTTATGTCAGAAGATAAAACTAATTATTTATTAAGTAGGGCTATGAAAACACGTGAAGTGGTTAGTATTCCAGTTTCTTTATCTAAATCTATAGAAGGAAAGTACTTTGTAGGTCAGACTGAACCTTTACATGTATGTAAGGGGGCAGACGCTCAATGTCGTCAACTTAAGGAAATATGAAAAATTAATAAAAAAACACTTGACAATAGGTAAGAAAAATGAAGCC
>NZ_JAKGTG010000002.1:0-390621 GCF_022324845.1 Clostridium sp. YIM B02506
TTGTTAACATAATTTATCACCCAATAATATTTTATATTAAAAAGAAAAAAGTGTCGACTTTGTCGACACTCTGAGAGCAGTAAAATTACTGCTCTTTTCTTATTATCTTTCTCATATCTCCAATCATGTATAAAGACCCACTTACAACAAGAATATCTTTTTTACCTAATTTATTATGCGCGTATTTATAAGCTTCTTCATAGTTTTCTAAAGCAACAGTTTTTATTCCAAAACCATCTATCTTATCTTTCAAATCTAAAGCAAGTTCAGCTCTATCAGAATGAGGGGTTACAGCAACTACTTCAGTAGCTTCTAGACAAATTTCTTCAATCATCTCATCTACTTGTTTATCTGCCAAAATTCCTAAAATTAATATCATTTTTTCATACTCAAAATATTTGTGTATATTTTGCTTAAGGGCTTTTATACCATCTATGTTATGAGCTCCATCTATTATAACAAATGGATTCCTTTTAAGAATCTCCATTCTTCCAATCCATTTTACCTTCTTTATTCCTCTTAAGATATGCTCATCTGAAACATTAACATTAAAGTTATCTCTTAATACCTCTATTGTAGTTATAGCTGTATTACAATTAAATATTTGATGTTCACCAAGTAGAGGAAGCTCATATATCTTCTTTTTACCGCCTTCAACTCTTTCAAATATTTGATAACTTTCATGTTCTCCATGAACAAAATCCAATACCTTTACTTGCTCCTTTTGTGTGTAAATTATATTAGAGTTTTTTGTTTTTGCAATATCCTCTATAACCTCTGTAACCTGATCCACTTGAGGATATAAAACTAAAGGAGTTTTTTCTTTTATTATCCCAGCTTTTTCTTTAGCAATATCTCTTATATCATTTCCTAGAATATTCATATGGTCATAACTTATAGAAGTAATTACTGATACTAAAGGGTTAATTACATTAGTTGAATCTAATCTCCCTCCAAGTCCTACTTCAATTACACCAAAGTCAATCTTCTTATCACTAAAGTATTTAAACATGACGCAGGTTATGATTTCAAACTCTGTAGGTGCATGAAATCCCTCTTCGATTACCTTTGGTATTATCTCTTTGACTTCCATTACTACTTTAACTAAATCTTCTTTAGATATATTTTCTCTATTAATTTGAATTCTTTCCTCAAACTCTTCTAAAAAAGGTGAAGTATACATACCAACTTTATATCCTGCTTCAATTAAAATACTCGTAATCATTGATGTAGTTGAACCTTTTCCATTAGTTCCTGCAACATGAATTAATTTTAACTGTTTATGGGGATTTCCAAGAAGCTCTAATATACGCTCTGTTCTTTCCAGCCCAAAATTCATTCCGAATTTACCTAAATCATGTATATACTTCATACATTCTTTATAATCCATTTTTTCCTCCAAAGTTTAAGCTTCCTTTAATACTTTTTCTTTTATAACTCTCATAACTCCATCTTCATCATTAGTTTTAGCTAAAAATCTGCTATGTTTTTTTACTCCTTCTGGTGCATTCATCATTGCATAACTGTGATATGCCTCTTGAAGCATTTCAACATCATTAAAATAATCTCCAAAAACCATAGTTTCATTTTTATCTATGTTTAATAGCTTTTGAATAACCTTTAAAGAATTCCCTTTATTAGCATCTTTATTTATTAGATCAAGCCAATCTTTACCTGAAACAGTTACCTTGTATTTTTCTCCCCATACTGGGCTCATCACTTTGTTAGAATTCTCAGCAGCTCCAAAGCTGTCAAATAAACTAACTTTCATAAATTCATCTTTAGCTTCAAGTAAACTTTCTACAACTTCATATTTATGATAATATTTTTTAACCTCAGTTAAAAATCTCTCTTCTGTGTTTTCAATATAAGCACCATTTTTACCACAAAGTACAATGTCAACTCCTGGTATTCCTCTTGAAGATTCAATTATTTTTATAACCTCTTCTTTTGAAATAATGGAGGAATATAATTCCTTGTTTTTATATACAACATAAGCTCCATTTTCAGCTAAAAACACCATATCATCTTTTATATTACTGAAAGTATTTTTAAGAGTATAATATTGTCTACCACTAGCAGCAACTAAAACTACTCCCTTATTTATAAGCTTATCTGCTACTTTGTCAAAATCCTCTGGTAAATTTCCTTTTGAGTTTAAAAGTGTACCATCCATATCACTTGCAATTAGTTTAATCATATTATATCTAAACCTCCATAAATTACTTCTTATATTACAACTTTTAATGTATTTAACTTGTCCCCATTATTCTATCACATATAATTAAATGATGGAATGATTTAATCATCCCATCATTTACATACTATTCTAATGCTTTTATTCTTGCTATAACTGATTCAAGCATTTCTTTATACTTTTCACCTTTAGCTTTTTCAGCTTCAACTACATCAGCTGGAGCTTTAGCTGTAAATCTTTCATTTGAAAGTTTTTTATCAACTCTGTCTATTTCAGCTTCAAGTTTAGCTTTTTCTTTGTTTAATCTATCTAGTTCCTTTTCTCTGTCAACTAGGTCAAGAAGTGGCATAAATAACTCCCCAACTTCAACAACTACAGAAACTGCGTTTTCAGGAACTAAAGTTTTCTCTTCTATAAACTCAACTTCTGATGCAGAAGCTAACTTCTCCATATAAGAAATTCCATTTAAGAAAGCATCTTTAGCTTCTTTATTTATATATGCAATTACTTTTGCTTTTCTTGATGGCGGTACATTCATTTCTGCTCTAACATTTCTAAGAGATTTAATTGAATCTATTATATAACCCATTTCTTTCTCAGCTTTAGTATCATGTAACTCTTCTTCATACTCTGGCCAAGTTGAGATAGTTATTGATTCAAACTCGTCACAAAGATGAGTATATATCTCTTCAGTTATAAATGGCATAACTGGATGTAATAACTTAAGTCCAGTTGATAAAACTTTGTAAATTACATTATATGCAATTCCTTTAGCTTTTTCATCTTCTCCATAGAATACAGGTTTAACAAGTTCTATATACCAGTCGCAAAGTTCATTCCACATAAAGTCATAAACCTTTTGAAGTGCAATACCAAGTTCAAATTTATCTAAGTTCTCAGTTGCTTCTTTAACTAAAGTAGTACATCTTGATAATATCCACTTGTCAGCAAGTGAGTAATCTTTTTCATCTTTGTACTTGTTCATAAGTTCTTTGTCTAAGTTCATCATTAAGAATCTTGAAGCATTCCAAATCTTGTTTGCAAAGTTTCTAGCTGATTCAACTCTTTCTGGGAAGTATCTTATATCATTTCCTGGAGCGTTTCCTGTAACTAACATGAATCTTAAAGCATCTGCGCCGTAAGTGTCTATTACTTCAAGAGGATCTACTCCGTTGCCTAAGGACTTACTCATCTTTTTACCTTCTGAATCTCTTATAATTCCATGTATAAGTACATGTTCAAAAGGAGTTTCTCCCATGTTGTGAAGTCCAGAAAATATCATTCTAGCAACCCAGAAGAAGATTATATCATATCCAGTAACTAAAACTGAGTTAGGATAGAAGTAGTTTAAGTCATCTGTCTTATCTGGCCAACCTAAAGTTGAGAACGGCCAAAGTGCAGATGAGAACCAAGTGTCAAGTACATCATCTTCTTGTCTTATCTTAGTTGAGGAACACTTGGTACAACTTTCAGGTGCATCTTCCTTTACCATCATCTCTCCACAATCTTCACAGTAGAATACAGGTATTCTGTGTCCCCACCAAAGTTGTCTTGATATACACCAATCTTGAATGTTTTCCATCCAGTTGAAGTAAGTCTTTTCAAATCTTTCTGGTACAAACTTAGTTTTCTTTTCTTTAACTACATCTACAGCAGGTTTTGCTAAAGATTCCATCTTAACATACCATTGTTTTGATATTATAGGTTCTATTACAACTCCACATCTATCATGAGTTCCTACATTGTGAACATGAGGTTTTATCTTAACTAGAAGTCCTTCTGAGTCTAAGTCTTTAACTATAGCTTTTCTTGCTTCATATCTATCAAGTCCAACATACTTTCCACCTAAAGAGTTTATAACTCCTCTGTCATCCATAACTCTGATTTCTTTAAGAGAGTGTCTTTTACCAACTTCATAGTCATTTGGATCATGTGCTGGAGTTATCTTAACTGCACCTGTACCAAACTCTATATCAACATAGTCATCAGCAACTACAGGTATTTCTCTATTAACTAGTGGGAGTATTAAAGTTTTACCTATTAAATGCTTAAATCTCTCATCATTTGGATTTACAGCAACAGCAGTATCTCCCAAAAGCGTTTCTGGTCTAGTTGTTGCTATTTCTAAAAACTCATCTGAGTCTTTTACTGGATACTTGATGTGCCAGAAGCTGCCTTCTTGTTCTTTATATTCAATTTCTGCATCAGATAAAGCAGTTTCACACTTAGGACACCAGTTAGTAATTCTATTTCCTTGGTAGATAAGTCCTTCATTGTACAACTTAACAAACACATGTCTAACAGCTTTGTTTAAGTTCTCATCCATAGTGAAAGCTTCTCTAGTAAAGTCTGCTGAAACCCCCATCTTTTTAAGTTGAGTTCTTATTCTTTCTCTGTACTCATCTGACCATTCCCAAACTTTCTCTAAGAATCCTTCTCTTCCAAGTTCTTTCTTAACTAGACCTTGTTTCAGAAGTTCATTCTCAACTTTAACTTCAGTTGCTATACTTGCATGGTCTTCACCAGGAACCCATAAAGTACAAAAACCTTGCATTCTTTTATATCTTATTAAAATATCTTGAAGTGTATTATCTAAAGCATGCCCAAGATGAAGTTTACCAGTTATATTTGGTGGTGGCATTACTATAGTATAAGGCTTTTTGCTTTTATCAACCTCTGGGGTAAAGTATTTTTTCTCTTCCCATGTTTTATATATCTTTTCTTCAAATTCTTTTGGATTATAGGTTGTTGAAATATTATTTTCACTCATTTTTTCTTCCTCCTCTTAATTTAGGTACATTTCTTTAAGCTAAAATATAGCTGTGCTTAAGTATTTTCTTTGCTTTCATCTTTTTGAACTTATATTTATCAATTTTATTCCCCAGGAAATATATGGAATAAAAAAAGAGTCTTCATCCTATAAAAGGACGAAGACTCGCGGTACCACCTTTATTTCTGCAATCATAAAAGATTATAGACTCTCATTACTTTAACGACATAGCTGCCGACTTTACCTACTTAAACTTTCAGCAAAGCTGCTCAAAAGCTACCTTCAAAACATCCGATATAGAAAATCTCACAGCCTAAGGATTTTCTTCTCTTAATATCATTACTGTTTTTACTCCTCTTTTTCATTGCATTTGTATATCCATATGAAATTATAAGATATATTCATATATTATAGTATTAAATGTAAAATTGTCAAGAAATTTTACACTTCTTTTTCAAGCCATAATACTTTTTTAGGTGCTTCCTTTTGTTCTAGGTTCTTAAAGGCAACTGACATCATAAGTTTAATTCTATTTAACTGATTAACTTCTGATGCACCTGGATCATAATCTACTGCAACTATGTTTGAAAGAGGATATTTATGCTTTAATGCCTTAATCATACCTTTTCCTGTAACATGGTTAGGCAAGCAAGCAAAAGGCTGCATACAAATTATGTTGTTAACTCCACTTTCTATAAGTTCTATCATTTCTGCTGTTAAAAACCATCCTTCTCCTGTTTGATTCCCTAGAGAAAGTATTTGAGATGCCATATCTCCTAATTCTTTTATATGCTTAGGTGCATGGAATCTGTTACTTTCGTCTAAAGCCTTCTTCATTTCTTTTCTATATAACTCCATAAACCATATAGCAAGCATTGAAATATTTCTGCTCTTTTTGCTTGCAGATAAGAATTTATATTTAAAGTCTGCATCATAAGCTGAGTAGAAGAAGAAGTCTAGAAGATCAGGCATAACTGCTTCTCCACCTTCATTTTCAATAACACTTACTGCATCATTGTTTGCAGTTGGATGGAACTTAACTAAAATCTCACCAACTAGTCCAACTTTAGGTTTCTTTATATCTAAAAGTTCTAGTTCATCAAACTCTTTAATAATATTTCTTATATTCTTTTTATAAGCATTAAAACTTCCACTTCTAACATTTTCTTTAGCTATATTTCTCCACTTATCATAAAGTTCATTTGCACTTCCAACCTCTTTTTCATAAGGTCTTACTTTATATAAAACTCTCATAAATAAATCACCATAAACTAATGACATTAATGCTTTATGAAGGAGTTTTGGTGTTATCTTAAATCCTGACTGTTTCTCAAGTCCAACAGCATTTAAAGATATAACTGGTATATTTTCAAAACCAGCTTCAATTAAAGCTTTTTTAAGGAATCCTATATAGTTTGTTGCTCTACATCCTCCACCTGTTTGAGAAATGATAACTGATGTATTATCTAAATCATACTCACCTGATTTTAAGGCATGTATTAGTTGTCCTATTACTATTATTGAAGGATAACAAGCGTCATTATTAACATATTTTAATCCCTCTTCTACAGCCATCTTATCAGTTGATGGTAAAACTACTAAGTTGTAGCCTGAAGAATTAAAAGCTTCCTGAACTAAATCAAAATGAATAGGAGACATTTGAGGTGACAATATTGTATGAGTTTTTCTCATTTCCTTAGTAAACTCTTTAGACTTATACTCAATCTTTTGCTTTATAGGAACATAGTTATTTCTTACTCTTTCTTCCATTGCAGCTATTAAGCTTCTAATTCTTATTCTTATAGCACCTAAATTATTTCCTTCATCTATTTTTAAAACAGTATATATTTTCCCAGCTGCACTTAATATCTCTTGAACCTGGTCAGTTGTAACTGCATCTAATCCACATCCAAATGAGTTTAATTGAACTAACTCTAGGTTGTCTTTTTTAGATACATATGTGGCTGCCCTATATAATCTTGAATGGTATGTCCATTGATCAACTATCTTAAGTGGTCTTTGGACCTCTGATAAATGAGCAACTGAATCTTCTGTTAAAACAGCCATTCCAAAGGAGGCTATTATATTAGGTATTCCGTGGTTTATTTCAGGGTCTACATGATATGGTCTTCCACTAAGTACTATACCCTTTTTACCTGTTTCTTCAAGATACTTTATTACTTCTTCCCCTTTGTTTCTTATATCTAAAACGTAGTTTTCTTTTTCTCTCCACGCTAAGTCTAGTGCTTTAGTACACTCATCTTTACTAATACCAAGTTCTTTAAACTCATGGATAAGTCTAACTAATAACTTATCTTTATCATGAAGTGCAAAGAAAGGATTCATAAACTTAACATCTTGCTCCTTAATAACATCCATATTAGCTCTTATAGCTTCTGGATACGAAGTTACTATAGGACAATTGTAGTGATTTCCCGCTGTAGGATCTTCTTTTACTTCATATGGAATACATGGATAGAAAATTGTTTTTACTCCTCTATTTATAAGAGCCATAATATGTCCGTGAACAAGCTTAGCTGGATAACAAGCTGATTCAGATGGTATAGTTTCTATTCCCATTTCGTATATAGCTTTTGAACTTCTAGGAGATAACTCAACTCTAAATCCTAACTCTGTTAAGAAAGTAAACCAAAATGGATAGTTTTCATATTGATTTAAAACTCTAGGTATTCCTATTATTCCTCTTTTAGCTTCTTCTTTCTTTAGTGGTATATATTTAAAAGTTCTTCTATATTTATAGTCATACAAATTAGGAACTTCTTCACTAGATACTCTACCTATAATAGGTCTTTCACATCTATTTCCTGATATAAAAGTTTCTCCATTTGAGAACTTATTTTTAGTTAACAAGCAGTTGTTTCCACAAAGTCCACATCTCTCAAGACTTGTATCAAAAGTAAAGCTTTCTAGTTCCTCTAAATGTACTAAAGTAGACTCATAACCTTGTGTATATCTTTCTTTTGAGATTAATGCAGCTCCAAAAGCTCCCATAAGACCAGCAATATCAGGTCTTATTACTTCTCTTTCTGAAACAAGTTCAAAACTTCTAAGTACAGCATCATTATAGAAAGTTCCACCTTGAACTATTATCTTCTTTCCCATTTCTTCTTTTTTTCTTATCTTAATAACTTTAAATAAAGCATTTTTTATAACAGAATAGGAAAGTCCAGCAGATATATCACCTACTGTTGCACCTTCTTTTTGAGATTGCTTAACTCTTGAATTCATAAACACTGTACATCTTGAGCCTAAGTCCACAGGGCTTGATGAGTATAAAGCTTCTTTAGCAAAATCTTTAACTTCCATATTTAAAGAATTAGCAAAGGTTTCTATAAATGATCCACATCCTGAAGAACAAGCTTCATTTAATAATATGCTGTCTATTACTCCATTTTTTATTCTTAGACATTTCATGTCTTGTCCACCAATATCTAAGATAAAATCAACTCCTGGTAAAAAGTTATCAGCAGCTTTATAGTGAGCTATAGTTTCTATTTCTCCAATATCTATATGAAGGGCAGCTTTAATTAAACTCTCACCATATCCAGTTATAGTAGAATTAACTATCTTAGTTTCTTTTGGCATCTTACTGTATATTTCTTTTAATATACCTACTACAGTTAATAAAGGACTTCCTTCATTTGATCCATAATAAGAATAAAGTAATTCTCCTGATTCACCTATTAATGCAGCTTTAGTTGTTGTAGATCCTGCATCAATACCTAAATAGGTATTTCCTTTATATAAACTTAAATCCCCTCTTTTTGCTTTATTGCCCTCATGTCTATTTCTAAATTCTATTAATTCCTCATCATCCTTAAATAAAGGTCTTAAAGTTTCTATTTCTTTATCTTGGAACTTTGATAATTCTTTCACTTTATCAACTATATTTTTAAACAAAACGCTATTTTCACCTTTTGAAGCTAAAGCTGCTCCTAAAGCCACAAATAATTGTGGGTTTTCTGGGAATATGACATCCTCTTCTTTTAACTCTAAGGTTTCTATAAATCTTTGTCTTAATTCTGATAAGAAATAAAGTGGTCCTCCTAAGAAAGCAACCTTTCCTCTAATTGGTTTTCCACAAGCTAATCCACTTATAGTTTGAGTTACAACTGCTTGAAGTACAGAAGCTGCTATATCTTCTTTTTTAGCACCTTCATTTATAAGAGGTTGTACATCAGTTTTCGCAAAAACTCCACATCTAGATGCAATAGGATATATAGTTCCATAACTTTTAGCTAAATCATTTAATCCTGTAGCATCAGTTTTTAGTAGTGAGGCCATCTGATCTATAAAGGCACCAGTACCACCTGCACAAGTTCCATTCATTCTTTGCTCTACTCCACCTTTGAAGTAAGTTATCTTAGCATCTTCTCCACCTAGTTCTATAGCTACATCTGTTTCCGGAACCATTTCCTCTATAGTTTTAGTACATGCTATAACCTCTTGTATAAAAGTAACATCTAGCCACTTTGAAACTGAAAGTCCACCAGATCCTGTAACATTAATTGTTATCTCAATATTTCCGAACTGTTTATAGGCTTCTCTAATAAGGCCAATAATTGTGCTTTTTATGTCAGAGAAGTGTCTCTTATATCTGCTATATACTATTTTATTTGCTGCATTTAAAATTACTAGTTTTACTGTAGTAGACCCTACATCCAACCCTAAATTATACATTTAATCGCTTCCTTTCAATAAAAATAAAAGCCTAATACTTATTATATTATTAAATAAATCCAATTTAAAGTATAGCTATTTAATTGTTAACAATGTTATGTTTTTGAATAATATTGTTATTTTTGTTAATAATGTCAATATGTAAATTATTTATATTATGGAGGATTTATGAGTTATTTTCAAGAGGGTAATAAACTATATAATAGTAAGAACTATCTAGAAGCATTAGATTATTACGAAAAAGCCATAAAACTTAAAGAAAACTTAGCCTGCTCATATTATAATGCAGGGGTATGTTTGATAAAAACTAAAGATTATTTAAATGCAATTACTTATATAAAAAAAGCTATAGATTTATCAGAAGATAGTAAATATTATTTTAATTTGGCTTATTCATATGCCATGCTTAATAATACTAGGAAAGCTTTGTTATACTTTAATAGAGCTTGGGCACTAAATAGCAAGGATGAAGATTGTGAAAAGGCAATAAATCTTCTTCTAAAAAAGGTTACATAGGGATTTCTTAATTTTTAAGAAATCCCTTACCATTCACCTATTACTTTTTCTTTTTTGTGATCTTCAAAAAAGTCCTTTGAATCAAAATAATTTCCACCTTTATAAAAAGTAGGATCTACATTTATCCATCTATCTTCCTCTTTTAAGTATACTTCGTTCCATGCATGTGCAACCCAAGTCTTTCCATCAAAACCTTGCCCTATTACTACTCTAACCTTTAATGAACTAGCTCTTGCCATTGCAGTAAATAGACATGCATAATCAAAACATATTCCTCTTCTATCTTTAAAAGTTACAATTGCACCTGATTTATTTCTGAAATTATCATTTAAAATCTCAGTTGCCTTATCATAGTCATATTCAACATTCGATCCAACCCAGGCATAAATAGCCTTAGCTTTCTCTTTATCCGAGGATCTTTTTCTTGTAATCTCATATGCCATATTATCAATTTCACTATTTGATTTTATTCCCTCTTCTAAAGTAATTCCATTGTAATATACAATCTCATTTACAATCTTATTACTCTCAACACTACCATTTGAGTTTCCTATTTGTTCTTTAACAATCTTAACCTTAATAGAATCACCGATTAAATTAGGCAAAGCTCTTGCAAAATTCGATGTTGATATTGGGTTGAATATCTTGCTATAAAAATATTTATAACTTTTCGAATTATTTACAAGAGTTGATAAGTTATCATTAGGAACAAATGACACAACTCCATGAACTATCATTCCAAACAATAAAGCCATTATTATTCCCTGAGGAATTCTAAATATAGCTCCTATAAATCCCTTTAATAAATTCCCTCCATTATCCCACACATTTTCAACTTTAGTCAATAAAGGCTTAAATATAAGTAGATTTAGTATAAAAAATGGAATGAAACATATCCCATATATTATTATAATACTTATTAACAAGAAAATGTAATAAGAAATTTGCGGATATTTTTCAGTAAAATTACTTAAATTTATAGATATGCTTTGGATAAAGTCAATATCAAAGAAATAACTTCTATTTAAAAAGTTAATTGTTATTATAAATGAGGTAACAAAACATATACTTTCCTCAATACCCCTAATTATTTTCATAAGGTCATTTGCTCTAAATCCTCTTATTACTCCAAATATTATAGGCAACAAAAAACATACTAGAAATAAAAAGTCTATACTATAATCTTTCATAACTCACCCTCATTAATCATTAAAATCAAGTTCTACGATTTTTTTCGTTACTTTCTTACAAGTATCATAGTCATATCCTTTTGTCATTAAAAATCTTATAAGTTTGTTTGATAATTTATACTTATCACTTTCACCTTTTGAAATAACAGCATATTTTTTATACGCTAATTTTTCAGCTACTTCCAGTTCTGAATCTTTATCAACCATATCAAGATTACTTTTTATAAACTCTTCATCTACTCCCTTTCTAATAAGAGAGTACTTTATTTTGTTTTTTCCAGAAAGTTTAATTTTATCTTTAATATACATTTGAGCATATTTCTCATCATTTATAAAATTATACTCCTTAAGAAACTCAATAGCTCTTTGAATAGAATTTTCACTAAATTCTTTAGTTAATAACTTCTCTCTTACTTCTTTTTCAGTTTTATAAGATCTTTCCATCATCTTTAAAGCAGCACTTTTACATTTTAAGTACTCTTCCTGTTCTATAACTTCCCTAAGTTCATCAACATTAACGACCTTGCCCTTAGTAAGATTATAATTATACACAAGTTCCCCAAAACAAGCAAATGCAAACTCATCATCTATAAAAACATTAACTCTATCTTTATTTCGTTTCCCAACCTCTATCTTAGTGATTTTATTCAAATAACTTCAACCTTTCTTAACTCCTTAATATAAAATGATTAGACTGAAGCAGCAACCGCTTCTACCGGAGTAAAGTGCACCTATATCCTGTAGGAGTTCGACTTTGGAGAACTCCATTAAATTCCTTACACCTCTGCCCTGTAGAAGCCTCCTCTCAGGCTTCATCAAATCCTTCTCTTATCTAAAAAGTCATATCAAATAATTACTTTAACTTCTTAGGATATGAACCGTAGGCTCCCTCAATATATATTCAGCTGCCTTATATATATCTTCTGGTTTTAAAGAATCTAAATTGTGCATGTCTTTAATAAACTCAAACATGCTTTCACCTTCTAGTATTTGATGCAATACATAGTTTCCTAAATCAGTTGAATCTTCAAGCGTTGATACCACAGCTGTTTTATGAACTTTTTTCATCAAATCAAAAGTTGATTCATCAAAAACTATATCTTTAGATTTAATTTTTTCTATACATTCATTTATAACATTAATTGCTTCTTCAACATTTTCTTCAACAAGGGAAGTAAATATATGAAGGGTTTTTACATTACTGCTTAAATCTAAATGAGTGTACACATCATAGGCAAAACCTCTTTTTTCTCTTAACTCTCTAAATAATATTGAATTAGAACTTTCACCTAATTTGTGATTTAAAATCTTAATAGGTAATTCTAATTCTTTTGGAACATCGTTAAAAGAAAATAAATAAGTTATTGTAGCTTGTTCTATATCATTTTTATGACTTTCAAACACTCCAGCAATATTCTTTTCTAAATTAAAGTCCTTATCCCCTATTATCTTGTTGCTCCACTTATCAAAATACTTTTTAACAAGCTCTATAGCTTTATCATGATCATAACTTGATACAAAGGTCAAAACTGTATTTTTAGGCATATAATACTTGTTATAATACTCTACCAAATTTTTCCTTGAAAAAGAAGCAATACTTTTTTCTGTTCCCATAATATCATATTTTAATGGACTTTCATTAAATGCAAAAGTACTAGTTCTTCTAAAACTTAAATCTTCTACATCATCTTTACTTGTCCTTATTTCAGATAATATAACATCTCTTTCTTTTTTCATTTCTTTTATATCAAATGAGGGGTTCACTATCATATCACTTAGAATATCAACAGCATTTTCAATTTCTTCTTCTAGGCAAGTTATTGAATAAACTGTAGATGTATAATCTGTATAAGCATTATATTCTCCACCTAAGGCTTCTAGGTCATCATTTAGCTTTTCGTTGTTTCTTGTTTTAGTTCCTTTAAACATCATGTGTTCTATAAAATGAGATATTCCTTTCTCATTTTCTTTTTCATATAGAGCCCCTATCTTAATTCCTAAATTTAAAGATGCTAATTGTGTTTCTCTCTTTATTGTTATTACTTTAAATCCATTATCTAAAACATCCTCTTTAGCATCAAAGTTAAGTCTTACCATTAAAACACTCCTTATAGTTAATTACTTTTAATATACTCTCCACTTATTATATAATATAATCTAAACTAAAACCATTTTATTTAAAAATTCAGATTATCTATATTTTTTATGTATAATAATTATTATATAATTAGACTAGAAAGGAGTTAGACCTATGAAAACTTTATTAATTGTTGAAGATGAACTTAGAATTAGATCTCTTTTAAGAGACTACTTAACTATTGAAAATTATACTATCATAGAAGCTTCAAATGGAAATGAGGGGTTGCACCTATTTAAACAAAACAAAGTAGATTTAATAATTTTAGATATCATGATGCCTGGACTAAATGGTTTAACATTAACTCAAGAAATCAGGAAAGCCTCATCTGTTCCTATAATTTTATTAACTGCTAAAAGTCAAGAAGAGGATAAATTACTCGGCTATGAATTGGGTGCAGATGACTATGTAACAAAACCTTTTTCACCAAAAGTTTTGGTTGCAAAAATCAAAGCGCTTTTAAAAAGAACTTCAAAAGAAACTAATTTAACTGTATTAGAACTTGGAAAACTTTCTTTAAATAAAGATTCCATGGATGTAAGCGTAGAGGATAAATCTATTAACTTAACCCCTAAAGAGTTTGAACTTCTCGTTTTTTTAACTGACAACATAAACATAGTTTTATCAAGAGACACTATGTTAGATGGAGTATGGGGTTTTGACTATTATGGAGATTCAAGAGTAGTTGATACAACAATTAAGCGACTTAGAGAGAAGTTAACTACGGCTTCTGAATATATAGTTACTGTTAGAGGAAGCGGATATAAGTTTGAGGTAAAAGATGCGTAGTAAAATAGGAAAAAAGATTTTTTTTATTACCTTTATAGCATTAATAATATTAGTTTCTCTTATATTAATTTTTCAAAAACACTTTTTCGAGAAGTTTTATATAAACGAAAAAAACAATTCACTAATCAAATCTGTAGAGGAATTTAGAAATTCTAATTCAGCAGTAGAATATAATCAAGGAGTGGAATTATATAAAAGAGCTCTTTTGCCAGCCATGAATAAATTTGAAACTAATAATAATGCAAAAGTAGGAGTTGTAACTCCAAAAGATTCCCTTATATATATAGCTACTAATGAATATACAGAATCTTCATTTAAGCAAATATATAATAACTTGTATTTACCTAACTCTCAATATATTTCCTCCGGTAAAATCTTTGTCACTATTTCAGATAATTCAAACTTTGATCCAACTATTACTGTAGTTATCTGTAAATTGAATGATGGTTCTATTTTAATGGCAGTATCTTCTGTAGAGCCTATAAGAGAAGCTACTAGCGTTTTAAATAGATTTTTACCATACTTTATAGTTGGAACCCTTATGGTAGCGTTATTTTATTCTATGATTTTATCTAAATACATAGGTGACCCTCTTATAAAACTAAATAAAATAGCTAAAAAAATGAGTAACATGGATTTTTCTGAAAGATATACCCCTTTAGAAGATGATGAAATAAATAATCTTGGAACAACTTTAAACTTTTTATCAGAAAATCTAGAATCTGCTTTAACGGAACTTAAAAGTAAAAATGATATTCTACAAGAAGAAGTTGAACATGAAAGAAAAGTAGAAGAAATGAGAAAAGGCTTTATTGCTGATGTATCTCATGAATTAAAAACTCCTATAGGTATAATAGAAGGTTATGCAGAAGGAATTAGAGATGGCATAGTTCAGGGAGAAGCTAAAAATGATTATTTAAATATCATAATAGATGAAGCTCATAAAATGAATAAACTTGTTATGGATATGCTTGAACTATCAAAACTTCAATCAGGTAATGTTAAACCTAACCTAGAAACTTTTAATATAATTAGAATGATTCAAGGTTCACTTAGAAAGTATAATGTATTAATTAGAGAAAAATCCTTAGAAGTAGTTTTTAATCCTGAATTTGAGTATTTGTATGTTGAAGGTGATACTTTTCAAATAGAACAAGTACTAAGTAATTTCATGACAAATGCTATTAAATACACCCCTTCAAGTGAAAAGATAGTTATATCTATAGAGAAACTTGAAAGTAAAGTCCTAATATCTATTGAAAATCTTGGTGTCCAAATATCTAAAGATGAACTCGATAATATCTGGAACAAGTTCTATAAAATAGATAAGTCTAGAGTAAGAGATAAAAACTCATCAGGTTTAGGATTATCTATAACCAAAGGAATTCTTGATCTTCATAACAGTTCCTACGGAATACAAAACACTTCAAATGGAGTACTATCATACTTCACTTTAAACTTAAGTACAGATGAGAAACTTGAGTAATTGAAATTTAAAAATTGAGAATCAAAATTAAATAGAGAAATTCATGAAATGAATTTCTCTATTTAATTGACTATTCTTCTCTACTAATTGTCAATTAATATACTGGTTCTCAATTGTCAACTTTCCATTCTCGACTAAATAAATCCACCATCAACTGTTATAATTTGTCCAGTTAAATAAGAACTTTCATCACAGCATAAATAAGAAACTACTTCTCCTATTTCTTGAACCTTTCCAAACCTGCCTATAGGAATCTCCATTTCTAAACTTTCTCTATCTTCTTTACTCATCCAACTATTCATTTCTGTATCTATAACTCCTGGAGCTACCCCATTAATTCTAATATTACTAGGGGCCATTTCTTTAGCTAAAGCCTTAGTAAAAGAGTTTATTGCCCCTTTTGTAGAAGAATATACTGCTTCGCAAGAAGCACCTTGAACTCCCCATATTGATGATATATTAACTATTGAACCTTGTTTTCTTTCTGTCATATGAGGTAGAACAGCATGGCTCATATTTAAAGTTCCCTTCATATTAGTATCTATTAGTTCATATATCTCTTCAATGTGCATATCCATAAAAAGTCCTACTTTAGATATACCTGCATTATTTATAAGTATATTAATCTTTCCAAAACTATTTATAACTTCCTGAACTAATGTTTTACACTCATCATATATACTTACATCAGCTTTTATTATATGTCCATATCCACCTGCTTCTTTTAAAAGTTCAAGTGTTTTTTCTGCACCAGATTTATTGCTTTTATAGTTTATTACGACTGTTGCTCCTCTTTTTGAAAGCTCTAAAGCTATTCCTCTTCCTATCCCAGAAGAAGCTCCTGTAACAATTGCTACTTTTCCTTTTAACCTACTCATTTTTCCTCCTAAGCTATTACATCCTTTAATACTCTCAATGCATTTTTATAAAATATCTTGTCAATTTCCTCTTCTTTAAATCCATTTTTAAGAAGTTCTTCTGCTAAAATTGGCATTTTTGATGCATTTTTTATTTCGACCTTATTATCAATACCATCAAAGTCACTTCCTAATGCTATTACATCTACTCCACCTACATTTTTTATGTGTTTTAAATGAAGTATCATATCTTGAATTCTAGATATCTTACTGCCACCTAAAAAAGGAGCACAAAAGTTTAATCCCATAACTCCACCTTTTTCAGAAAGAATCTTAATCATATCATCTGTTAAGTTCCTTGAGTGGTTTGTTATAGCTCTGGCATTAGAATGAGTAGCTACAAAAGGTTTTATACTTTCTCTACTTACATCATAAAAACCACCATCAGATAAATGAGAAACATCAACAATAATTCCTAAGTTATTCATTTCTCCTATTAACTCAAATCCAAAGTTTTTAAGTCCCTTGCTTGAACACTCTTTTATACAATTAGGATAACCTATAGAATTCTCAAAGTTCCAGGTTAAAGTTATACCTCTTATACCTTTGTCGTATACTTTATAGAGGTTTTCCATATCTCCTTTTAAAACTTCACCTTCTTCTATTGTATATAAACATCCTATTTTACCTTTATCTTCGATAGCTTTTATATCTTCAAATCTTTTTATAACTTCTATATCCTGTTCATTTAATTTGATCTGATTTTGGAAGTTATGATACATCTCATCAAATTTCTCAAATGAATCTATTTCCTTATTTAGTTCAACAAAATAGGCAAAAAACTGAATCAGAGCATTTCCTGTTTTAAGTTTCTCTATATCTACTGTACCATTACTCTTTTTTAGAGAATTTTCTCTATTATCAAGTATAAATGAAGGTGTGTCACAATGCATATCTATAAATTTCATAATATATTCTCCTTAATAATTTATGATTTTTCTCGTCAATATAATTTTACCATCATCTCCTAAATCTAAATACCATTTTATTAAATTTAATTTTCCTTCTATATATTCAATGGTAGTTATATGATTTGGATACACGCAACAACCGTCATTATAATAATACCCGCTTTCATGATTACCTAATCTTGCTTTATGAGTATGACCTGCTATAACTTTTTTATTATTTTTAATACTCCAATTAAGTATTCTCTTATCAACTACTTTTCTTCTAGCTATGTTTTGTGCTGGTAAAGTTGGCGTCTTTATGCCGATGGATTCAACTCTAGCCCATACATTTCTTAATAAGAAACAAGATATTCTCCAAAAGGTGCTATTTATCTTATCTATTTGATGACCATGAAAAACAAAAAATTCATCTTCTCTTATTTGGAACTTTAAAGCCTCATAAAAATCTAAATCTCCATATAAAGCTTTAAGTGTTTTATAAAATTTCTCCTCCTCACTTCTCTCTAAAAGACTAGTAAATTCACGTTTGTATTTTTTTATAATATCATGATTTCCCCAAAACAGATAAAGCCTATGCTCCTTCTTAAACTTTAATAAGATTTTAAATATCTCTTCATAATAATAACCTATATATCTGTAATCTTTATTTCTCCATAAATCATCACCATCACCTATCTCTACAAGCTTAAAATTATTTCTCAAATAATATTTAAGTGCTCCTTTATAGGTATTGTAATTATTCATCAATGGATCTTTATAACTTCCATCTCCTCTATGACAATCACTTATAAATACTACTTTGTCCTTATCTTCTAAAGTTATAGTTTCAGCTTTTTTATATAATTCATCTATTATCTTAGTATACATAAAACCTTTTTAATTTATTGCTATACATTAATCTTATGTTTTTTAAAGAAAAAAATCACCATATAAAATATGATGATTTTTTATTCTTAATATAGTGGATGTTTTTCACATAGAGTTTTAACTCTTTGTTTAGCTTCCTCTAAATTGCCTTCTTTATTTTCTATTACGTAGTTTATGATACTTGCAACTTCTTTCATATCTTCTTGATTAAATCCTCTAGTAGTTACAGCCGCTGTACCTATTCTTATTCCTGAAGTTACAAATGGACTTCTTGTTTCGTTCGGAACAGTATTTTTATTTACTGTTATACCTACTGAATCTAATAGATTTTCAGCTTCTTTACCTGTTATATCTTTATTGTTTAAATCTAGAAGTATAAGGTGATTATCTGTACCATTTGATACTATCTTAAATCCAAACTTAACTAATTCTTCTGAAAGTACTGAACAGTTCTCAACTACGTTTTTACCATATTCTTTAAAAGATGGGTCTAATGCTTCTTTAAAACATACTGCTTTTGCTGCAATTATGTGCATCAATGGACCACCTTGAATTCCAGGGAAGATATTCTTATTTAAGTCTTTTGCATACTTCTCTCTACAAAGTATAAGTCCTCCTCTAGGTCCTCTTAAAGTTTTATGAGTTGTTGAAGTTACAAACTCAGCATATGGTACTGGATTTGGATGAACTCCAGCAGCAACTAAACCTGCTATATGAGCCATATCTACCATAAATAAAGCTCCAACTTCATCACATATTTCTCTAAACTTCTTAAAATCTATAGTTCTAGAATAAGCAGAAGCTCCAGCCACTATTAACTTTGGCTTACATTCTAATGCTATTCTTCTAACTTCTTCATAGTTTATTTCTTCTGTTTCTTTATCTACTCCATAAGAAACAAAGTTAAATAACTTGCCTGAAAAGTTTACTGGTGAACCATGAGTTAAATGTCCTCCATGGCTTAAATCCATACCTAAAACTGTATCTCCTGGATTTAAAACAGTAAAATAAACTGCCATATTTGCTTGAGAACCAGAGTGTGGTTGAACATTTGCGTGTTCAGCACCAAATAATTCTTTAGCTCTTTCTATAGCTAGTTCTTCAACTTCATCAACTACGTGACATCCTCCATAATATCTTTTTGATGGATATCCTTCAGCATATTTGTTAGTAAGATATGATCCCATAGCTTCCATAACTGCCTTAGAAGTAAAGTTTTCTGATGCAATTAATTCAATTCCATATTGTTGTCTTTCTAACTCTTTTTCAGTTAGTTTTGCTATTTCTGGATCAACTTTTTGTAGATTTGTAAAATCCATTTTAACACCCCAATTTCTATAATTTCGTAGACTAAACATGATTTGACATCATATATGGTATTGTATCATATATGACTTTAAAAATAAAACAACTTTCTCTATTCTTTTTTGAAATTACTATGCTATAATACATTCAGAATATCTTAAATCGAGGGGATTTTTATGGACATAAATAAGATACTATACGTAGCTACTTTTGCTGGCAGAATAATACTAGAAAGTGGTGGAGAAACTTATAGGGTTGAAGAAACCATAAATAGAATATGTACATCCTTTGGAATGGATGATGCAGATAGTTTTGTTACTCCAACTGGAATAATGGTATCAGCTTTTCACAAAGATAAAGGAACAGTTTCATTAATTAAAAGAGTTAAATATAGAACTGTTAACCTTGAAAAAGTTCATATGGTTAACGACTTATCAAGAAGTATAGGCCAGCAACATATGACTGTAGCAGAAGTTAATAAAGCTTTAAAAGAAATAGATAAAAGCTCAAGATATGGAACTAAAACAACTTTGTTTTTTTCTGCTTTAGGAGCTGCTGGATTTTCTGCTTTATTTGGAGGAGATATCAAAGACTTCTTTTCAGCATTTTTTATAGGTTTAATAATAAAAGCATTTTCTATATTAAGCAGTAATTTATTAATTAATGACTTTTTTATAAATAGTATAGGTGGAGCTATTGCAGCCTTATTGGCACTAGTTTGTGTTAACTTAGGACTCGCATCTAATTTAGATATGACTATTATAGGTTCAATTATGCTTCTGGTTCCAGGTCTTGCTATTACTAACGCCATTAGAGATACCATGGCAGGTGATTTAGTAGCTGGGCTTACTAGATCTGCTGAAGCTTTTTTAATAGCTTTAGCTATAGCAATTGGAACAGGTGTGGTTTTAAGTTTTTGGTTTAATTTATATGGAGGAATATAGTATGTTAAAAGAAATCTTAGTTTCATTAATAGCAACCTTTGGATTTGGAATAATCTTTAATATACATGGAAAAAATCTTATATTTGCATCTTTAGGTGGAGGTTTAGGCTGGATTGTTTATAAAACTGCCCTTAACGATGGTTTATCTTTATCCTTATCTCTGTTTTTAGCTTCAACTATTTTTTCAAGTTATTCAGAGATATGTGCTAGAATATTGAAAACCCCTGTTACAACCTTTGTAATATGTGCTTTAATACCTTTAGTTCCTGGTGGAGGAATGTATTACACAATGTATGAAGTTGTACAAGGCAACATAGATAAAGCTCTTAGCCTAGGTTTAGAAACATTAGCTTCAGCTGGTGCTTTAGCACTTGGAATAATCTTCGTATCTACCTTAACTAGGCTAATGAGAAATTATCCTTTAAGACAAAAATAGAATTGACACCGTCAATTCTATTTTTTTTATTTTACAAAACTATTTAAGGTTTTTATTAAATTTTCTAATCCCTCTTCGTTATCGCTGCCTTCTTCTATACCTATGCAATTTCTAGCATAGTCTTCTAGAATAAGTCCTCCTACTTTGTTTATAGCAGCTCTTATAGCTGATATTTGGACTAAAACATCTGAGCAGCATACGTTTTTATCTATCATTCCTTGAATACCTTTAACTTGGCCTTCAATTCGCTTTAATCGTGTTAATATATTCTTCTTCAAAGCTTCATCATTTTCCATAAAATCATCTCCTTTATATATTGTCTCGCTATTATAAATTTACTATCTATATAACAGGAGCCGCTATACCCATACCTGGTATATAACTAGTATATATTATAATCATTATTTTATGCAATAATAGATTAGGTCTATATATCTATAAAAATAAACCTTAGAACACAAATCTAATGTATTCTAAGGTTTTATTCATTATTTTTTAAATATTCCAAATGGTTTTCCAACTGGTAAAAATACTTTACCAAAGTGTGGATTAAGCACTGCTGCTGCAGAACCATAAAAAGAAAATAATGCTATTAACAGTTCTGAGTAGGCTGCTAAGTTATGTGTAAACTCTGTAGCTATTTCAAAAGATGAAAGAGTTAATCCTACAAATAAGAAATCAATTAAAACAAATATTATAAATAAAACCTTATGTGTTTCCATTGCTCCTACTGTCATAAAAATTGAGAATATTAAATATCCTAAATATGCAAATCCAAGTTGTTTAGGATCTACGCTTGAAGCTAAAGCAGCTCCAAATACTCCATTTTTTATCATCCAAGATGTTCCTACTGCAAGCCAAAAGAAACCAAAGGCTCCAAAAGCCGTTGTTCCAAAAACATTTTGTCTTTTTGAATCATTAAAGCAAGCAAATAATTGCGCAAATCCTCCTAAGAAAATTGCCCAAGGTAAAACAAAAGATACTCCATCTGTTAAACCAAGTTTTTGTGAAGAAGCTACGATTGTTACCATAGCAAGTCCAAATAGTCCTAATGCTGACGGATCTGCATTTAGGATTTTTACATTTTGTGTTTGATTGTTCATGGTTACCCCCATTATTTTATTTATTAAGTGAAACTTGATTCAGGCATCTGAATCTTAGTTGAACTTATCTAGGGTCGTGTCACTGTTATCTTCCATATTACTGGAAGTTTTACAGTGACTAGACATCAGATAAATCCAGAGTATAATTTATCAAAATTTGTCGAACTTGTCAAAGGTTATATTTTCATTTTTTCATTATATAGGGTTAAAATTTTAAACCTTGAAGATTTTAAATATATAAGCAAAAAAATCCAGCCTCATAAGAGACTGGATTTTCATTAATTATTCAACATTTATCTTAGCTATACCTAGTTCTGATAATTGTTTTTCATCTACAACATTAGGTGCTTCTGTCATTGGGCAGAAAGCATTTTGGTTTTTAGGGAAGGCAATAACATCTTTTATGTTATCTGTTCCAGCTAAGAACATTATCATTCTGTCAAGTCCAAAAGCTAATCCTCCATGTGGTGGTGGACCATACTTAAATGCTTCAAGTAAGAAACCGAATTTCTCCCAAGCGCTTTCTTTCGTAAATCCTAAAACTTCGAACATCTTAGCTTGAAGAGAACTATCGTGAATTCTTATAGAACCTCCACCAAGTTCTTCACCATTCAAAACTAAGTCATATGCTTTAGCTCTAACTCTACCAGGTTCTGACTCTAAGAACTCAATGTCCTCGTCCATAGGTGATGTAAATGGATGGTGAGCTGCAAAATATCTTCCTTCTTCTTCATCATATTCAAATAATGGGAACTCAGTTATCCAGCAGAAATTAAATTCATTTTTATCCTTAATTAAGTCAAACTTTTTAGCAAGTTCTAATCTTAATTGACCGAGTCCTTGGAATACTACAGAATTTTTATCTGCTAGTATTAATATCATATCTCCTTTTTCTGCCTTCATCTTATCAATTACAGCATTCATTTCTTCTTCTTTTAAGAATTTTGATATAGGAGATTTTATTTCATCTTCTTTTAATTGAATCCAAGCTAATCCCTTAGCCTTAAATGTCTTAACGAATTCACCTAATCTGTCAATATCTTTTCTTCCCATGGAAGCTCCACCTTTTAAGCATAAAGCTCTAACTGAACCGCCATTTTCAATTGCATCTTTAAACACTTTAAAATCGCAAGCTTTAACTTCATCAGTTAAATCAGTGATTTCCATTCCAAATCTTAAGTCAGGTTTATCTGAACCGTATTTCTCCATAGCTTCTTTATAAACCATTCTTCTTATAGGAAGTTTAACATCTGCTCCTATAACATCTTTAAATACTTTTTGAATTAAACCTTCATTAACAGCTATAACATCATCTTGCTCAACGAAACTCATCTCTAAGTCTATTTGAGTAAATTCTGGTTGTCTGTTTGCTCTTAAATCTTCATCTCTAAAACACTTAACTATTTGAAAGTACTTATCGAATCCTGACACCATAAGTAATTGTTTAAATAATTGTGGTGATTGAGGAAGTGCATAAAACATTCCTGGATAGTTTCTAGAAGGAACTAAGTAGTCTCTAGCACCTTCTGGTGTACTTTTTGTAAGCATAGGAGTTTCAACTTCTAAAAATCCATTATCAATTAGATAGTTTCTAACAGAGTTAGTTGCTTTACTTCTAATCATGAAGATTTTTTGCATATCTCCTCTTCTTAAATCTAGATATCTATATTTAAGTCTTATATTTTCAGCTGCATCTAAATTATCCTTTATGTATATAGGAGGAGTTTCAGATTCTGATAATATCTTAATAGATTCTCCTTTAAGTTCTACCATACCTGTTGGCATATTTGCATTTGGAGATTCTCTTCTAATAACTTCTCCAGATACAGCTATACAATATTCCGTTCTTACTTTGTCAGCCTTCTCAAAAGCTTCTTTATTTATCTCTTCACCAAAAACTACTTGTAAAATTCCAGTTCTATCTCTTAAATCAAGAAATTCTAATCCACCTAGATTTCTATTTCTTTGAACCCATCCCATAACAGTAACTTTACTGCCTATATGTTCTTCTCTAAGTTCACCACACATAATGGTTCTTTTTAATCCATTTAAGGCTTCACCCATGCTTTTGTCCTCCTAATTACTTTACTATTATATTCTTAATTTCCTCTAAGGAATCTAACTTAACTTCGAATATTTCTCCATCACTCATTCTCTTAAGCTTTGCAGTTTTGTTGGTTATTTCATCTTCACCTAATATCATTGAATATGATGCATTTATTCTGTTGCTATGTTTCATCTGAGCTTTTACGCTCTTTTTCATGTGATCACATTCACACTTAACTCCAAGTTTTCTAAGTTCATAAGTTAATGAAAAAGCTTCTAATCTAGCCGCATCTCCAATTGAACCTATAAAAATATCCATGTAATTTGGCACAGGAATTTCTATTCCCTCTTCTTCTAAAGTCAAAAGAAGTCTTTCAAGTCCTAATCCAAAACCTATAGCTGGAGTTTCAGGACCGCCCATTTCGCTTATTAGGTAGTCATATCTTCCACCACCACAAACAGTAATATCTTTATTTATAATTTCAAAAACGGTTTTAGAATAGTAATCAAGACCTCTAACTATTTTAGAATCTATTTGATAGTTAATGTGCATAACTTCAAGATACTTCTTTAAATCATCAAAGTGATCATTACATTCATCACATAAAAAATCTAAAATTACAGGAGCATTTTTAGTGATTTCCTTACACTTCTTTTCTTTACAGTCTAAAATTCTCATAGGATTTTTTTCAAATCTACCCTTGCAAGTTTCACAAAGACCGTCATAGTTTGCTTCTAAAAATTCTCTTAATGCCTTATTAAAATTAGGTCTACATTTAGGGCATCCAAGACTATTTATGTTTAAAGTTAAACCTTTTATTCCAAACTCATCTAAAGCTCTCATTGCTAAAGATATAACCTCTGCATCTACAGAAGCTTCTTTTGCTCCAAAAACTTCAATCCCATATTGATGGAACTGTCTAAGTCTTCCCTTTTGCATCTTTTCATATCTAAAACAAGGTGTAAAATAACAAAGTTTTGTTGGCTGAGGATCTGCATAAATAGAATTTTCTATAAATGCTCTTACAGCTGGAGCTGTTCCCTCTGGCTTAAGAGTTATACTTCTTTCTCCCTTATCTAAAAAAGTATACATCTCCTTTTGAACTACATCAGTTGTTTCTCCAACTCCTCTTAAGAAAAGTTCTGTATGTTCAAAAATAGGAGTTCTTATCTCCTTAATTCCATACTCCTCAGATAACTTTTTTAATTTCTCTTCTACAAAATGCCACTTGTACCCATCCTTAGGCAACATGTCTTTAGTACCTTTTGGCGCTTGAATCTTCTCCATTAAATATCCTCCCTACTTATATAAGGTATTAAGTAAACTAATTTTATTCTCTATCATCTCATCTATTCTGTTAATGTACTCATTAACATCTTTAACATTTGCAGTTCTCTCTATTCTATTTTCATCTTTAAAAACAACTTTAGATACTGCATCTGCTCCTAACGCTATTATAGTTTCTATGTCTTCAATCATAACTATATTATAAACACATTCACTACCCTCTTTAGAATAACCTATATTCTCCATATTTCCAACCATATTTTTCTGTCTATACATATAGTAAGGGTTCATTCCTAACTCTTCTGATAGCTCTCTTGTTTTATCGTACATCTCTTTTAGTTCTTCTTGTTTAGGTCTATAAAGTTTTCTTCCTAAAACTAATTCTTCATGTAACCTTGATGCACGTTTTATAGACATGCCATGAACTGTTAAAGAATCTGGTTTTAAGTCCATTATTTCTTTATAAGAATTATTAACTTCTTGTATTCCTTCTCCTGGAAGTCCTACTATTATATCCATGTTTATATTCTCAAAACCTAACTTTCTAGCTAAGTTAAATTTCTCAACTACAGCTTCTTTTGTATGACCTCTACCTATAGTACGAAGAGTTTCATTGTTCATACTCTGAGGGTTTATACTTATTCTAGATACTTCATAATTTTTCATAGTTATAAGTTTCTCTTCAGTTATAGAATCTGGTCTTCCACACTCTACTGTAAACTCTAAAGGTTTAAAAGGAGTTATGATCTTTTCATATATAACCTTCATCAAATCCTCAAAATCTTCATTGTTTACGGAAGTAGGAGTACCTCCTCCAAAATAAACAGTGTTGACTTTAATCGACTTACTTAAGATATATTCGTTTATAGCATTTATTTCTTTCTTCAAAGCCTCTAAATAAGTTGGTACTTGTTTCTTACAAGCTGATATAGGATTAGACGCAAAAGAACAGTAAAGACACCTAGTTGGGCAGAAAGGCATTCCTACATAAATGCTAACTTGGTCTTTACTACTCTTTAAAAACTTCTCTTCTCTTTTAGCAACTTCAATACACAACTTGCTTTTTTCAGCTGAAGCTAAATATGACTCTTTATAAGTGGCTATAATCTCATCTTCACTTTTTCCATCTTTAAGTAGAGATGATGCTATTTTGCTTGGTCTTATACCAACCATTGTCCCCCAAGGATGTTTTTCTCCTGTAACTTCAGTTAAGAATTTAAACACACCTCTTTTTATGGATTCTTTCTTGTTTTCCTCAAGCTCATAAGCTTTTTCATAATCCTTATGACTTAATATCATCTTGTCTGATTCAATAAAAACCTTAAACTCATTAGTCTCTGACTTATTTATCAAAACATCTTCAAGTAGATAAAAGATATTAAATATTAGAAATACATCGTATCTAAAGTTTTCATCATTAAGTTCTATGTTAATTGCCATCATTTCTCTCCTATCTTATGAAAGGATTGTTCTTTTTTTCAAATCCTATGGAGGATTTAGGTCCATGTCCTGGATATACAACTACATTATCATCAAGTACAAATAACTTTTCCTTTATACTTTTTGTAAGAGTTCTTGAATCTCCACCATCAAAGTCTGTTCTTCCAACACCTAGTTGGAACAAAGTATCTCCTGAAAAAAGATGGACATTATCTACAAGAAAACTAATTCCTCCTGGCGAATGTCCTGGCGTATGAATACACTTAACTTCGAAACCAGCTAGATTTAAAACATCTCCATCTTTGATTAATTTATCTGCTTTAGGTAACTTACCAAAAACATAAGCTCCATCCATATAAATTATCTCATCTTCGCAAATATAAAAAGGAGCTCCAGTTAAGTTTTTCATGTCAACAACTCCACCTACATGGTCAAAATGCCCATGAGTTAAAAGTATTGCTTCTATTTTAGCTCCTAAAGAGTTTATTATATTGTTTAGATATTCCGCATCTCCACCTGGATCTATTATAAAGCCTTTTTTTGTTTCTTCATTTACTATGATGTAACAATTAGCTCCAAGTTGACCAGCTTCAACTCCTTTTATTAGCATAGTTCATTCCTCCTAAAAATTCTTTTTACTATCTAGAAGTAAGGTAACAGGTCCATCGTTTATTATCTCTACTTCCATATCAGCTCCAAACTCTCCAGTTTGAATTTTAAGGCCTTCTATTTTACAAAGCTCTATAAAATCATTATATAGTTTTACAGCTTCTTCTCCACCTAAGGCTTCTATAAAACTTGGTCTTCTTCCTTTTCTTGCATCTCCATACAAAGTAAATTGGGATATTATAAGAAGTTCTCCCTTAACATCCTTTACAGAAAGATTCATTTTATCATTTTCATCAGAGAAGATTCTTAAATTAAAAATCTTCTCTTTAATATATTTAAGATCTTCTAGATTATCGTCTTTAGTTATACCAACTAGCACATTGATGCCTTTTGATATCTCACCTATTGTCTCTCCATTAACTTTAACACTACTTCTCTTAACTCTTTGTACTACCGCTCTCAAACTCTTAGCACTTCCTTTAGTTATTCATTCTATAAACATCAAGAACACCTTTAAGTTTTCTTAACTTTTTCATTAAATCTTTTAGCTGATCTATACTATCTATTTTGATTTTTATGTTAGTAACAGTTAGGTTTCCTTTTAGGGTTTTAGCATTTACTGCATTTACACTAATTTTTGCTTCACTTAAAATCAGCATAACTTCTGCAAGTAGACCCATTCTATCTTCTGCCTCTACTTGAAGTTCAGCTGTATAAGCTGTTCCTTTAGAAACACCCCAGTTTACTTCAACTATTCTTGTTTCTTCGTTATCTTCAAGTTCTTTAACATTTAAGCAATCTTTTCTATGAACTGAAACACCTCTACCTTTAGTTATGTATCCAATAATGTCATCCCCAGGTACAGGATTACAACATTTTGCAAATCTTATCATTATATTACTTAAGCCTTTAACGGTTATTCCATAAGACTTATTAATGTTTTTCATTTTTTGTGCTTTAGCAGCATTTTCTTCAATGGTTTTATTAATATTTTCTAAAACCTGTTTATCATCTGGAGCTACTTCTTCTTTAAGTCTTCCTAAAACCATAGAAGCTGATACTACTCCAGTTCCTACTGCTGCATATATGTCTTCTTGATTGTGGAGATTATATCTCTTTAAGAATTTTTCGTATAACTCTCCTTTAGTGAGTTCAGAAAAAGTTACAGCCTGTCTTTTAGCTTCTTTTTCAATTAACTCTTTTCCTTTATATATATGCTCATCTCTTTGAGCTCTTTTAAACCATTGTTTTATCTTGCTTTTTGCTTGATTACTCTTAACAATACTTACCCAATCTATATTAGGCCCCTTAGCTGTTGCACTAGTCATAATCTCTACAATCTGACCAGTTTTTAAGTTATAATCAAGTGGAACCATCTTTCCATTAACTTTAGCACCTACACATCTATTTCCAACATCAGTATGTATCTTATAAGCAAAATCAATAGGCGTAGATTCTGATGGAAGGTTTATTACAACTCCTTTAGGCGTAAAAACAAATATCTCATCGGAAAATAAATCTATCTTAAAACCTTCTATGAATTCTTCTGCATCTGAGGTCTCTTTACCCCATTCAAGCATATCTCTAAGCCAAGTTAACTTTTGTTCAAAAGTTTCTCCCTTAGAGTTATCCCCTTCTTTATACTTCCAGTGAGCTGCTATACCATACTCAGCTGTTTTATGCATTTCAAAGGTTCTAATCTGAATCTCAAAGGTTTTTCCTTGTGGTCCTATAACTGTTGTATGTAGTGATTGATACATATTAGGTTTAGGCATGGCTATATAGTCTTTAAATCTACCTGGAATAGGTTTGTATATAGTGTGTACTATCCCTAAAGAAGCATAACAGTCTTTAACTGAATTAACTAAAATTCTAATGGCAGTTAAATCAAAAATCTGCTCTATGCTTTTGTTTTTGTTAACCATCTTTTTATAGATACTGTAAAAATGTTTTGGTCTTCCTTCTATATCCGATTCAATTCCAGATTGAGATAGCTTATCCTTCATTTCTTGAATTATATCATCAATAAAAGCTTCTCTTTCTTTTCTTTTTTCTGCTATCTGATGAACAAGATCATAATATTCTTGTTGATGCATATATCTAAAAGCTAAATCTTCTAGCTCCCATTTAATCTTTGATATACCTAATCTATGAGCTAAAGGTGCATATATATCTAAAGTTTCTTTCGCCTTTTGTTTTTGCTTTTCCTCGCTCATGTATTTTAAAGTTCTCATGTTATGAAGCCTATCTGCAAGCTTTATTATGATAACTCTAATATCCTTAGCCATTGCTAAAAGCATTTTTCTTACATTATCAGCCTGCTGTTCTTCTTTAGACTTATATTTTATCTGTCCAAGCTTAGTTACCCCTTCAACTAAGTCTGCAACTTCTTTATTAAAAAGTCTTTCTAGATCAGCATGACTATATTCGGTGTCCTCAATTACATCATGAAGTAATCCAGCTACAATAGTATTCGTATCCATACCAAGTTCAGCTAAAATGCCTGCAACATCTAATGGATGAATTATGTACGGTTCTCCAGACTCTCTTTTTTGACTTGAATGCGCCTCATTAGCCAAATTATATGCTTTCTCTACTAGAGAACAATCTATGTTATTGCAATTTATATTGATTTTTTTCATTAAGTTATCAAGCATATGGATTACTCTCCCCTAAAATAATATAATTAAATGCAAAGGCTGGTATTTATACCAGCCATATTTAACTTATATTATATATCAACAGATATTGTTTTTCAAGAAATTTAAATATCATACTTAAGCAAAGTCATTATATCATGACCTACTAATTTATCTCTGCCTTTTAACTCTTCTAATTCAATAACAAAGTTTAGAGAAACAACTTCTCCACCAACTTTTTCAACAAGTTTAGTAACCGCTTCTATAGTTCCACCTGTAGCTAAAAGATCGTCAACTATAGCTACTCTTTGTCCAGGTTTAATAGCATCTTCATGAATCTCTAATGCATCAGTACCATACTCTAAAGCATATTCTATCTTTGTTGTTTTATAAGGAAGTTTACCAGGTTTTCTAACTGGTACAAAACCCACTCCTAAAGCATAAGCTACAGGAACTCCAAATATAAATCCTCTTGCTTCTGGTCCAACTATTAAATCTACATTTTTATCTTTTAAATAACTTACCATTTGGTCAATAGAATATCTAAACGCTTCCCCATCTCCAATTAAAGTACTTATATCTTTAAAGCTTATACCTGCTTTAGGAAAGTCCTCTATTATTCTTACTTTTTCTTTTAAATCCATTTTATGAATCCCCCTAATTAATTGTAGATAATTTTTTTTTCTCAAAATTAAGATATTTAACAATCTGCTCAGCCCTATCTTTATCAGAAGTTGTTAAAAGCTCAACTACTATTTTTGCAGTATCCATTTTGCTAACTGAGCTGCTTTTAGGCTTAAGTAATTCTAAAATACTATCTATGTTATGTTTTTCTATGGCTTCTATATTTAAATACTCAAGAATTGAGCTTAATCCATAGTTATCTGTTTGCTTTAAATATGTAAGTCCTTCCTTTAAAAAAACCTTATTCTCACCAGTTTCTTCACTTGCGTTATAAACGCTGCCTAAGAAAATCAGATCTAAGTACCTATTTATACTTTTCATATTATAGTATATTGCTATAGCCTGCATAAGTTTAAAGGTTAAAGCAGAAATTGATAAATTTTTATATCTGTATGAACATCCTATTTGATTTGGATTTATGTAAATTGTGTTATATACTTTCTTAGGTTTTATGTTTTCTAGTACAATTGTTTCTATATTCAAAGATTCACAGAGTTCCAACTCCTTTGTACTCTTAAAGGTACATCCAACAGTAATCAGTAAATCTGCTCCTAAAAAGTGTATTCTATTTTTTATATCCTCTTCTTTTATAATATGCTCAGAATTCGAGGTTTCCTCGATACAATATTCTACATCACCATTTAAATATTTAAGTATGAGAATTAGAGAAGATAAAGCACAAATACCATCTACATCACATCGTCCATAAACTACAATCTTTTTCCTAGAGTTTATAGCGTCTACTAGTTTCTCTATGGCTTTATTCATATTTTTTATTATAAAGGGATTATATCCTGATATATAATTCGGGCGATAAATCTGCTCCCATTGTTTGCTCATCTCTAAACTCCTCCATATTTATCTAAGGCTAGATGCTATTAATATAACATTTTATCTAATATTTGAATAACTTTCATTTGATTAGTTTGTCTATTATAGCACTAAGCTTATGGTTAAGTTTAACCATAATTCCATGGATTATAATCCACCAAAATTAAGCTTCACCTGATAGAAAACATCTATATTATAAATGAATTTAACCTATTTTACAAATACTTTTCATAGAAATAGTTAACCTCCAGTAAAAAATACTGGAGGTTTTTGTAAAATAAGTATTTTTAAGCTTATTATTTTCTATTTTTTAGCATTACCCACACTGGACTCGCTATAAATATAGATGAATATGCTCCACATGCAATTCCTATAATTAATGGGAATGTAAATTCTCTTACTGATGGTACAAATACATTAACTGCTATTATAGTAAATAATGTAGTTAATGTTGTATTTATTGATCTAGACATAGTTTGTGTAACACTTATATTTGCAACTTCTGCTGGAGAACTTCTACGCATCTTATTAATATTTTCTCTTATTCTATCAAATATAACTATAGTATCATTTATTGAATATCCTACTATAGTAAGTATCGCTACTATAAAAGGGGTATTAACAGGAACATTAAATATAGCATATATAGCTACCGTAATTAAAATATCATGAAGTAAAGCTATTATAGCAGATACTCCGAACTTAAATTCAAATCTTACAGCAACATATATAAGCATAGCAATTACTGCTATAGATAATGAAATAAGAGAGTTTTTAGTTAATTCACTGCTAACAGAAGCTCCTATTTCATCTTGAGATACTAAAGCATCATCTTCTAACTTATATTTCTCTTTAAGTTCATTCATCATTTCAGAAACTTTAGTTGAATCAAAATCTTTAGCTTTAACCTCTAATTGTGTATCATTAACTGTATTAGTTACAGCATCTTCTGCATATTTTTTAATTATTTCATCAACTTCACTTTTTGTAAAATCATCAGGCATTTGAATAATAACCTTACTTCCACCTATAAAGTCGATACCAAAGTTTAAACCACCTCGATATACCATAAATCCAATTCCTAAAACAATAACTAAAAGTGAAATACTAAACCATATCTTAGTTTTTTCTATTATCTTTAGCATGCCATTACCCCCTTTTAACCCTGAAGCACCATGGTTTGCTTAATAGTCCCATTTTAGCCGCAAGATTCATTAATGTCCTAGTTACAACTATAGCTGTAAACATTGATATAACTATACCTATTAAAAGGGTAGTCGCAAAGCCTTTTACCGCTCCTGTACCAAAGAAATATAATACTAAAGCTGCAATTATAGTTGTTATATTTGAGTCAACTATAGAAGACATTGCATGGTCAAAACCTTCTTTTATAGAACTTAATGGTGATTTACCCTTTTTAAGTTCCTCTCTAATTCTCTCAAATATAAGTACATTAGCATCTACTGCCATACCTACAGTTAAAAGGAAACCTGCTATACCTGGTAGAGTTAATGCAGCTTTTATAGATGCAAATATTGTTAAAACTAATGTAACATAAAGGGTTAATGCAATACATGATAATAATCCAGGAATTCTATAATAAAGTATCATTAATAAAAATACTAATGCTATTCCTATAAATCCTGCTTTAATAACATTTGGAAGTGCACTTGCACCTAATTGAGCTCCTACTGTTTGAACAGATGCAACTTTAACAGGTACTGGAAGCGCCCCAGCATTTATTATTCCTGCTAAACTTTTAGTTTCCTCTAAACTTCTATTTCCTGTAATAGTAGCTTCTCCGTTATTAATTACGCTATTAACTTTTGGTGAAGTTAGTACTTCATCATCCATATATATTGATATTTGTTGTCCTAAATACTTTGCAGTAGCATCTGCAAATTTCTTAGTTCCATCCTCTGTTAATTCTAATCCAACAACAGGTTGGTTATCTTGTGAACTCATGTATGAAGTAGCTTTTTTAATATCACTACCAGTTAATATTACAGTTTTTGCTTCATCTGGAGCCACAAACTTTAGTTCTCCAGTTTTATTTAAACTATCAACTATTTCTTTTGAGTCATATTTACCTGGAATCTCAATTCTTACCCTATTATCACCTTCAGTACTTACTACTGTTTCTGAAACTCCAACCTTATTAACTCTTAAAGATAATAGCTCTTTTGTTTTTTCTAAATTCTCTTTAGATACATCATCACCTGAAATTTCCATTTGAACAGAAATTCCACCTTGAAGGTCAAGTCCTTTAGTTATAGATTTGTCAAGTTTTATGTATTCATATCCAGCTATCTCAGCCCCGAATACCGCTAGATAACTGAAAAGGAATATAAACCCACAGATTAATAAAAACAATATAGTGCTTTTGCCTTTTCCTTTTGTTCTCATTTTTATCCCCCTTGGTTATTTATTTTTTAATAGGAGAGTATCCTATTTAATCTACCATAGTTTGTGCTTTTAGTCCTATTGCACATTCAATTCTCTTTTTCTGCATTTCACATCCAACTTCATAAGGAACATGGATATCATTATTAAAGTTAAAGTTATTCGCTTGGCATCCTCCACTACAGTAGAATCTAGCCCAGCAGTCTTTACATTTAGGTTTATTGTATATATGAGCTTTTTTAAATGTTTTAGATAGGTCACTATCTATCTCCCCATCATTTATGTTTCCAAGTAAGAATTCCTTGTTACCAACAAATTGATGACATGGATATATTTCACCATCTGGAGTTATAGCCACATATTCAAAACCAGCTCCACAACCTGATATTCTCTTATAAACACAAGGTCCACCATTTAAATCAATGTTAAAGTGATAGAACTTGAAGGAATCTCCTTCTTTATGTCTTCTAAGCATTTCATTATATAAAGAATCGTATTGTTCAAAAATCTTTGGAAGATCTTCTTTTCTAAGTGCTAGTTCGTTATCCTCTGGTAAAACTACAGGCTCAACAGAGATTTCTCTAAAACCTTCATTAACTAAAGACATAACATCTTCATAAAAATCTGTGTTGTTTCTAGTAAAGGTTCCTCTAACATAATACTGTTTAGATTTATCTCTTTTATCAACCATTGATTTGATTTTAGGTAATATTCTGTCATAACTTCCTGAACCATCTCTTCTAATTCTTACTGCATCATTAACAGACTTTCTACCATCTATGGATAATATTATGTTTCCCATATTTTTATCCATATATTCCATTATTTCATCATTTAAAAGAGTTGCATTAGTAGTCATGGTAAATCTTATGTTTTTCTTGTGTATCTTTTCTTGTTCTCTAGCATAATCTACTATCTCTTTTATTGTATCAAAAACCATTAAAGGTTCTCCACCAAAAAGGTCAACTTCTATATTTCTTCTTGGACCAGACTTCTCTATAACAAAGTCTATAGCTCTTTTACCTGTTTCTGCACTCATAGGTTTTCTACAACCTTTGTATTCACCTTCTTCTGCAAAACAGTATTTGCATTTAAGGTTACAGTCATGTACTACATTTAAGCAAAGCGCTTTTATATAGTCCCTGTCTTCATCATTTTGGGCAATCTCTTCATAGTAATCTTTTGAATATAAAGCCTCTTCATTAACTAATTCAACTAAATCCTCATAGGCTTCATTGATTTCTTCTTCTGAATATACACCCTTATATCTTTCAACCACTTCATTAACTGGTGCTAATCTATCATTATCTATTAGTAAATCAAATATAAGCTTGTCAACTAAATGAATACTTCCTGAATTAACATCTATAACATAATAATTATCTTCAAGTTTAAACTTATGAATTAAACTCATTTTTTTCCTCCTAACTACAATTGTGGCAGTAACATAAGTTACTGCCACTTTCTCATACCTACACTTAAATTAGTTTTCACATGCTAAGTTAGCAACTGTACAAGATGTTTTACATGCTGATTGGCATGAGTTTGCACATTCCTTACAGCCTGGCTTACAAAGACTATTTTTTAGGCTTGACTTATTAATAGTTTTAATATGCTTCACGTCATACTCCTCCATTCTGATACAATTCCATTAAGATTATAGCATAGTTTTTTCTTAAGATAAAGTGAAACTTTTCATATGGAGTTTTAATCTTCCATATGAATTTATTTGAACTATACTATATTGTTAATAGTTTTTAAACGTACTTAACTTTTCTATAGATTTATTCCAAGCATTCCTGAAAGCAGCCCTATAGCTACTGCGAAAATGAATCTGTAAAAGTCAAATAATCCAAGTGCCATAGATCCAGTTGCTATTGAAGATATGATTCCAATAAGAATATAATATAGAATTCCTACTAATAATCCTACTAACCATCCTTTAGAACCATTTCTTTTTGCTGAATAAATGGAACCAAATACTATACTTATACAAGTTACAACAACATATCCTACATATAGTGCTTTGGTTGAAAGATCCATAAAGCTCATTATCATAGCTAATATCAACATCATAACTATGGTTGATATAAATGAGACAAATACCCCTTTCCCTGAATTTTTGATTAAATCAACTCCCAAAATTAAACACCCCCTTACATTCACTATAATTATATGAACATAAGGGGTGAAGTTATTACATATTACTCTCTTCTGTTAATAAAGATGATATTCCTTGTTTACTAAATGTAAGTCTAACATTATCAGGCTCAACCTCTATTACTACATTATCCTTTTCTATAATCACTATTTTTCCTATTAACCCACTTCTAGTAATTATTTTGTCGTTAACTTTTAGTTCTGACAGCATGTTGTTGTAAGTTTTTTTTCTTTTCTTCTCAGGAATAATTAATACTCCATAAAATACTACAAGAATACCTACTAATATCAATATTTGTAATTGACCACCACTCATATTTTTACCCTTTCTTAAGCTCTTCCACCCCAAGCTTCAAGTTTTTCTCTCTTAAACTCATCAAAATAGTCTCCATCTATAGCTTTTCTTATATCTTCCATAAGTTTATTGTAGAAATACAGGTTATGTAATACACAAAGTCTCATAGCTAACATTTCTTTTGCTTTAAATAAATGTCTTATGTATGCTCTAGTGTAGTTCTGACAAGTTGGGCATTCACAGCCTTCATCTATAGGAGCTGAATCTAACTCAAACTTAGCATTCATTAAGTTTATCTTTCCACTCTTTGTAAATACATGACCATGTCTTCCATTTCTAGCAGGAAGTACGCAGTCAAAGAAATCTACGCCTCTTTCAACTGCTTCTAATATATTACTTGGGAGACCTACTCCCATTAAATATATAGGTTTATCTTCTGGAAGATGAGGAACTACTGCATCTATTACTCTATACATCTCTTCATGAGTTTCTCCAACTGCTAAACCTCCTATAGCATATCCATCTAAGTCCATCTTCGCTATAGTTTTAGCATGTTCTTCTCTTATATCATCATAAACTCCACCTTGATTTATTCCAAAAAGCATCTGCTCTTTATTTATAGTGTCAGGTAGTGAGTTTAATCTATCCATTTCAACTTTACATCTTTCAAGCCATCTTGTAGTTCTAGCTACAGACTTTTCTACATACTCTCTAGTTGATGGATTAGATACACATTCATCAAAAGCCATAGCTATAGTTGAAGCTAAGTTACTTTGAATCTGCATACTTTCTTCTGGTCCCATGAAGATTTTCTTTCCATCTATGTGAGAGTTAAAGTAAACTCCCTCTTCTTTTATCTTTCTCATAGCTGAAAGTGAAAACACTTGGAATCCACCTGAGTCTGTAAGTATAGGTCTATCCCAGTTCATGAACTTGTGCAGTCCACCTAAGTTACTAACAACTTTATCACTTGGTCTTAAGTGCAGATGATAAGTATTAGATAACTCAACTTGACAACCTATTTCCTTTAAATCCATAGATGAAACTCCGCCTTTTATAGCAGCTAAAGTTCCAACATTCATAAAAACTGGAGTTTCTATAGTTCCATGAGGAGTTTCAAATCTCCCTCTTCTTGCTTTTCCGTTTTTCTTTAAAAGTGTATACTTCTTAGACAAAATCTTTTCTCCTAACTATTAGTAATTTAATTTATAAACTAGTTTCTTCAACTTTAACTAAGTTTAGCAATCTTTGATAGACTTTTGCAGACTTTAATAATCTTTAACAATCTTTGTCAAACTTTAATGATATTTTACTGACTTTGCAAAGTTAACTGAATAAGTTTAATGAAGTTCTTACTTCATTGTCAACTCCAAACTATCAAGTCTACACTATTTAATAAACATAGCATCTCCAAAGGAGAAAAATCTATATTTCTCTTCTACTGCTGTTTTATATGCTTTCATTACATTGTCCTGCCCAGCTAAAGTTGAAACTAACATGATCAAAGTTGATTCAGGTAAGTGGAAGTTAGTTATCAAGTTGTCAACTACTTTAAACTTATAGCCTGGGTAGATGAATATGTTAGTCCACCCTGAAGCTTCTTTAACTTCTCCATTCTCATCTCCTACAGTTTCTAAAGTTCTTGTTGAAGTTGTTCCAACCGAAATAACTTTGTTGCCTCTCTTTTTAGTTTCGTTTATTACCTTCGCAGTTTCTTCTGATAATACATAAAACTCTGAATGCATATCATGTTCTTCTATATTTTCAACTTTAACTGGCCTAAAAGTTCCAAGTCCTACATGTAAAGTTAGATAAACTATATTTACACCCTTAGCTTTTATTTTCTCTAAAAGCTCTTCTGTAAAATGAAGACCAGCAGTTGGAGCTGCTGCAGAACCCTTTTCTTTTGAATATACAGTTTGATATCTTTCCTTATCATCTAAAGCTTCATGTATATATGGAGGAAGAGGCATCTCTCCTAAATCATCTAATACATTTTCAAAAAGTCCTTCATAATAAAACTTAACTATTCTATTACCATTATCTAAAACTTCTTTAACTTCAGCTGTAAGTTTACCATTTCCAAAAGTAAATCTAGCTTTAGGTTTAGCTTTTTTACCTGGTTTAGATAAACATTCCCATAAATCTTCTCCAACTTTTTTAAGAAGTAGAAACTCTATCCTTCCACCTGTGCCTTCTTTTTCTCCAATAAGTCTTGCAGGTAGTACTCTTGTGTTATTTAAAACCAAGGTATCTCCTTCGTTAAAATACTCTATTACATCATAAAAATGTTTATGAGAAACTTCACCTGTTTCTCTATCTAACACCATAAGTCTTGAACTTGTTCTATCCTCTAAGGGATGTTGAGCTATAAGTTCCTCTGGCAAATCAAAGTAAAAATCTTCAACTTTCATATCTAGCACCTTCTCTAATCAAATAATGTAGTTTGACTTTCATCCTTATTTTCAATCTTAATTCTTCCCAAATGTGTATAAGCCTTCTTAGTTGCCATTCTTCCTCTAGGAGTTCTTATAATGAACCCTCTTTGAAGAAGATAAGGTTCATAAACATCTTCTATTGTACCAAGTTCTTCTCCAACAAAATAAGAAAGAGTTTCTATACCAACTGGCCCTCCGTTGAAGTTATCTATAATTGCTTCAAGTATCTTATTGTCAACTCTATCGAAACCTTCTTCATCAACTTCTAGAAGTTCTAAAGATTCTTTTGCATCTTTGATATCTATAAAATCATGTTCTTTAACTTCTGAGTAATCTCTCACTCTCTTTAGAAGTCTGTTAGCTATTCTTGGAGTTCCTCTTGATCTTCTTGCAACTTCATAAGCACCTTCAGGAGTAATACTGCAACCTAAGATATCTGCACTTCTTACTATGATTTCTCTAAGTTCTTCATTTGTGTAATACTCCATAGATGAAAGAATTCCAAACCTATCTCTTAAAGGAGCAGTAAGCATACCAACTCTAGTTGTTGCACCTATTAAAGTAAACTTAGGTAACTCAAGTCTTATAGACTTTGCTGATGCACCTTTTCCTATTATGATATCTAAGGCATAGTCTTCCATAGCAGGATAAAGTATTTCCTCAACACTTCTGTTCAGTCTATGTATTTCATCAATAAACAAAACATCAAATTCATTTAAAGAAGTCAAAATAGCAGCTAAATCTCCTGCTCTTTCTATTGCAGGTCCAGAAGTAACCTTTAAATCTCCACCCATCTCCTTAGCTATAATATTGGCCAAAGTTGTCTTTCCTAAACCTGGAGGCCCATATAAAAGTACATGGTCTAAAGCTTCTCTTCTTTTTTTAGTTGCTTTTATAAAAATATTAAGTTTTTCCTTTACCTTCTGTTGTCCTATATACTCGCTGATTTTCTGAGGTCTTAAACTTAATTCACCTTGGGAATCTTCTAGAATTTCTTCGCCTGTAGTCATTCTATCATCCATTTCCCCACCCCTATCTCATAAGCATTTTTAAACACTCTTTTATTATCTCTTCAACTGATTTATCAACATCAGCATTAGAAAGAGCCTTCTGAGCTTCTTTCTCAGTATATCCTAGTGCCATTAAAGCACTTAAAGCTTCATTAATATTGTTAGCGTAAATATTATTCATATCAATATCAATTGAAGCATCTTTATTATCTAAAAGCTCATCTGCTTTAAACTTATCCTTAAGCTCTAATATAATTCTCTGAGCAGTCTTTTTACCTATTCCAGGTGCTCTTACTACATGTTTTTCGTCACCTATCATTATAGCATACTTAAGATTATCAACTGTGCTTATAGATAAAAGCGATAAAGCAGCCTTAGCTCCAACTCCATTAATAGTTAAAAGTATATTAAACATATCAAGTTCTTCTCTAGACAAAAATCCATATAAACCTATAAAGTCTTCCCTAACTATCTGTTGAATATAGATAGTTACTTCTTCATCAAGCTTTGGAAGTTTAGCTAAAGTAGAACCAGATGTGAAAATCTTATATCCAATTCCGTTATTCTCAACTACTATATAATCCTTATTTATTCCTTTATGTAAACCTCTAATATATTCGTACATATTCTCACCTCAACCTTTAAAAACCTACATAATACTTTAGCATTTATGGAGTATTTTATCAATAAGAATGCGAAAATTTGTTTGGAGGGTAGAAATGAGAAATCACCTATAACTATTATCATAGGTGATTTCTCTAGATTAAATTATATTTAATCATTTAATATAAGTTCTGATTTAAATACTATTACAGCATTTCCAGATATTTTTACTTCTTTAGGTTCCTCATCTTCTATACCTACCTCAACCTCTATAATACCTGGTCTTTTCATAGCTTCTCCTTGCTTTGCTTTAAATTTGAAGGAAGAGTTATCGTGTTTAATAAGGTTATGATGTACTAAATATGCACCTAAAGGCCCATTTGCATTACCTGTGACGGGATCTTCATTAATTCCTATACTAGGTGCAAACATTCTTCCATGAACTAAAATATCACTTTCCTCTGAATCAACTGTGAAAACATAATATCCATTGCAATTTATAATACTACTTAACCTAGCTAGCCCATAATAGTCTGGATTTAAGTTATTTAAAACAACTTTATCTTTAATCCCAATCATGACTTTAGAGTGTCCCGTAGATACTATTTGGATTTTATAATCTTCAAGTAAATCATCCGCTTTTATATGTAAGGCTTCAAGAAGACTTTCTTTGTTTTTATCTTCAATAATATCGCCAAATTCAATCTCTCCTTGAGTCATGACAATTCTATAATCTTCATCTTCCCTTATTATATCAACAGGTAAAATTCCAGCTCCAGTTTTGTGGTATATTCTCATGCTATCTAAATTATTTTCAACTGCTCTTACATAGTGAGCTGCAATAGTTGCATGTCCACAGATTGGAACTTCATTTTTAGGAGTAAAAAAACGTACATGTACATCATAATCATCGTTATTTTTTGAAAATATAAATGCAGTTTCTGAATTATTTAGTTCTCTAGCAATTTTTTGCATTTCATCATCTTTTAATCCATCTGCATTAGTTATAACACCTGCTGGATTTCCAGAAAGCTTTTCTTTAGTAAATGAGTCAACTTGATATAAACTATATTTCCTCATCTTTTTCCTCCATAATATATTCACTTTTACTAAGTCTATAATAAAAATATTCTTTACCTTCAATTTCAATCTTATCTATTAATCTAAATCCACATTTTCTTATGACATTATTTGAAGCTAAATTATATGTTAATGCCGTTGCATTTAATATCTCTGTATTAGTATTTTCAAATAGATATTTTATTAAACCTTGAGCAGCTTGAGTTCCATACCCCTTACCTGTATATTCATTAGAAATAGCATACCCTATTTCCCTATTAGGTGGAGGTAATTCCTCTTTTAAACCTGAATTGATCCACCCTATAAGTTTATTACTCTTTTTCAATATAACCCCTAATCGAAAAGCACGTCCTTTAACCTTAGAGATATCAGGAACAGAATCTAAAAACTCTCTATTCTCTTTAATTTCATATTTAATTAACCATTCTCTACGTGTCTCCTTAGTTGCTATCCAATCAGGTAAAAACTCTGCTATTTCTGGTTGCAGGGTAATATTATATATCTCATCCAGATCCTCCATTTGGAATTCTCTTAGTACAATATCCTTACAGTTTATAGTAAAAATATTTGCTGAATTTTCATTATCAAAGTTTGTACAATTAGTGACCATTATAATTATCCTCTCTTTCAGTTTCTAAGCAACTCTCTCATTTAACTCATATTTGTTAAAAATATCTTTTATCTCATGCATATGTTAATTTAACATACCCTTTCATGATAACATCAAAATTTTTATTGAAACAACCTAATGATTAACTCCTAAATAAACTTGCACTTGTAAAGTAATGTTTTTGTAGATTAATTATAGATAAGTACTAAACTTATGATTATTCTAAAGTATCCTCGATTTCTTCTATTGTTGGTAATGTTCCCTTTAATTCCTCTGGTATTTTTTCTAACAGCTTATATTCACTAACACCTATTGGTTTTGTCATGTCTTTAAGGGAGTATTCTGCTACAAGTCTATTCTTCTCTTTACAAAGTATTATACCTATTGATGGATTATCTATTTCAGTTTTTAATATATCATCTACAGCCGAGAGATAAAAATTCAACTTACCTGCATACTCGGGTTTAAACTTGCCAGTTTTTAATTCTATTACCACATAACATCTTAATTTCAAATTATAAAACAGAAGATCTAAGTAGTAATCATCTCCACCTACTTGCAACTTATATTGATTTCCAATAAAAGCAAATCCTGATCCTAACTCTAATAAAAATTTAGTAACTTTCTTTACTAATTGATTTTCTATGTCTCTTTCATTCATTTCTTCTGTCATTGTAATAAAGTCAAATATATATGGATCTTTTAAAGTTTCTATAGCCAACTTATTATTAGGAGCTTTTAGTTTTTCCATAAAATTTGTTGTTTTTAAATCATTGTTTTATCTCTCAAACAGCTTGCTTTCAATTTGGTGAACTAAAGAGTATTTCTGCTCCATCCGTTTTCTATGGTTTTCTCAATATACCATAATCTTTGCTTCATATCACTAACTCTATCCATTAAAACTACATTGTGTGACCATGGAATTTGTGCAACCACTTGTTGCACAAATTGAATATCCACATATTCAGATGAAAATTTTCTCATATACTTTAGATTTCTTGGAGAAAATCCCTTTAATTCTGGAAATTCCGACTTAATTTCTTTTGCTATATTATCTATAACTTTAGCTCCCCAGCCTTCTTTTTCTTGATATTCTAAAATAGTTCTTCCTATGTTCCAATATAAAATTAATAACTCCTTATTTACAGCCAATAAAGCCTTTTGTCTTGAGGTTTTTATTTGATTCTTTATGCCACTTATCAAATTTTTATATTCACTGGATTTTTCTATGTTCATATTAAAAGTTACCCTACTTTCTTTAATCTTTTTTATTATATATTTCTCTCTCATTTTCTCTGTTCATCATTCTAATATTATATCACATTACATATTTGTATTAATATATACACTACTCATTCATCCTCAACTTCTCACTACATTCAATCATAATCTTTACAGAATTATTTATTGATTTGAATTCCACCTTAGTCCATGCTAAAATTTCACTTGTAGAAATAATATTTTGCAGATTAATCGGAACAGAGAGGTAATAATTTTATGAATACTTTTATTAAAAAACATGAATATAACTACATAAAGAGATGTTTAAAAGATTTAAAGAATTCTTTTAAAGGTTGTGTGGATAATGATATAATTGCTGCCAGTAAAATCTATATACAAGATAAGATAATTAGTGTATTTTCATCATTGTCTGAAGATGAGAAATCACTTTTAGATATTACAAACTTAACTAAATCCACTGAAGTTGATGAATACCTAGATAAATTAGAAGAGTATGTTTATGGAATGCAAAAAATTACAGATGCTCAGTTAAAGAAACTCTTTAAGAAAGAGAAAAAACTTAAACTTCCAAATCAAGAGGATCCCGATTCAAAAAATGTGTATTTAGGTTGGGTTGATGAGTCAGTTAGAAAGTTATTTATAGCTTATAAGTTAAATGATAATCTTGTTGGTATGTCTTGTAGAATATCAAATCCAGATCCAAATTCACATATATGTGTACTTTGTAATAGAGTTGGTAAAGAAAGCGAAGTAGCTTTTGTATCCCCTATATGCAAGACATCAAACTCTTTTGACGGAGCCTATAAATCTATAGGTTTTGATATTTGTTTGGATAGCAGTAAATGTAATGATAGAATAGAATCAGTAGAAAAGCTTGAGAAAATATTAAAAGAAGTTAATGATATAAAATAATATTTTTACACTAAAGGACTTACCATTTAAGGGTAAGTCCTTTAAATTTAAAATCATTGAATTTTATTGTTAAGTATATCCTCTAGATTTAAAACAATACTTTTTAAACTTACACCATTATTTTCATCATAAATAAAAAACTTAAGTTCAATTATATTACCAGTATTTCGAGCTTTATTAAAGTCTTCCTGAGTTATATCAAAATATTCATGCATAGGGGATTTTAGATATTTTGTACTTCTTTTTGAATGAAAGGAATATTGATTATTTTTTAATGTAGATTTTAAATACATTCTAAAAGTTTCCTTATCAATTTCACCTTTATCGTAGTTATTAAGTATTGATATAAGCTCTGCTGTAGCCATATATCCACTGACTAAATCATATCTAAAGTCCTTATTATGATCTCCTTTAGTATTTTTATCTCCCACTAAATTTTTTCTAGCAAATCTAAGCCAAGTCTCAGATGCTCCACGAAAACGCCTATACCTTATTTTTGTATCTTTAAATATTTTGTTATCTAGATTGAAAGTGGTCACAACTGCTTTAATCTCAGGATTATACTCCTTCCCCATATGACTTATAGCTATCCTTTTAGCCCATATTATTGCCTGTTCTTTAATGTTTGTAGTATAAAATCCAGTACCAAAGTCAGCAGAAGTCCTACTTTTTTTGTAATCAACTGTAGTTACTGCTATATCAGAACCATGATACAAGTACATATAACTCCTCCATAATTTTTTCCATATTATATTTATCCATTAATTATAGTATTTTAGAAAATTGAAAATGTTAATGTACTTATTCATTTAAAGTTTAGAGCTTTCTTTAAGACCTGCTTATAGTGGTGAATACTTTAAGAAGCCGTCTTCCATAATTAGTTTGATTTTTTCTATGTCATTTAAGTACTCTATGTAGGATTTAAGCATTCTTTCAACGGTGTAATATTTATATATACTTCCTACCTTGATGTTCAGATTTTCAAGTACAACTTTCATGATACATTCAAAGGTCATGGGCCTATCTATAAGTTCATATATAGCCATGGCCCTACTCTCATAGAAATCAATATTATCATCTATTAGTTTTGTGATGTCATCATATATTCCTTTATGGGCTACAACATATTTACTGCATTTAATATCATAAAGCTTAGCCTTACTTTTCATGTCTTCACTTAATATAAAGGCATAAGGAAGCTTTGATCCCTTCATAACCTCATAACTTATAAGTGCATCTCCTACATAGAAAACATCATCTGGAGTCATTATGCATATGTGTGATGGACTATGTCCAGGTGTATGAAGAATCTTGAAATTAACACCACGTACTGATATTTCTTTTTGATGTTTTTCTATTATGATATCTGTTTTAAATATCATATGTTCATGATGTTCTCTTACATCTCTTATAGTTTGTTCTCCATAATAAAGTTTAAGATTATCAAGTGAACTACTTATAACAGCTTCAAGTTCACTCATAGCAATTATAGAATTGTGTTTTTCCTTGATGTAAAAATTATTACCAGCATGATCAATATGAAAGTGACTATTTATTATAGCTACTACCTTAAATTTGTTATTTTCTAAAACTTCCTCTATTCCTTTTCTTTCACCTTTTGCCCAGCCACTATCTAACATTATTATTTCATTCTCATTGATTTTATAAAATGGAATATAAGTCATTCCAGTATCTATACAATATGTATTTCCTTTAACTTCTAGTATCTTCAATTTAACTTCTCCTTCTGTAAAAAATAAGCAGAGTTATTTTAACTCTGCTTAACTCTTATTCTTTGATTATTAGTCCAATTAACTTTGAAAAATCAACAGCTTGTATAGGTGAAACTATGGCACCTTTTATGTCATCTATACTCAAGTTTACTCCTTCAAACTCACAATCGCCTATATCCATTCCCTTTAAACTAGTTCCAGACATTTGACTTAGTTTAAAATCACATCTTCTAAAACTTACTTTATTTAGCTTGCAATACTGAAAACTACTGTTTTCAAATATTGAGTCAGTTATAACAACATTTTTCATTTCCCCATAGTTCATAAGAACAAACTTGCCATTACTGTTTTCTATATAAACATTCTGAAGAGAAGAATCATTAAGTTTTAACCCTATAAGTTTGCAGTTTACAAACTCTGTTCTATGTATAATTGCTCCACTAAAGTCAGCATTAGATAAGTCACAGTTCTCAAATCTTACATCAGTAAGTTCTAAAGACTCTAACTTAACTCCGTTAAAGTCTACTCTACTAAAGACAACTCCTTCAAAGTTAACACTACTTGCTTCACTTACTTCAACTTCACAATCAGTTATATAAATATTTTCTATTACACTTTCATCTTCAAGTGTAAGTTCGTTTATACTTCTACCTTCAATTCCTCTAAGTAACTGAGGTTTAGCTATTTTTATAGTTTTTTGACTAGTACTCATCTTCTTCTCCTAAAGTTTCATTTCATAATAATCCATTACAGAGGTTTCAACAAATCCACAAGACTTATATAAATTAAGTGCATTAGGATTTTCGCTATCTACTTGCAGCATAACTTCCTTAGCTCCATCTTCTATAAGTGTGTCAACTGCAAACTTTAACATCTCTCTTGCGTATCCTTTTCTTCTATGCTTTGGTAAAACTCCAAGTCCATAAATTCCACCTTTATCAGTTAACTCAAGACGAACTTTTCCAATTATTTCATTGTCCTTTTCAGCTAAGTAAGTTCTAATACCCTTCTTTTCCTCTTCTTCTGGAAGTATTAATTTTTCTTTATCATTTTCTTCAGGAACTTCTTCTCCAAAATAAATAGCATCCTGTTTTGCAAGTTCATAAGCATCTTCATTATTAGCTTTTCTAAAAGTTAAGTTTGATGGGCCTTTTGATAGTTCTGATGAACCTTCTTGCCTAAAATACATTTCATATTCAGTATGGTTATAAGTTGCCCCTAAGTTTTTGATAAATTCTTGTCCTTCCTTTGATGTTCTATCACTTAATAAAAACATATTATTTGAATTTCTTCTTTTCCATTCATCAATTACTAACTCACTTAACTTCTTAAAAACACCTTGTTTTCTGTAATCTGGATGTACCATTCCATTTACCTCAATAGGTGTGTTAAATCCACCAAAGCTTCCAATCCCTATGTACCCAATGAGTTTTTCTCCGTCAAAGTACATAAATTCATTTGTATTGTTTGTTATCTTTGAGCTTTCATTTGATGATGCAAGTTTATAATCAAGTTCTAGCTTTAATGCAACCTTATCAATACACTCTTGTTGTAACCTATTTATTACTTCATAATCTTCTTTATTTATATTTTCCTTGAGCTTGATCCATGGATTTTCTATGTTCTTCATAGTCCACCTCCTGATAATAATTCTATCTCTTCCACCATTTTACTCTCATAAAATACTAGTGTCTATCTAATTTTTGGTACAGAATCATTTGTTAACACCCAGCTTCTTATACTCTCTAGGCGTTACCCCTATATATTTCTTAAAAACTTCTGAGTAATAACTTGCATTTGAGAACCCTACTGCTAAAGCTATTTCAGTAATAGATGAATTCTCCTTAAGTAAAATTGCCATACTTCTCTCAACTCTGTATCTTAACAAATATTCAAAAGGGGTTTCCTTCATATACCTTTTAAATGAATGACTACATTCGCTTTTAGAAATATTAGCTGCTTTAGCCATATCTTCTAGTGATATTTTTGAGCTAAAGTTTTTGTGGATAAAAGTTACCACATTTTTTATATAATCTATACTTTTAGGATTGTTGCCTTCCTCTTTAAGAATAGATCTTGTATTTTGATAAAATATCCCCCATATATTAATCAAAAGTGCAGTTATTTCAATTTCATAACAAGGGGATTTTTCTTCATAAATGAATATTATCTTTTTGATCATCTCTACTATTTTGTTTTCCCACTCATTATCAGCTTTAAATAAATACAAGGAAAGTTTATTACAGTTTAATATTGGCTGAACATACTTTTTTTGAATCGCAGTTTCTTCAACTCCAAGTAAGTCTGGATTAAAAGTTATCACCTTATAGTGACAAGACTTACCATCAATAGCACTTCCTAAATGTAGGGCTTTAGAATTAACAAAAGAGCAGTCGCCAGCAGAGAGCACAGTTTCATGGTTATTTGCTTGGTACAACATCTCACCTTCATAAACATAGGTTAATTCAATCTCTTTATGCCAATGACAATTAAAGTAATTATTTTTATAATTTAATATACTTTCGTCACTTACCTTTAAGGGGAGCTCTGTTGTACCATGTAAAATCATTTCCATATCGTTCTCATTTGTAACAATTACCTTCTCCATAATAACTCCCTCCATAGTTTTAAGATTTGCAATATTGTTATATTTATATGCAATAATATTATATTTTCCGTCTATATAATTGCATTATACTTATAAATATAGAGGATTTCAATAAGTCATGGGAGGATTATAATATGAATAATATAGGCGTAGTTTTTGATTTTAATGGTACACTTTTTCATGATTCTGATAAACATGAAAAAGCATGGAGACAGTTTTTCAAAACTGAATTTAAACGAGATGTAACTGATGAGGAATTTAGAAAATATGTTCATGGTCGAAATGGTGATTTCACATTAAAATTTTTATCTGGAAAACCCTTAACAGATAAGGAAGTTTCCTCATATTTAGAGATTAAAGAGGAAATCTATAGAGAGCTTTGTTTATCTGATAAATCTAACTTTCATTTAGCTACTGGTGCTGAGATTCTTTTGGATGAACTTAAAGAAAGAAACATTCCAATCACAATAGCAACAGCCTCTCAACTTACAAATCTAAAGTTCTATATTGAAAGTTTCAATTTAACTAGATGGTTTGATGTGGACAAGATTGTATATGATGATGGTACAGTTCTTGGTAAACCTAACCCTGACTACTATATAAAAGCATCTAAAGAAATAGAAATATTACCTCAAAACTGCATTGTATTTGAAGATGCTATTTCTGGAATTCAAGCTGCTTATAGTGCTGGAATAGGTAAAATAATTGCTGTTACTTCTTCTAAAAATGAATCAACATTTCAAAACATGGTTGAAGTTTACGATGTAATTCATAACTTCCATGATTTTGATAGATTTCTTTTAAGACCGTAATTTTATAAAAGAAAAAACCGTTACAAAAAATAACGGTTTTTCTTCTATGATAGGAATTCGCTTAATTTTTCTTCAGCATCCTCTTTTGTTGTAAAAGAGAATTCAAAATTAACTATCTTTTCTTGGTCTAAGTCACTTAGTTCTTTAACCATCTTATAATTTTTAAATACATCTTTTGATTCATCTTCTATAGTAGGTTTTCCAGTGCTATCAGCTTTATATATAGCAAAATATCCATCTTTTTCGCCTAAGTAATAGCTGTTAGGAGTTAATTTTTTTACTGTACTCCTACTGAAAACCATCTGTTCTTCTCCTTCTTTTTCTAAGGAGTAGTTTTTATTTTCTAATTTATTTAAAAGTTCTTCTCTATTAATATCTCCAGTTATTGAGTTTTCGCTCTTATAATCCTTAAGCTTCATTGACTTTTCAACCTTATCATTATTCTTAAATATAAGCGTAATGGAGTCCTTTAAGCTTTTATCTTTTTCATTTAATAGCTGTTCTTTTTTAATTTGTTCTTGCTCAACCTTATATTTATTGTGTATATATTTTGAAACCCCTACATAAGTACCTGCAAAAACTAATACTAAAAATAAAGAACTTAAAATAATTACTGAAATAAGCTTTCTTTTATTCATAATAATCTCACCTCTTAGGTGTGATTATGTCCATTATTATCCAAAATATTCATTTCAATAGTAATTTATCTGATTTTTTTACCATCTAAATATCCTAATTTATATAAACCCTCTAACTTATTTTTATCTTTTGTAAATCTATCAACCTGAAGTTTTTCACTAGGTCTTATTACTATAGCCCTACCTTGTTTCTCAAGCTCATCAATTAAATCTAACTGCCTGTTATAAACCTCATGTCTAGTTTCCATAAGCTTAATTAAATTAGGATACTTTTTATAAAATCTTTTTGCAAGTCTAATGGACTTATCTTTTTCTTTTTTATAACCTAAATTTCTAGTAAGAACTACTACAAACTTTTCATATCCATCTCTTAATGCCTTCTCTATTGGAATAGGGTCTGCTATTGCTCCATCTAAAAATTTTTTATTCTCATATTCAACAATTGGAGAAACTAATGGAAGAGATGAAGAAGCTCTAACTATTAAGTTAGGATCATTAAGCTCCTTTTTATTATAATATATTGATTCTCCTGTCACTATATCCGTTACCCCTATATAAAAATCTCTATTATCATTTTCAAAAGTTTCATAATCAAACTTAACTAAGTTGTTTGGAATTTCATCAAATATAAAATTCATGCCGAATAATGATTTTTCTTTAAAATAATTCCTAAAACTTAAATATCTTTTATCATTTATGTAGTCAATCATTATTCTTCTATTTCTTCCCTTTTGTTTTGAAATATATGAAAAAGCATGACAAGCTCCTGCCGATACTCCTGCTACATAAGGAAAATTAATATCATTCTCCAAAAAATATTCTAATACTCCTGCTGTGTATATGCCTCTCATTCCGCCGCCTTCTAGAACTAATGCTGTATCTTTCATATGATTCACTCCTATAATTTATTCTATCTTTAAATTATAACAAACTATTTTAAAAATTATAACATAATTTATGTAACCATTGGAAATTTATATATGTATACTCTGTTTTACTATTGACTTACTAAGTTTTGGGTGATACTATAAAATAAATCAGAGTAAAATTATCGGAATTAAGAGGTGTTCGTTTTATGAAAGAAGTTTTAATTGATATAAAAAACTTAAAAACTAAAGTTGAAGATAAAGAGATCTTAAAAGGCTTAGATCTAAAAATTAATAAGGGTGAAGTTCACGTAATTATGGGACCTAACGGAGCAGGTAAATCTACTTTAGCTTACGCTATAATGGGTCATCCTAAGTATGAAGTATCTGAAGGCTCAATTTCCTTTGAAGGTGAAGATATATCAGAATTAAAGGTAAATGAAAGAGCTAAAAAAGGTATCTTCTTATCCTTCCAAAATCCAGAAGAAGTTCCTGGAATAACAGTTGAAAACTTTATACGTTCTTCTAAAAGTTCTGTTGAAGATAAACCAATAAGTCCATTTGCTTTTAATTTTAAATTAAAAAATCAAATGAAGAACTTAAGCATTCCTGAGACTTATGGAGAAAGATATTTAAATGTGGGCTTCTCTGGTGGAGAAAAGAAGAAAAATGAAATTCTTCAAATGCTTCTACTAGAACCTAAACTTGCTATATTAGATGAAACAGATTCTGGTCTAGATGTAGATGCAGTAAAAATTGTTTCTCAAGGGGTTTCAATGTTTAAGAAAGAAAATAATTCTATATTAATCATTACCCATAACACTAAAATCTTAGAAAATTTAAAAGCTGACTTTGTTCATGTTTTAATCGATGGAAAAATTGTTAAAACAGGATCTGAAGATCTTATAAGTGAAATCAACGAAAATGGTTTTAACGGCTTTAAAAATCTTATAGAAAAGTAAGGTGATAATTATGGAAAAGAGAAAAACCTATGTAGAAGACGTAGATAGAGGCATATATGATGTTAAAAATGAAGATAAATTTAGTTATAAATCAGATAAAGGGTTAACAAAGGAAGTTATATTATCTATTTCCAAAGAAAAAAATGAACCAGATTGGATGAGAGACTTTAGACTTAAGTCTTTAGATATATATAACTCTATAGAAGTTCCTACTTGGGGTCCTGATATAAGCGACCTTGATATGAACAACATAGTTACTTACGTTAAACCAGACACTTCAATGAAACATACTTGGGATGATGTTCCCGATGAAATAAAAAATACTTTTGAGTTATTAGGTATTCCTGAAGCCGAGAGAACTTCCCTAGCTGGAGTTGGCGCTCAATATGATTCAGAGGTTGTATATCATAGTATCAAAGAAGATCTAGTTAAGTTAGGTGTAGTTTACACTGACATGGAGACAGCTGTAAGAGATTACGAGGACATAGTAAAAAAATACTTTATGAAATTAGTTCCTCCTCAAGACCATAAGTTTGCAGCTCTACATGGTGCAGTTTGGTCAGGAGGTTCTTTTGTTTATGTACCTAAAGGAGTTGAAGTTGATATTCCACTTCAATCTTACTTTAGATTAAACTCTCCAGGAGCTGGTCAATTTGAACATACTCTAATAGTTGTTGAAGAAGGTGCTAAACTTCATTTTATAGAAGGTTGTTCAGCTCCTAAGTACAATGTAACTAACCTTCATGCAGGTTGTGTTGAACTTTTTGTTAAAGAAGATGCAACTTTGAGATACTCAACTATTGAGAACTGGTCAAGAAACATGATGAATTTAAACACTAAAAGAGCTTCAGTTGACAAAAACGGAAAAATAGAATGGATATCAGGATCTTTTGGATCAAAAGTTTCTATGTTATACCCAATGAGTATATTAAAAGGTGACGGTGCTTCTTCTGAGTTTACTGGAATAACTTTCGCATCATCTGGTCAAGAGTTAGACACAGGTACAAAGGTAATTCATGCAGCTCCCAACACTTCCTCTACTATAAACTCAAAGTCTATATCTAGAGATGGAGGTAAGGCAATCTACAGAGGAGTTGTTAGAATAACACCAAATGCAGTTAACTCAAAATCCACTGTTTCTTGTGAATCTTTAATGCTTGATAACAAGTCAATTTCAGATACTATACCAGTAGTTCAGATTGAAAATGACGAAGTTGATATCGGACATGAAGCTAAAATAGGAAGAATATCTGATGATGCTATCTTCTACTTAATGTCTAGAGGTTTAAGTGAAGATGAAGCTAAAAAGATGATAGTAAGAGGTTTCGTTGAACCAATTTCTAAAGAACTTCCACTTGAATACGCAGTTGAAATGAACAACTTAATTAACTTAGAACTTGAAGGTGCTATAGGATAGGAGGGATACAATGTCATTACAATTAACTAACTTAAACGAAATACCAGTAAAAACTTTTAGATGGCTTGGAATAAACAATGTTTCTTTAAAAGACGTTGAGGTTCCAACTATAACAGATTTTAAACACAACTTTGAATCAGTTGATGCAGACTCTTACAATCTAGACTTCTCTTCTAAAAACTTTCCTAAAGTTCTAGACTTTGAAAGAGAAACTTATGGAGTTTCTGAAGGAGTACTTAATCAAGTTAACAAGGAAGCTAACTCTAGCTTTTACTTAAATATAAAGAAGTCAGTTTTAGAACCTATCATAGTTAATTACAAGTTAGACTCTAAAAGTCCAACTCTTGTAGCTAATAACTTCATCTTAGCTGAAGAAGGTTCAACTGCTACTGTTATAGTAAGTCTTGACTCAACTGAAGATGAGTTTAACTATGCTAACTCTTTAATTAAGATCTATGCACAAAGAAACTCACAAGTAAATGTAGTTGTACTTCAAAGATTAAATAGCAAAAGTGTGAACTTAACATCTTCTGTATCTATACTTGAAGAAGATGCCAAAGTTAATTATAGTTTTATAGACTTAGGCTCACTTAACTCACTTTCTAGCTACTACTCTTACCTAAATGGAGAAAACTCTAACTCTAGTTTAGACTCTCTTTATATAGGTGAAGGCAAAAAGATAATAGACATCAATTACTCTCTTATTCAAAGAGGAAAGTCAACTTTAGGAGTAATAAACTCCAAAGGTGCTCTACTAGATGAAAGTAAAAAAATCTTTAGAGGTACATTAGACTTTAAGAGAGGTGCATCAGGTTCTATAGGAAAAGAGGAAGAGTATGTTATGCTTCTTTCCCCTAAAGCTAGAAACAGTTCAATTCCACTACTTTTATGTAGGGAAGATGATGTGCAAGGAGAACATGCAGCTTCTGCAGGAAAAATAGATGAAGACACTCTATTCTACTTGATGAGTAGAGGTTTATCTTTAGAAGAAAGTAAAAAGTTACTCATTTTAGCTCACTTTACACCAATTATAAATAATCTGCCAGAGAGTTTAAGAGAAGATTTAATTAATTCTATAGAGGAGAAACTTAAAAATGTCTAACAGTTATAAAGATTTATTTCCGCTAATTAAAAATAATGAAAATCTAATCTATCTTGATTCGGCAGCAACAAGTCAAAAACCTTATACTGTAATAGAAGCTTTAAATGAATATTATCATAAATCCAATGCCAATCCTCATAGAGGTGCTTACGGCATTTCAATAGACTCCACTAACATTTATGAAGCAGGAAGAGCCAAGGTTAAGGAACTACTTAACCTGCCTTCCTCTCATGAGGTTATATTTACTAAGAATAACACTGAAGCTTTAAACCTAGTTGCTTATTCCTATGGATTAACCTTTATTAATGAAGGTGATGAAATTGTTGTTTCAATAACAGAACATCACTCTAACTTAATTCCTTGGCAACATGTAGCTAAGGTTAAAAAGGCAACCTTAAAATATCTTTACATTAATGATAACTATAAAATAACTCAAGAAGAGATAGATGAAAAGATAACTTCAAAAACAAAGCTAATAGCAGTAGGTCAAGCTTCTAATGTACTTGGAACTATAAATCCAATAGAAGCTATAATAAAAAAGGCTCAAGAAGTTAACGCAAAAGTTATTGTAGATGGAGCTCAAGGAGTACCTCACATAAAAACTGATTTATCTAAATATACTCCTGACTTTTATACCTTCTCTCCTCATAAGATCTTTGGCCCAATGGGTATAGGGGTATTATGTGCAGATAAAAAACTATTAGATGAAATGCCTCCATTTATGTACGGTGGTGACATGGTTGAATATGTATATGAGCAAGAAACTACCTTTGATGAAGTTCCTCATAAGTTTGAAGCAGGAACTCAACATGTAGAAGGAGTTTATGGTTTAACTAAGGCAATAAATTTCATAAATACTATAGGATACGAAAATATACACACATATGAACAAGAACTTTTAGAGTATGCTCATGAAAAACTTAATTCTCTTTCCTACGTTAAAATAATAGGCCCAAAAGAGGCCCATGATAAGGTTGGTGTTGTTTCATTTGTAGTTGATGATATCCATCCTCATGATTTAGCTACCATACTAGATTCAAAAGGTATAGCATTAAGAGCTGGTAATCACTGTGCTCAACCACTTTTAAGATACTTAGGAGTAAATGCAACCAACAGAATCAGTTTATCTATTTATAATGAAAAAACTGACATTGATAAACTTGTAGATGCCTTAAACTATGCAAGGAGGTTATTTGGACATGGACATGAGTAAACTATACACAGAACTTATAATGGAACATAACAGCTCCAAAAGAAATAAAAGAGAACTTGAAAATCCAGACAAAACAGAAAGAGGTCATAACCCTTCTTGTGGAGATGAGATATCACTTTCAGTAAAATTTAATGGAGATATCATAGAAGATATGGCTTTTACAGGCAGCGGCTGTGCTATATCACAAGCTTCAACTTCTATCATGATAGATTTAATCAAAGGTAAAAGCAAACAAGAAGCTTTATCTTTAGTAGAAACCTTTATCTCCATGATAAAACGTGAAATCACAAATGAAGAAGAACTTCTAGCTCTAGAAGACGCTATGGTATTTCAAAACATCCAAAACATGCCTGCAAGAGTAAAGTGTGCAGTACTTGCTTGGCACACTTTAAAGGAATCACTCAAATAAATTAAGAGTTAAAAGAGAATAGTTAAGAGTTATGGATAAAATTCCTTAGGAATTTTTGATTAATAAAAGTTTTTTGCTTCCGCAAAAATCATCCATTACTATTAACTCTTAACTATTCATTATTAAACTAATTTCTGAACTCTCTATTTTCTTAATATTTTCTCCATGGTTTTACCTTTAGCTAGCTCATCAACTAATTTATCTAGATATCTGATTTTTTGCATTAATTCATCTTCTATTTCTTCTACTCTATATCCGCAAATTACTCCTTTTATAAGTGAAGCATTTGGATTAATATGAGGTGCTTGTTTAAAGAAGGTTTCCATATCTACTTCATTAACTATTTGCTTATGTAATGAATCTTCATCATACCCAGTAAGCCAAAAAATAACTTCATCCACTTCTTCTTTTGTTCTTCCTTTTTTCTCAACTTTTTGTATATAGAGTGGATAAATCCTTGAAAAAGGCATTGTGAAAATTTTTAAATTCTTCATTTTTAATTTCTCCTTAACTTTTTATAAAAACCATCTCAAATTTTAATAATATTACTTAATAAAATTGCTATTGACTTCACTTAATATGGTTTCTTTATTATGTTTTGCAAATGGGTTGGCAGAGGATAGCTTTTAATATGTTCAAATTTCTTAACTTCAACAGAACCAAGCCCTCCAGTTTCAATTATTAGCCTTTCATCTCCAACAGTATTGTGTGCTCCAACGTATGGATGTGCTATAACTTCTAACTCAATTAAATAACCTGTTTCATATTGCCTTTTAGCACTTATTATATCAACACTATATGCAAATATCATTGGAGCTTCTGTTAAGTATTCCTTATAATAATTATTCACTTCTTTTTGTATATGTGGTACAAGTAATGAGGTTATTACGTCTCTATAAATAATTTCCTTTGAATTCTCTGTTAACTGAATTGGTTCTTCTACTAATAACTCGTATGCAGAACATTCAGTTGTAAAAGACATTATTCCTACTAAAAGGCTTATCCCAAACAGAATTTTTTTCAAAAATCCCACCCCCAAAAGTATTCTATAATATAGAGTTTCTCTTATCAGTGGATTTATACTAAATCAATAACTTTTTAGGAAATAAAACTATGTCTCTAACTCCTTTAAGAAAAATCTTAAGCTCATCACGGTTTTAGCTATTTTATATTTATTTTCTAATGGCACTAAATCTGGATTTTCTACTAAATCAACAACTTCTTTTTCCTTAACCCCAGACATTAATGAGATCGTTTCTGCTGAAATATCATGATAATCTAATAAAACTTGCAAAAATGCTCCTATTTTAAAATCTGCATCATCTTTACCAATAAGTTCAAGCATCAATACTAAATTAGTTATCCTAACGTAATCCTCAAAATTCTCAAATAGCTTTTTCTCATCTTTATCTAAAATAACTTCTTTCTTTACATTTAATAGTTTTGATAGTACGTCAATATTAAATTTATATTTTCCAATCAATATTCCTAATGTTTCAATTGTAGATTTCTTAGTTATCACTTCTACCTCGTCCATATTAATTCCCTCCCTTATTAATTTATTCCTTATTATTTTATCAACACTTCTTTAAAACATAGTTATATGCACATGTAACAGTACTATGCTACTCCATTACTATTTCCTATATCCTTATCTATAATCATATCATTTTTTACTTGCAAATCATAACAATAATCCTCTTATCAAACTAACAGGTTCATCAAAACATCAAAAAGGCCCATCACAGTTTGTCAAACCATGAGGGGCCCATCAAATTAATTACTCCCACCTGAAAAATTTTATAGAAATGCTTACACATATAACTGCGATAATAATCATCAAAGTTGCTGGGATTAAAACGCTATCTGCTGCCAATCCAAGAGAAGTTGCTTTAAGAAGTTTTATTCCTTGGGTTAAAGGTAATATATCCGCTACCTTTTGAAGGGCTACAGGCATTACTTCATAAGGAAGAGTAGCTCCAGAAAATATAAGCATTGGAAAGTACAATAAACTTGCCGTCGCACTCGCTACTTTCATGTTTGGAGCAATTCCTCCTACTAGCACTCCTATGCTGAACATAGACAACATTACTAGAAAATATGCCCCTAAAAAATGAGTCCAGGAACCTTGAAGCTGATAATCAAAAAACATTGCTCCTACTATATAAATAAGAACAAGAGAAGTAATTGAATAAAGTGCATAAATAACAAGTTGGACTGTTAGTATAAGTGCGGGGCTTATAGGTGTAACTTTAAAGCGTTTTAATATCTTTCTATTTCTATAATCAGATACTACTAAAGGCAGCCCCATAACTCCCCCTGCACAAATAGCTATAGTTGATATCCCGCTAAAAGATTGAGCCAACAAAGTATATTCTGCCCCCTCAAAAGCAGGTTTATTTCCAAACACTAAACCCAATATAGCAATAACAACAACAGGCATAAATATAGCAAAGATAAGCATATCCATTCCCCTTAGGGATAATTTTAATTCTGTTTTAAATAAGGCTTTAAATGCTTTCATTTTCTTCCTCCTCATCTGTATACCAAAGGTAAGTATCTTCAAGTTTTTCATATGGACTTCTGTTGATTGCCTCACTTACTGTACCATGAAAAACACTTTTTCCATTTTTCAAAATCATGATTCTATCACATAAAACTTCAACCTCATCCATAAAATGAGAGGTTAATAAGATAGTAATCCCTTTCTTCTTTAGCTCTGATAGACTCTTCCATACCTCTCTGCGTGCCTTAGCATCCAATCCAGTAGTTAATTCATCTAAAAATACAACCTCAGGATTAGGAATCAAAGCTAGAATTATAAAAAGTCTTTGCTTCTGTCCCCCGGAAAGTTCACTAACCATGTTTTTCTGCTTATCAAAAAGTCCAAATTGTTTTAAAAGAACTCCATAATCCTGTGTTGTTTTATAAAGAGAGGCTGTAACTTCACAAAGCTCACCAACCTTTATTTTATCTTGATAGTTAGCCTCTTGAAATTGAACTCCTACCCTTTCAAATAACTTTTTCCTATGAACTTCAGGGTTCATTCCTAAAACAGATACTTTTCCACTGTCCTGCTTTTTTGTTCCTAAAATACATTCAATTGTTGTGCTTTTACCTGCACCATTTGCACCTAATAATCCAAATACTTCTCCATGGTAAATAGATAAATTAACATTCTCTACTGCTTTAATATCTCCATAAGACTTGTATAGTTCCTTAACTTCAATTGTTGCTTCCATACGATTAATACCTCCTCTTCTTTTCTTTCATAAAAAGAATAACACCAGAACAAAGTCTGGTGTCAAAGTGTATGGTTTATATAAAATTGCTTTTTCATTTTATCAAGCTGAATCAGCATAATTTTTGCATTTTTTTCAGCAAAATTTAGTGATGTAAGTAGCTTATCACATACAGAAATTATATCTTCATCTTCTTTTGGAGTATCAATAACTTTACGAATATCAGCTTCTGGATTTCTGTCTAGAACATTTAACATTCTTAAAATAGCTGAAAGAGAATAATTTGCACAGCGCAAAGAACGTATTATCTTTAACAATTTAAGATCTTCATCTCTATACACTCTGTATCCATTTTCTTTTCGTTTTACCTTAAGCAAACCGTTCATTTCCCAATTTCTCAATGCGTCTATTGAAACATTAAGATAATCAGCAGCCTCTTTTCTAGTAAAATATTTTGTACCAATTTCTTGAACTTTACTTGATAATAATTTTTGAGTAATTTCTATTGCTTCTTCCGCATTTTTCTGTTCATTTTTAATTTTCTCTATATAGTCTTCAGTTAAATAAAATGCCTCATTAAACTTACCAAGTGCAGAAGTTTTAATAATAGAAATAGCTTGTTTTCTGAGACCCTTTTGCAGAACTTCAACCTCTAAAGCAATTCTTGCGAGCTTAATCTGTTCTATATGAAAATCTGTAAAAACACGATACCCATTTACTTTTCGTTCCGCTTTGGGAATAAGTCCAAGTTTTTCATAAAGCCTTACTGTATTTGGATGAATTCCAATAGTATGTGCAACCTCTGATGTTTTATAAGTATTCATTTTATCACCACCATTCTATAATTATAATATAACTATAATAAAGTCTGGTGATATAGTGGATACTTTTTTATCATTCAATATTTTATTTAACTCTTTTAAACATAGGATGATTTTCATTAAACTCAACCAAATCCCACAAATCTCTATATCATTTTCCCCATTATGATTTCATCATGATATGTCCCATCTTTAAGTTTAAAAGCATTTTTTACATTACCCCAAACTTCAAAACCATGTTTTTTATATAATGCAATTGCCTTGTCATTATCAGAAAACACTCCAAGTTCAATCTGCTCATACCCAATTTCCTTTGCTTGATTAATTACTTCTTTAATAAGCTCATTTCCAATTCCATTATTCCAATACTTTTTCTTTATAGAAATCCCAAACACTGCTCTATGTTTTTGTTTAATACGATTACCTACACAGTTTATTCCTACACTACCTGCAACTTGATTATCTATAAATGCTGCAATCATCATATTTGTTTTACTATTTAGATTTTCTTTAAGAATTTCTATTTCCTTATCAATTGTAATATCAATTTCTTCAGAATATCTAACCATAAAATGTGTTTCATCTGATGATATCTTTAGATATTCAATCATTTCTTCTGCATCATTTTCATTAGGACTTCTTAAAAAACAAGTTGTACCATCTTTTAGTTTTATTTCTTTTTCTCTAAATTCCATTAAAACTCCCCCTTAAATTACTCTTAATATTTGATATCAAACATGAAACTAAATACTCACTTCATCAAGCCATGAAAAGGCCCATCAAGTTATCAAAAAAATTATCTCAAACTTATAACAACTAAAGAAGTAACTATTCCAACTGCAACTGATAATATCAAACTTCCTTTTATCCATGAACATATTGCTGATGCAGCTAGTCCAACAAATGTTGGTACTAAAAGTTCTCCTTTTGACTCCATAACCCCTCTAACTATAAGTGCACTTAATGCAGTATAGGGTATGTATTTTAAAAATCTCTCAACCATTGGATTAATAGGTTTATCAGATAAAACAACTAATGGAACTAATCTAGGTATATAAGTTACTAACATCATTCCAAGTATAAGAACTAAATAACTTTTCATTTTGCTTCCTCCTCTGGCTCTTTTATTAAAACCACACCAATAAGAGTTGCAACGATTATAGTAAATACAAGACTCCATTCACTTGGAATTATCTTAAAATAAGATATTAAAAAATATATTCCCCCGGAAATAAGTGATATAAATAAAACTCCACTAGATTTTTTAATCTCTGGCATAAGTATTGCCATAAACATTGCATAAAGACCAATTCCCAAACTACTTTGAAGAGATTCTGGAAGTATAGTTCCGACTAAATACCCAGCTATTGTTCCACATATCCATGATACATAGGACATTCCCTGCATTCCTAATAAAAATGGAACATTAAGTTCTCCCTCTTTAAGTGATGAAATAGAAAAAGTCTCATCTGTTACCCCAAAAGCAATAAAGTAGATCCACTTTCTTTTTACATTCTTAAGCCTTAAGGCTAAAGATGCACTCATCATTCCATGTCTCAAATTAAGTAAAAATGTTGATAGTATTATACTACCTGTCCCAATACTAGCTTTAATTAAGTCTAAAGCCATAAACTGACTTGCACCTGCATAAACAAACACAGAAAACAGAAAACTATCTAAAAGTGATATGTCTGTTGACTTAGATAACAATCCAAAAGCCATTGCCACTGGAAAATATCCAACTACCACAGGTATTGAAGTTATAACTCCATCTTTAAAACTACTTTTAACTTCATAAGTTCTTTCCACCATTTGCCCCTCCTTGTTGAAAATAACACTTCTATTATAACATAAAAATAAGACCACCAAATGGCAGTCTTATAATACTATTTGCTTTAACTTAGTTCATTTTTAATAGCTTTGACTTCTTCAATAGTTAACCCCGTACCTTTAGCAACAATATCTAAATCCAATCCCATCAGCAAGAAGTTTCTCGCATTTTTTATTGAGGCTTCTTTTATTCCTTCTTTTATTCCTTCTTTTATTCCTTCTTCTCTAGCTGACTTTAACCTAGTCATTTGATCGTGAAGTTCTGCTTCTCTAGCCTCATAAGCCGCTCTTTTTATATCATCTTTACTTATAACCTCAAGTATACTATAAGCTTTTTTTATTTTATCATTTTTCTCTGCTAACATCTCAAAACCTCTTTGATTTAATTATATGGAAAATATATCGGAACCTTTGATTGATACTCCTTAAGTTCCATTATCTTATCCTCTTCACTAAAAGTAATCCATGATACTCCGTTGAATCCATCAACTGTTCCTTTATACTCACATTCAAAATACCACTGACACACTAATATGTCATCATAAACTACATGTTCTTTGATATCCCAAACAAGTACTGTTCCTTTTTCATTCCAGTCCTTAAACCATTTTTCTACTTGATCTAAACCTTTGTAAGCTGGTCCATAACACTCACTATAAAATATCTCTTTATCAAAAACTTCTTCCAATACTGAAGAGTCATTTTTTATCCAACAGTTAAAATATCTTTTTACAATATCAAGTTTATCTTTCATAATACCCTCCATTTAACTTCATTTATTGTACTTAAACAATCTTTCTGATAAAGTTCCAGTATGTAGTTCAAATAAATGGTTATCAAAATCATAAAAATACAACGAACGACCTTCTCCTTCAACTCTTGCTCTAGGTGTTCTTAAATCAACCCCTAATGAACGTACTCTTTTTTCATAAATATCGAACTCTTCATCTGGTATTTTAAATGCAGTGTGGTTATATGTACGTTCTTGCAAAGGTTCCCCTTCCATTATTACAATCCACTGATTGCTTATTTTAAAAAACTTTTCTTGTGATAATGAAAAAGTTTTATCTCCACTTGAATATACTTCCTCTGCATCAAATATTACTCTAAAGAATGTAGATGCAAGTTCTAAATCTTTAACTATAAAAGTAATATGACTAATTCCTTCAATCACTTTAATCACCTCTGTCTTGTATTCTAAAACCTTTAACAAAGCCACTTTCTACTATATATCTTTCTTAGGGATCAACTCTCCATTAGTATCATAAATTCTAATTTGCCCAACATTATCTGGGATTATTATTGAAAAAGGCTTGCTTGAATCAACATCTATTACATCTTTTGGCTCTAATCCATTTCCTAATTCTATTTTTGATATGCTCCTCTTATTTAATGATAATAAAACACTACCTTTCCCAGGATAATCAAATCTGTCTATCCCCTCTGAAACTTCTGGTAAGGCTCCACCATAACGAAAAAAGTATCCGAAAGAAAGCCCCTCTCTCTTTGTGTATATTGAAAAAGTATAATTACTTAAATCTTTATCATAAAAGAGAAAAGCCCCAATATCTTTATTAATACTACTAGCAGTAATCCAATCCTCTTGTATTTTATGTGATTTACGCGCATCTTTTTCTAAATTATCTTTCGATAATACACCGATATCAATCTTTCCAATCAAAATCAGAAAAAGCACTCCTAATGTTGCTAATAGAATTATAGTCTTATTTATTTTCATAAAACTAATTCCCCCTATAACTTTTAATAAGTTTCACTCAAAGCATTATGAATATCCCATCCAAGTGTCCCTGCACACCAACCTTGATTTGCCAAAATAACCACAGTCATATCATTCTCTGGATAGTAGTAAAGTCTACAACTAACCCCGTATTCTTCCCCAGTATGTCCACATCTTATTATATTCTTTCCTTCTATGTCTAACACAAAAGAGTTGCCATATCCATACATCCAAGTATACCCTCTAGCACCATTCGCTTCTTCATCAATGACCTTAGGTGTAAATATCTCTTTATTCATCTTTTCACCTAGTAGAGTATTGTTTCTTAAAGCTTGTATAAACTTCACTAAATCATAAGCTGTTGAAGTTGCTCCTCCATCTGCTGCACCATCTGGAGTTGAGGTGTAGATATTCTTCTCTAATCCTATTACATTTTTATTTGAATCTCTAATGACTTCGTATCCTTCAGCAACTCTATCACAAACCTTGTCCAATGATAAAAAATCCGAGTCTTTCATATCTGCTTTCTCAAAAATATTTTTTCTTATATAATCAAAATAGGATATGCCTGAAGCTTTCTCAATTATTAGTCCTAGTAGTATATATCCGGCCCCATTATAGTGATACTTTTCACCTGGTTTATTGATTTGATCCTTGTTTATAAATAAAGGAAGATAATCTAAATTACTTCTCATCTTATATATAGGAAAATCTCTCCACATTTTTTCCCATTCTTCATCACCTAAACTTTCATCAAAGTAATCGCCTATTCCAGAAGTATGAGTAAGTAAGTTCTCAACTGTAACTTCATTTGAGATTTTTGTATCTCTTAAATCTAAGTACTCTACCACTTTTGTTTCAAAATCCAACTGTCCCTTTTCAATTAATTGAAGAATTGCAACTGAAGTAAACATCTTTGATACTGATGCTATCCTGAATCTAGTATCTAAAGTGTTTTTTATACTCCAACCTCTATTTGCATATCCACAAGCTTTTCTGAATATCTTTTCCCCTTTTTCGTTTATTAAAACAACTCCTGAAAATTCTTGTTTCTCTTCTTTCTCATCTATTATCTTATTAAGTTTATCTAAGTTTCTCATATCCTTAACTCCTTAAATATCTCTAATTTTCACTATCTAAGTGTTTTTTGTGCTTTCATTATAAATAAAGAATATTTAATATTTTTTTCCTCTATTTTTTTCTCATCATAAAAGAATGTAGTAGATTCCGCATCTCTAAAACCAACTTCAATAAAAATTTCTTTTAATTTTTCTTGTTCAAAGCCATTGTGTCCATTAAATCCTGGCTCATTTTTATGAAAACTTCCATCTTCCTTATCTAAATCTACTATGATAACCTGTCCACCATCATTCAGTAAAGTATAAAACTTATTTGCAAGTCCAGCAATATCTTGAATATGATGCAAAACCATTGAAGTATATATAAGATCAAACTTCTCTATTATCTCTTCATTAAATAGATCTATAGCATATGGTTTCATATTATCCACTTCATATTTCTCAATCTTCTCTTTCACTACATCAATCATACCTTTTGAAGAATCAATTAGAGTAATGTTCTCAAATTTCTCAACTAAATTAAAACTTATAAGTCCTGTTCCACAACCAAACTCCATAGCAGAGCATCCTTTATTTATCTCAATTGAATTGACTATTTCTTCTGCTATTATCTTAGCTCTATTAATTCTTCTATCTGTATCCCACTTTTTAGCATAATCATCAAAAAACATAAAATCTCTCTCTTTCCTCTTAATACCATTATAATACAATTTACAACACAATAGCACCTCTTAATAACAAAAAGCACCTTAGAAGCCTTTAATTCTCCTGCGGTGCATTTATTTCTAATGAACTAAATCATTTGGGTAACTTTTATGTTTAATAATTCCATACTCTAACATTAACTCTTGAGCTAAATATTTATATCCTCTACAATGTAAATCAGACACTCCTTGACTAATCAATTCGTAAGTCTCAGACTTATAAAAATAATCCATACTTTCATCTAAATCCTTACCTGTCTCCTTTGAAAACTCAAGTATTATTTCCTTATATAAAGACTGGAGTAAAGTTTTATTTGCTTCCATAACTACACTTCCTTACTTCCTTCATATTTCAAATATTTTTCTATAATCTTCTGATTAATTATACAAATTTGGTTATTAGGCTTGAAATATTGTAGCCTTCTTAAGGCCTCTTCTTTTTCAATTAAATTATCCCTATATAATTCTATTGTATTATATACTCTATCATCAGCAATTCCACCTATAATAATATCATAGTTTAAATATCCATCTTTTCCATCTCTACAGTCTAATATGAAATCTAACCATTCAATATTATAAACTAAAAATTCTTTTACCTTAAATTTTTCTTTTAGTTTTTCTAATTTTAATTCATATATATTTATATATCCCTTTTTCCCTCTTTTTTTAAATCTATCTGTCCAGCTAATCGCTTGTTTTTCTATATTTGTTACATAAAATCCTTTTCCAAAGTCCAGTGAATCTCTTGAAAAAGAAATATCAGGTTTATCAACTATACAATAGGATCCATGATATACTCTCACTTTATCATTCCCCTTTCTCTTAAAACTTCTATTATGTCATTAACAATATATGTTTTGCTTTGAGAATGTAATGGCTCATAACATGGGATAATATAATTTTTTAGAATATCAGATTCAATATTTAATAATTTATATACCTTCTTAGCATCCATCTGTAACTTCTCCGCTAATCCTTCAATACAGAAAATAGTAAATTCTAATACTTTCTCATTCATTCTCATCGCCTCCAATAACTTATTTCATATACTTATTATACCATCAATTATAAACACAGATAACCTTTTGTTAAAAACAAAGCTATAACAATAAGATATCCCTCTTCTTATTGTTATAGCTCTCTCTAAAAATTTACATTATAAAAAGGAGGACATATTCCTCCTTACATTAAGTACTTACATTAAAAGCTTACTAATTATTAAAGATGTTTTCTCAAGATACTCATCTACAATTTGGTTTTTTAATATCTGATTCATTTTCTCTAATATCTCATTTGCTTTAATCATTTTATTTTCATCAATAATCTCTATAGATTTATAAATATTTAAATAAACTTGTGAAACATTAAAATCTTCTTTTATTAACTGCTCTCCCTCTTCAGTTATGTATAAAAACAAGGAGTTTTTATATACAGATTTTTCTTTTCTTATTAATCCTTTTTTATAGATATTTTTAACTATCACATTAGCTGTCGATGGGGAAACGTATGCTATTTTGCTTAGTTCAACAGATGTTATTCCTGGAAATGCTTCTATAATCCATAAACATCTAAGTTGAGGATAGGTTAAATCTAAAGGCTTAAGCATATCTCTATGAATACTCTCTATATTCAAAACAATTATTCTTAAACAGTTATAAAAATAGATTAATTTATGAATTAAATCTCTATCTTCCTTATCAAAATCCTCAATATGTATTTTGTAATTTCTCAAATTCATCCTTTCTATGTATTTGAGAACCAACTTCTTGTTCATATTTATAACAACTTCTTCAAATAGTGAATTTAAGAAATCCAACTCCAAGTTACTCATATGGTTCTGTAATTCAAATATAGGAAATTCTTCACCTTTATATATTTGATTATCTTCTATACACTTATATCCTTTTTCCGTTACATAGAGGTTATAGCTCTTTTTATTTTGATTTTCTTTATTAGTTATAAGCTCTTTTTTTATAAGATTTCTAAGTATTTTACTTACTGTAGGAGGTGCCCATCCAGCTATTTCTGCTATTTCTACTAAGGATACTCCAGGAAAAAGAGCTGTAATCCAAAGCACTCTAAGTTGTGGTAGTGTAATATTATTTTTTTCTACGTATTTGTTATAATTCCACTCTATATTTAAAAATAGATATCTTGATAAGTTATAAAATTTATGCACATGTAACAAGTGATTTTTTAATTGAGTATTTTTTATACTTTTCTTATTACTTCTCATTTTTATTTCCTTTTCTTTTAAAGTTTCTCAATGTAATTTTATCATTAATTTAAACTTTTTTCCCTTGTTATTTTAAAAGAAAAATGCTATTATAAATCTGTTTTGAAATTTCAACATTCGAATGCTAATAATAAATGGAGATGATATCTTGTTAGTACCAAAATTATTTACCTGTATAAAAAATTATAATAAACAACAATTCCTAAAGGATTTATCCTCTGGAATTATAGTAGCAATAATAGCACTTCCTCTTTCTATAGCCCTAGCTATAGCCTCTGGTGTATCACCTGAAAAAGGCTTATACACTGCAATTATTGGTGGATTTATTGTTTCCTTTTTAGGTGGAAGTAAAGTACAAATTGGAGGTCCAACTGGAGCCTTTGTAATAATAGTCTATGGAATAATTGAGAAGTATGGATTAGATGGTCTTATAATATCAACCATTATGGCAGGACTTTTCTTAACTATTATGGGATTTCTTAAGTTAGGAAGTCTTATTAGATTTATACCGGCATCTATAACTTCAGGTTTCACAAGTGGAATTGCAGTAGTAATATTCTCAACTCAAATAAAGGATTTCTTAGGACTATCTATAAAATCAGTTCCTTCAGAGTTTATACATAAGTGGGGAGCATATTTTAAAAATCTCAACACCTTTAATCCTCAAAGTTTATTAATATCATTATTAACCTTGGGTTGTATAATTTTTTGGCCTAAAATTAACAAAAAAATACCCTCTGCTTTTTTAGCAATTATATTAACAACAGTAATAACATTAACTTTTAATTTAGATACACCAACCATAGGTAGTGTTTTTGGTAATTTATCCTCTTCTCTACCATCACTTTCTATTCCAAGTGTAAATTTGTCTACTATACTCAACTTGGTTTTCCCAGCACTAACAATAGCTATCCTTGCTGCTGTCGAGTCTCTACTTTCTGCAGTTGTTGCTGATAACATGATAGATGGGCGTCATAGATCTAATATGGAATTGGTTGCTCAAGGTTTTGCAAATATCTTTTCTGGATTATTTGGAGGAATACCTGTAACTGGAGCTATAGCAAGAACAGCTGCTAATATAAAAAATGGCGGCAGAACTCCTGTTGCTGGAATGGTTCATTCAGTTATACTTTTACTAATAATGTTTTTATTTATGCCCTATGTTAAGTTAATTCCTATGGCATCTCTAGCAGCAATATTAGTTATGGTATCATACAACATGGGTGAATGGGACGCATTTAAAAACTTACTAAAAGCCCCTAAAAGTGATAGCTTAATCTTTATAGTTACATTTTTATTGACGGTTTTCTTTGACCTAGTATTTGCTATAGGTGTTGGAGTAGTTCTCTCATCCTTATTATTCATGAGAAAAATGGCTGAATTTACTAGTGTAAAGTCTATTATAGATGATATAGATAGTGTTGACTTATTAGAAATAAAAAACACTCTAAAATATCCTGAGGATGTTGCTATGTATGAAATAAATGGACCATTTTTCTTTGGTGCGACAGATAAATTCATATCAGCTATTAGAGATATTTCCTCCATGCCAAAAATACTTATAATTAAAATGGACAAAGTTCCTATTATGGATTCTACAGCATATCATTCTTTTGAAATGCTCTTAGATATATGTAATAAACAAAATACAAAACTTCTATTACTTAATGTCCAACCTCAACCTTTAAATACACTAAAGAAATACGGATTTGTAGATAAAATAGGTAATAAGAATGTTTGTGTAAGTTTAAATGATGTCATTAATCAATCGAATTATCATACAGCTTAATAAGCTATGTTTCTAAATATAATATCGTTAAAATGGCTGTGGAGCTAATCTAGCTCCACAGCCATTTTTATTTTTAACTAAATTCTTTAAGAACCTGAGTAGTTTATTTTTGTTGATCCTGACTCAAGCCACTTATCTAAAGCATTTTTACTAAATATATAAGTCTCTCCAATTTTCTTATATGGTAAATCATTATTTTCATCTTCTATAATCTGTTTAAGTTGAAACTCTACTATACCTAAATACTCCGACGCTGTTTTTAAATTATAGGCTTTTTCTTCTGTATTTTGATGTTGTTGCTGTTGTAAAGCAACATTCAAACTATTTGGGAAATAACTTACTGGTGCGGTTTTTATAGCTCTTCCTATAATTGAAGCTGCAATTATTAAAGAAAATGATAAAACTATTATTGAAATTGCTAATAACTTGTCCCTCATAAAAATACCCCTTTTATACTTATTTATCTGATGTCTAGCCACTGTTATATACAAGCCTAACAAAGGATGGGATATAACAGTGGCTAGACCCTAGATAAGTTCAACTAAGATTTAGATAAGGATAAACCCTCATCTAAATCAAGTTTCACTTAATAATTAGCGTCTAAATAATCCCCAATAACTTGAGCGTATAGCTTGGCCCCTTCAGTGCTTAAGTTAACACCATCTTCTAAGTTAGAGTTCATCTTACTTCTTAACATTGTATAAAGTTCTTGTTTTTCACTTTCAGCATACATGTCCACATATCCGACTTTATTCTTTTCTGCAACTTCTTTAATTGCATCACAATATTTTTTTAGCTGAGCATTTGCTCCACCAACTTCATTATACCAATTAGCAGGATGTTTTTTGTAATAGTAATTTGCATTTCCACCCATGTTACCATTGCCTTTATTTCCTTCAATAACTTTGTTAGGAGCAACTAAAATAGGAATAGCTTTCTTTTCTTTTATTTGTTTAACCATAGACTCCAGATTACTTTTAAATTTATCTAAAGGAACATTTTCTTTATTCTTATCTACAAAATAATGATCATTTAATCCAAAATTAATTACTACAAAGTCAGGATTTTTTTCTAAAACATCTTTATTTAATCTTTCTAAACCTTGGGTAGATGTATTCCCATTAACCCCTGCATTTGTAAGTTCTAAACTAAATCTTTCCTTTAATAAATCAGTCCATAACTTATTTCCTGCTTGAAAATTCTCTCCATATGTAATATTATCGCCTAAAGCAACAACCTTAGCACCTTTTATAGATTTAGTTATTACTTCTTCTTTAGGCTCTTCCTTTACTGGTATGTTAGATGCTACTGGCACTATCTTTGTTTTTTTGTTAAAACTATACATGCCAAAAACTACAGTTAATATTGTAACTATAGATAATAATATTACTAATAAAATCCATTTCTTATTCTTCACACTTTTTCCTCCATCAACTATAATTACTATTATTATATCATTTATGGAAGTTTTTTAAACCTCAATAACAAAAAATCATTTCAAAACCGAGGTTTCAAAATGATTTTTCTATAGATAATTTTATGCAAAGGCGTCTATTAATGTTCCTTGTGTTTTTTCATAAGAAGATTCTTCCTCATTACTTTTTAATGTGGAAACATTATTTTTACCTTGAGAAGAAACTTCTGATACTTTTTGAGTAGCATTACTGTTGCTACTGCTTTGAGCTTCCTTTTGCTGTATTTGAGCATCAATCTGCTCTATTTGTTGTTGTAGCTGCTCAACTTTTTCTTGTTTTGTTTTATCATCTAACTTACTTGAATTCACTTGTAAAAGCTGTTGCTGAAGACTTTCTCTTTGCTTTTTTAATGCTTCTAAACTGCTATCTGAAGCTTTATATGTACTAGTTGAAGCATTAGAAATCGAACCAACATTCATTTTTTTGACCACCCCTTGTTATTTTATGCAACCTCTTATTTTAATAATAAAATAAAAAAATCAAGATATTATGGTAAAAATATGTGAATATTGTGTGACATAATCTAATTCTCACCAACTAGTTATACAACTTCCGCCTCTGCTTCTAGTTCAACTTTTTCATGTGCTTTAGTTAAAAGTCTTAACTCTCTAAATAGGAATATCGCAGTTATAATTGAGGATGTACCATCTGCTATTGGTCCTGCAAGCCAAACTCCAGTTATGCTATTTAACATTCTTGGAAGTATTAAATATAAAGGTATTAAAAGAATAACTTGTCTAAGCAAACTTAAAAACATAGATATTTTTGCTTTACCAACGCTTTGAAAATAGTTACCGCTTATAATTTGGAATCCTATTATAGGAAGCATTGATAAGAATATTCTTATACCATGTGATGCTACTGCAACAAGTTCTGGATCTTTATTGAAGAGTTTAATAATTTGTGGTGCAAATGCTTGAACTCCTATAAAGCCCATAACAACAATTATTGTAGCTCCTATAATAGCATACTTTAATGTATCTAGTACTCTTTTATAAGCTTTCGCTCCATAATTAAATCCAATTATCGGCTGATATCCTTGATTTATTCCAAACAAAGGCATAACAATTAAAGTAACTACACTGTTTACTACTGTCATGGCACCTATTGCTACATCTCCACCGTAAGTCTTAAGTGCTGTATTTGCAGTTATTGATACCACACTTGCTGCCATTTGCATTGAAAAAGGAGAAACTCCTATAGCAAAAATTGTTTTAACTATATTCATATCTAGTTTTAAGTTACTTACTTTTAATTTTAAACTACTTTGCCCTTTTAAAAAATAACTTAAAACCCAAATAGTTGAGACGGCTTGGGATATTATTGTTGCTAATGCCGCTCCTTTTACTCCCATGCCAAAAGTAAAAATAAATATAGGATCTAAAATAGTGTTAAGTACTGCTCCAACTAACATTGTGGAAGCTGCTCTTTTAGGATTTCCCTCAGCTCTAATGCAGTGATTTAAACTAAAGGACGTAAGACTGAATATTGTTCCAAGTAAAATTATTCCAAGATAATCACTAGCGTAACCAAAAGTACTTTCGCTTGCACCAAACATCATTAAAAGTTTATCTTTATATAAAAGTCCTACTATAGTTATTAAAATAGAAAATATTATTGAAAGGGAAAGTGCATTCCCTAATATATGTTCTGCTTCATCTTTTTTTCTTTGCCCTAATTTAATTGATATATTTGCTGATGCACCAACTCCTGTAAGCATAGCGAAAGCTATAACTACAGTCATAATAGGGAAGCTTAATCCAACTCCTGTTAAAGCAAGTTGTCCTACACCCTCCATCTGCCCAATATAGATTCTATCCACTACATTATATAATGCATTTACAAGCATTCCTATAATAGCTGGTATAGAGAAGCTTATAAGTAATTTTAATATATTTTCATTTGCCAGTCGTTTTTCTCTATCTATCATTTGTAATCTCCTTTGATCTTTTTTTCTTTTTGTTCTCCACCATTCTCTGGAGAAGATCTAATGCCATTTTCTTTTCCTCTTCAGTAAAATCTGATGTTAATATATCATTCCACTCTAGTAAAACATTTCTTATATCCTTAATAATATCTTTCCCATCAGCAGTTAAATAAACTCTGTAAGCTCGTTTATCATTTTCATCTACAGATCTTTTTACTAAACCTTCTTCTTCAAGCTTTTTTAAGGCTTTAGCGGTTGTTCCTTTATCTATAATTAATTTACAAGTCATTTCTTCCTGAGTTACACCTTCATTGTTTTCAAGAAAAAGTAAAAATGTATATTGTCCACTACCTATATTTCCACTATTAAAATTTTTATTAAAATACATAGCTCCTGATCTATACAATATAGAAATATATCTTCCAATGCTATCAATATTTTTTTGCATTTTATCCACCTTTAAAAAAATAATAGTTGCACACACAACCATTATAGTATAAATTATTAACAATTTATTTACAAGTATATTTTTTAATAAATAAAAAGTAACTAAAAAGGTTATTTCTTAAAACCCTTAAGAAATAACCTTAAATATTAACTATTTTTTTTGCTTATTAAATAAATTTGTTGACTTATTATATTTTCCATTGTGTCTTGAATTACAAAATCTTCTTTTTTACTTCTTCCTTCATAATATCTTACTTTAACATTTTGTACGTCATTGTTACTAGAATTAATAAAATTAGCATTAAAAACAACTTTAAACCCTTGCTCGTGACCACTTTCAACTGCTTCTATTAGATTCATCATCACAACACCTCAACACATAATTTTTAGTTATATATATTATATTCTATAAACTATTAGAAAATCCTTTAATCGATTACATATTTTTAAAAATAATTTAATTTTTCTTTTATCATTTTTATTTCTCTTTTGTGACCTTCATTATCTAATGGTGTTTCAGCATAAAAAGGTAAAGTTTTTATATATGGATGCTCCATTATTTTTATTATTGAATCTAGTCCTATATTTCCTTCACCAACAGGTACATGTCTGTCTTTTCTATCACCAAAAGGCATTAAACTGTCATTTAGATGAATTGTTTTTAGTCTATCTATTCCTATTATCTTGTCAAACTCTTCCATAACTTCATAGATATTGTTTTTTATATCATATCCAGCAGAAAATACATGGCATAAGTCCATACATACCCCTATCTTTTCCTTATAAATTATTTTATCTATTATGCTCTTTAAATGTTCAAATCTAAAGCCAACTTCAGTTCCTTTTCCAGGCATAGTTTCAAGTAAAATCTTGATTTTTTCATTACCTTTTATTGATTCATTAAGAGCATTAGCTATTTTATTTATTGAAGCTTCAATTCCTAAACCTGTATGACTACCTGGATGAAAAACAAAAAATTCAATTCCTAGGTCATTCATTCTGTGTATATCTTCTTTAATAACAGTCCTACCAAACTCATACACGCCTTCATCACTACTACCAAGATTCATAGTATAAGGTGCATGTGCTTGTAGTGGTCCAAACTTATACTCTTCTCTTAATTTCTGAAATTCATTAACATCTTTTTCATTATAAGCTCTGAAATTTGATCCCCTAGGATTTCTGCTGAAAAACTGAAAAACATTAGCCTCCATTTCTATAATATCCTTGGCAGCCCTTGCATAACCTTTAGCTGTTGTCATATGTGGCCCTATATATAACATAAAAGTCTCCTTTATTTTCACTATATATAGCTAGTGTTTTCAACTTCATAAATACTATTCTAACTTTGTTAGTTTACATGGTTTTTACAAAACTTAACTTCATTATTTAACTAAATCAAATTATAATTAATTTATCATCAAATACTTTAAAGGAAGGCATCCTATTCCATTTTTATCACCGTCCACACTAATGCCTTCCTATTTTTTTTATTAAATTATTTCTGTATTTAATAAAAAAATCACTCCTCCAGTTGTTTTATACAACCTTTAGAGTGATTTTACGTATATCATAGTGTAGGAACTTGATTATTTTTCATTTATCATAGTCAAATAGTTTTTTCGTACGTATACCGTAGTCAAAACTCATTTCACTATCAATCTGTATTCCTTCTAAACCCTTGAAAATACTAGCCTACCCTTCCCATCCATCTGGGAACTCAGCATTGTGGTAAACTTCTTGAACATCATCGTCATCTTCAAGTAAGTCAAGCATCTTTTGGAACTTCTTAGCATCATCTTCATTAATTGCTGTATATGTATCTGGTATCATTTTTACAGCTGCTTCTAAGAATTCTAAACCTTCTGCTTCTAAGGCTTCTCTAACTGTACTAAAGTCATCTGGTGCAGTTGTTATTACAAAAACTTCCTCTTCTGATGAAAAATCTTCAGCACCTGAGTCTAAAGCTAACATCATGATTTCATCTTCATCTTTGTCTTCTTTTTCTATAACTATTTCACCTTTTTCTTGGAACATGAATCCAACACATCCGCTTGCTCCCATGTTTCCGCCACCTTTTGTGAAGGCACTTCTTACATTACCAGCAGATCTATTTTTGTTATCTGTTAGAGTTTCAACTATAACAGCTACTCCTGATGGACCATATCCTTCATAAACTATTGTTTCATAGTTTACTGAACCAAGTTCTCCTGAAGCTTTTTTAATAGCTCTTTGTATATTATCACTAGGCATATTCTCTGCTTTTGCTTTTGCTACAGCATCTCTTAGTCTAGCATTAGTTTCTGGATTAGCTCCACCATTTTTAACGCTAACAGCTATTTCTTTACCTATCTTTGTGAATATTTTTCCTCTTTTAGCATCTGTTTTGCCTTTTTTAGCTTGTATATTATGCCACTTTGAATGTCCTGACATTATATTTCCTCCTAACTTTGTTCCCTTATATGTTAACCCTTAAGGTCAATATCCTAAACCATTATAACATAGCATAAATTCCATCTGCAACTTGAAGTGGGTAATTTAGCCATATATCTATTCTAAACTTTTCAAAAGTCTATATTCTTCTTTAAAGAATATTCCTTCATCACTCTTTTTGATAACTGCTTTTCCATTAGTTGCTTCAGTTATTTCTTGTATTGCTTTTTCTGCTTCCTCTAATTCTAATAGCAGATGAACTTTTACATTTTCTCCATACTCTGAATCTTCTATATTCCAGTTATTTTCTCCACATATATATTGAATTTTACCTATTAAATCATAATTTATATCTATAGTTAAGGGAACACCCTTAACTTTTTCTACCATTCCTCCAGCCTTTATTGCTATGGAAGCACCTTTAGTATAGGCTCTTGTTAATCCTCCAGCCCCTAATAATACACCTCCAAAATACCTAGTAACCACTATAGCACAATCTACTATGCCTGTTTTTTTAATTACCTCTAAAATAGGTATTCCTGCTGTTCCTTGAGGTTCACCATCATCAGAATATCTTTGAATATTCATATTTTCTCCTATTACATAAGCCCAGCAGTTATGTGTAGCCATTTTGTGCTGACCCTTTATTTCCTGCACAAATGCTTTTGCTTCTTCTTCTGTTTCAACTCTTTTTATGTGACCTATAAATTGAGATTTCTTTTCTTCAAAATCATCCTTTGATTGTCTTTTAATTGTTAAATAAGACATGCTTTTCCCCCTATTGCTGTAATTCTTTTAATATTTTCTCCATTCCCTCATCTATTTTATCGTGGGTTGTTTGAGAGAAACCTATTCTAAAAAAATCGTCCCCATCTACTTCTTTTTTATAAAATAAGGCTCCTGGCGATATTAGTATCTTTTCTTTCTTAAGTATAGAAAAAAGCTTTCGTGAACTTGGAGAATCTTTTTCTAAAACCTTTAAGAAAAAGTTTAATCCCCCTTTTGGATCTATGTACTCAACTATATCTTTGAATTTCTCATCTAATATACTTTTCATATGTAAATATCTAGACTTATACTCTCCATTTAAATATTCTATATGCCTTTTCCAATAGTTATGCACTATGTAACGCTCCAAGGCCCTTTGCATTAAAGATGAGGTAGATATATCTGTATTTATTTTAGAGATATACATACTTTCTTTAAACTTTTCTGGTGCTATTACATACCCTATTCTTATTCCTGGCATAAAAATCTTTGAGAAACTCTTAATATATATTACTCTATCATAAATATCATACGCCTTTAATGGTTTATATTGCAAATTATCATCATAAATTAGTTCTGATAAATAGTCATCCTCTAATATGTAAAAGTCATAAATATTAGACAATTCTATAAGTTTTAGTTTTTTTTCATTTGAGTAACTAATTCCTGTTGGATTCTGAAAATAACTCATTATATACATGAATTTTATTTTTTCTTTTTTCAGTATCTTTTCTAGTTTCTCTAAATCCATTCCATCTTTCTCAATTGGAACTTCTATAACTTCTGCTCTTTTCCATCTAAATACAGAAAGAGCTCCTCCATAGGTTGGGTTCTCAACAACTACCTTGTCATTTACATTTAAGATGGCCTTTGAAGCTATATCTATTCCTTGCTGGGCTCCAGAAACTATAAGTATGTCTTCTTTTTTAACCCTGCCATTCCAAAAGTTTTTACTTATTTCTTCTCTAAGTTTATCATAACCCAAAACATCTTGATATAATAAAGCCTCCGCTCCATCTCTATCAAAAACCTCATTTATAACCATTTGTAAATCCTTAACTGGAAAAAAGGAAGATGATGTAGTCTCCCCTGTAAAATCTATATACTCTCTTAATGAACCTGCATTTAACAGTTTGAAAGTTTTATTATATTCTTTTTGAAAACTCTTAATTGCCTCTTTTTTTCTAGCATAGGTTCCACTTCCTATTTTCATAATAGCGTATCCATCAGCTTGAAGTTTTTTATAAGCACTTACTATAGTTACATTATTCACTTCAAGAAAATTAGAAAGTTCTCTTATGGTAGGCAGTTTAGTTCCATCTTTTATCTTCCCAAACTCTATTAACTTTTTTATATGTTCAGAGATTTGTATATACTTAGAGATATCTTCATCAAACTCAACTAAGAACTTTTTCATTTCTCCTCCATTTTTTAGTTGAGAGTTAATACTCTATAAATTACAGTGAAAAAATCCAGCAAAGCTGAATTTCTCAATCAATTCTCAACTCTCAATTTTCAGTTCTCAACTAACTAAATGTTGTTATAATAATATACATTTTCCTTATATCTAAAACCATTTAAACTTTGTTCTAAAATTCTTCTATTTAAAATCTTGTTTTTATATAACTCATTTAATATAACTTCCATGTTTATATATAGACCTTTGAATAACTCTTCTTCCTTTAAAAGCTGAGGCGTAACCCAGTTATCCTTATCTTTTATATAATCTATTAAAATCCTTGAAGACTGTTTTAAATTCACATTTAAATAGTTTTTTATGTACGTAATCATTTCTTTAATTGCTTCTTCCTTATTAACCTGCTCAAAGAAAATCTTGTCTACTATTTCTTTAAAAGAATCATTTAAACTTATTGCCATGTTTATAGAGTCTTTACTTACTAAATATCCATTATTGTTTATGTACAGCTTGGCAAAGGACTCCATAGCCTTTAAAGACAGTTCAAAGGCTGTATATCTTCTATTATTATATAAATACTTATTAAGTACATTTATAGCTTTTAATGTTTCTCCTAGATAAACCAGATTCATTTTTTCTTTTTCTATATCTGGTACATATCTAAGTTCATCATGTATTTTTCTTATAGATAAATCATTACATATTATAAGTCTTGAAGTTATTAATATCTCATCTATCTTTTTATTAGAATTATTTATTAAGGTATTTTTAGATATAAGTTTTAAATGAATAGGCACTTCATTTAAAGTTAAATTAATATCCTTTATATCATCGATTAAGTTATCAATAACTACTAATAAATCTATATTAGACCCTTCCCATAGATCGCCGCTTACCATTGAGCCATAGGCTAACACTGCTAATACATGTTTATTTTTTTCTAAATCTTCTTTTATACTTGAAAAAGCCTTCTGGTATTCCACAATCTTTGTATTCATATAACTCACCCCAATATTTTAAGCTTATTATATATCATATGTACAAATCTTGTATACTTTTTTCTGCTTCTTCTCCACAATTATCGCAGTGAAATATGTGTACACAACAAGAGTTTATATACTCTATCTCTTGCTTATTTCCATAGGGATCTCTATATTCCTGCTCTCTCCCAATGTCATTCATTAAACCTCCACATTTCCCACACTTTATCGTACTACTTATTATCTTGTTACATATAGGACATATTTTCTCCATAAAAAATCCCTCCTGCTTCATAGTTTATTCTAAATTAAACCATTTATACAGGAAGGATAATTTAATTATTTTAAGATAAGATCGCTATATTTGTTGTAAGCTTCATCATCTACTTCTGCTTTGATGTAAGTTCCTTCTTCTTTATAATCTTCTTCAAGTACATTGCTGTTATTGTGAAGATATGAAACTATACCACCTTGGTCGTAAGGTATGATAAACTCTGCAAGTTTGAGTTTGTTAGGTAACTTATCAGCTATTTTTAATAGAAGTTTATCTAAGTTTATCTTTTGTTTTGCAGATATCTCAATGATTTCATAGTTTGAGAACTCATCTCTTAGTTCAGAAAGAGCTTCTTCACTTGCTAAGTCTATCTTGTTTAGTACCAAGAAACCATCTTTATCTCTTGCACCAAGTTCAGCTAAAACTTCTTCAACTGCTTTAATCTGTTCTCTAGCTGTATCTGAAGCTGCATCAACTACGTGAAGTAACATGTCAGAGTATATAACTTCTTCTAAGGTTGACTTAAAAGCTTCAACTAGTTCATGAGGAAGCTTTCTTACAAACCCAACTGTGTCAGTTAAAGTTATTAGTCTGTTATCAAGTAGGTTTATAGCTCTAGTTGTAGTATCTAAAGTTGCAAACAACATATTAGCTTCAAATACTTTTTCTTTTTTATTTCCTTCACCTATTGATACCATGTCACACAAAGTGTTTCTAAGTGTTGACTTCCCTGCATTAGTATAACCAACTAGAGAAACTTGAGGTATACTTTGTTTTCCTCTTCTTTCTCTTTGAACTTCTCTATTTTTCTTAATCTTTTTAAGTTCATCACCTAAGTCATAGATTCTTTCTTTTATATGTCTTCTATCAGTTTCAAGTTTCTTTTCTCCAGGTCCCCTAGTACCTATTCCACCACCTGTTCTAGATAGTATAGTTCCAAGTCCTGATAGTCTAGATGCTCTATACTTAAGTTGTGCAAGTTCTACTTGAATTCTTGCTTCTCTAGTTTTAGCTCTTCTTGCAAATATCTCAAGTATTAAAGTAGTTCTATCTATAACTTTAGTTCCTATAGCTTCTTCTAAGTTTCTAACTTGAGAACCAGACAGTTCTTCATCAAAGATTATCAAGTTTGCTCTTAAAGTTTGTTTAAGACTCGCAATCTCTGAAACTTTTCCACTTCCTATAAACAAAGCTGCATCTATCTTAGCTCTATTTTGAAATACCTTGTTTAAGACAGTTATATCACAAGCTTTAGCAAGTTCACCAAGTTCATCTAAACTTTCTTCTGTATCTGTACCAACAAGTATAGCTCTTTCTGCTAAGTCTTCTTCAACATTACTTCTCTTTAGAGCAGTTTCTAAGTTCTGAATTTTCTCTCCTATATTAAAGTCAAAACTTTCGTTTAAGTTTAACCCTAACATGGTTTCAACTATTAAAATATCATTCTCTACTGCACAAAAGCCTATAGATACCTCTTTAGGCGTACCATCAACTACACCTACAGCAACTAGTGCATCTAGTTTAAGTTTTAAAAGTGCAGTTACATCAAGTGCAGACAAGTGCGAGTTTCCATTAGGATGAGTATGAACTATTCTAACTCCTGCTAACTTCTTCTCACTTATATCTATAATAGGAAGTTCTACCGAGTTTGAGTCACCTACTGCAACTGAAACTATGTTTCCTCTTCTATCTATTCCTACAGATATTTCTCTTTCAACTAATGATGTCAATCTTGAGATTGTATCAATTATTTCCATAGAGCAATATTCATACTTTAAAACTTTTAATTTATATATTTCTTCTAACTCTTTTAAATAAGAGTTTTTAATTCCTTCAATATTTCCATAAATCATAAAATTTCACCTCATTTTCTTTAATTGCTAAAACTTTCAATGTAATTTTAAACTATATAATAGTAGATGTAAACTATATTAGTTTGTCTATTTTGAATGAAATTATAGTAGGTGTTGAAATATAGCAAAAAAATTGTTAATATGGATATTATGATTTTAGTATTTTTAAATATTCTATATTAATTGTTGGAGGATACCATGGAAGATAAAAAAAGAAATATACTTATTTCGGAGGAACAAATTTCCGTAAGAATTAAGGAATTAGGAAAAGAGCTTTCAGAAGAATATAAAGATAAAAATCTATATGTTCTATCACTTTTGAGAGGAAGCTTTATATTTTCAGCTGATTTAGTGAGAGCTTTAGATGTTAAAACTAAAGTTGGTTTTATGACTACATCAAGCTATGGTCACGCAGAAGAATCTACAGGTAAAGTAAAGGTTATTAACGATATTCCTGATAACATTGAAGGATATGATGTTTTAATAGTTGATGATATAGTAGATACAGGATACACAATGGAGTTTATAGTTAACCATGTTAAATCATTAGGAGCAAAATCAGTAAAATCTTGTGTTTTATTAGATAAACCTTCAAGAAGAAAGGTTGATATAAACCCTGACTATAGATGTTTTGAAATCGAAGATGTTTTTGTAGTTGGCTTCGGATTAGATTATGGCAATTACTATAGAAATGTTCCTTACGTATTTAACTGGGAATAATACATATTTAGGTATCACAAACTTAGTTTGTGATACCTTTTCTATTTATATGAATATTATAAATATATATTATTTTTTTAGGTGATTTAATGTTTATATCCATGCCAGAGTCATTTAATGTTCAAGTTAAATATGATGAAAACTCAGTTTTTAATAGAAAAGAGACAATTATAGGTATATCCCTGCCTTTAGGTGGTGGTGAAGAGAGATGGCCATCTGACAGTAACTTTCTTAAAGATTATGCAAGAAGAAGAAATGCCTTATTAAAATTTTCTGAGCTTACTATAACTACCTCGGACCAGTTAGCAGAAGTTGAAAAACTTATAACACAAGGAATAGATGTGTTAATAATAGCTCCAGTGAATTCAGATGAAGCTTCAATAATAATTGATAAAGTTAAAGAGTATAATATTCCTGTTGTTGCTTATGATAGATTTATTTTTAATGCTGATATTGACTTCTTTGTAGCATTTAACTCACTTAATATAGGGGAACTACAAGGGAGATATCTAACTCAAAGAGCGCCTACTGGAAACTATATTGTACTCGCTGGTGATCTGACTGATTCTAATTCTATACTATATAAAGATGGAGCTATGATTTATATTAAACCTTTAGAAGCTATTAGGAGAATAAAAATAGTTACTGATGAATTTATTAAAGATTGGAACCCTAATATAGCTTATGATGTTGTGAAAAAATCCCTTGCAGCAAACAACAATAATATTGTGGCAATATTATCTCCAAACGATGCTTTTGCAGGTGCATCAATAAAGGCACTAAAGGAACAAAATCTTGCTGGAAAGGTTCTTGTTACTGGACTAGATGCAGAACCTTCTGCCATAAAAAGAATTCTTGATGGAACACAATCTATGACTATTTTCACTGACTTCAGAAAAGAGGCAGAAGCTGCAATTGATATTGCAATAAACTTAGCTAACAACCTTCCATTAAATATATATATAGAAATAAATAATGGAAAAAAGGAAGTTCCTTCACTATTATTAGCCCCCGTAACTGTTGATAGAAATAATATACAAGAGGTTCTTCTAAATAGCGGTTATATTACTCTACACGATATTTACTCCTTGCAAAACTGAGGTGATATAAATGTATATACAGATGCCAGAAAATTTTTATATGAAGTTTCAATATGATAACAATTTATTAATAGATAGAAAAGTAATAAATATTGGCATATCTTTGCCTGTAGGTGGCGGAGAAATTAGATGGCCTGAAGATGGTAGGCTACTTGAAGATTATGCAAGAAAACAAAATGCAATATTAACTTACTGTGAAACCTCCAGCTCTACAAGTCAGCAAAGCATAGAAGTTGACGCACTTTTATTAAAAAACATAGATGTTTTAATCATTGCTCCCGTGAATTCAGAAGAAGCTTCTACTATTGTTGAAAAAGTTAAAAAGGCAGGTGTTAAAGTAGTTGCATATGACAGAATGATTTTAAATAGTGATGTTGATTTTTTTGTAACCTATAGTTCTCTTAGCATAGGTGAGCTTCAAGGTAGATATCTTACAACTAGGGCTCCTCGCGGTAATTACATTTTTTTATCTGGAGGAAATGATGATGCTAATTCAATATTATTAAAAGAGGGGGCAATGGTTTATATTCGTCCTTTGCAGGCTATAGGTAATATAAAAATTGTTACTGACGCATCAATTAATGCCTATAATACTGAAGTTACTTATAATGTCGTGAAAAATTCTCTTCTTGAAAACAATAATATTGTTGCTATTTTAGCTCCAAATGACGCCATGGCTGGAGCTTCAATTAAAGCCTTAGAGGAAGAAGGTCTTGCTGGTAAGGTTTTAGTAACTGGACATGATGCAGAGCTTGATACTGTAAAAAGGATACTCAATGGAACACAAGCTATGACAGTTTTCACTGATTTTAGAAAAGAAGCGCAAACTGCTATTGACATAGCTATAAATTTAGCTAGCAATAAAATTCTTAACATATATCCCACTGTATATAATGGTGAAAAAAATGTCCCCTCAATACTTCTAACACCAGTCACTGTTGATAAAAATAACGTAAACGAGGTTCTCATAAATAGTGGGTATATAAAGTTTAGTGATATTTATACACTTCATAATTAATCCTATATTTAATTTATAAAATTAACCTCCTTGCATAACATTGTAAAAATCTAGTTAAACTTATTAAGGTTGAAGATAACCATATATATCTTCAACCTTAATTTTATTTTCCAAAGTCCAAATTAGTAGTAGGAACTTTTCCAACTATTATAGTTTCAGCAACTGGTATGGTGTTTTTTATCTGTACTTCATCACTTTTTGTTGCAATTATAACTTTTATTGAAGTTTCAACCTCAAGGTAAATCTTATGCCGCGTTTGGTTAATTCCAGCTGACTCAAACTCAGATATATAATTTGTCTTTACACTTCCTATAGGCAACATTCTAACTTTAACTGATGGTCCTAAATTAGATAATATAACATTTTTACTTATATATCCTATAGGTATCTTTATCCCAACAGCACCCATCTCTCTTAACTTATTTTGAGATTCTAAAGAAACCTTAGCTGCTAAAGAGTTTAGTTTTATAGTATCCGCTCTAATCATGGTAATATTTCCTTGCCCATCCTTTTCTATTTTCATAATATCATCATAATTAAATTCTTTATCATATAAGTCTAAAATGTTTCGATCTATGACTTCAATAGCCCTTGTTCTCATCTCTCCATCTGCTACAACCATGAGGGTTGACAATATTATTTTATCTAACATGTATATAAATAATATTAACAAGCTAATAATTATAGATAAAAATACTAATATTCGTTTATTAGTTGATGTTTTTTTAGTATAATATTTCATATGCAACCTCTCAATTTTATTATTAACATTTTTTATGTTATAATGATTACTAAATGATGATTAATTCATTTTCATGTGTTTTAGGAGGAAAGAATGAACAATAACAATAAAGAAAATAAAAAACCTAAAAATAAATCCAAGAAAAAAAAGAAATCCCGAAAAGTATTTAAAACCATTGCATTATCTATTGGATTTATTATATTGACTGGAATTATAGTCGCCTGTGGATATGCTTATGCAATAATTAAAAGTGCTCCAGAACTAGACGTTAATTCAGTTTTAAGTTTAAGTGAACCTTCTGCCATATATGATAGCAATGAACAGCTAATCGATACTGTACACACCGAAGAAGAGCGTTACGTGGTCTCACTTAATAATATGTCTGATTATTTGAAAAATGCCTATGTGTCTATAGAAGATGAGAGATTTTATGACCATATAGGTATAGATTTAAGAAGAATTGCAGGGGCTGCTTTTACTGATGTTAAAAATAAGCTAACTGGAAAATCTGGATTACATGGTGCATCCACTTTAACCCAGCAGCTTTTAAAAAATACTATCTTAACTAACGATGTTACTATGGAAAGAAAATTAACAGAAATGTACCTTGCTACTAAGTTAGAAAAGATACTTCAAAAAGATCAAATCTTAGAAGCATACCTTAATACCATTCCTTTAGGTGGTAAGTTATACGGAGTTGAAGCTGCTTCAATGTACTACTTTGGAAAACCAGCTAAAGATCTTAATTTAATACAAAGTGCTTATATAGCTGGAATTACTCAAGCTCCATCTTATTACAGCGCATACACAGAAAAAATGCAAAATGACCCTACTCCTTTCATAAATAGAACTAAAACCGTTTTATCAAAAATGAAGGATCTAGGTAAAATATCAGATGAAGAATATAACCAAGCTATTAGTACTCTAGATGAAAAGAAAAGAGATGCTTACGAATTTAAAACTCAAAAGATATCTTATAAATTAAACTACGAATGGTTTGTTAATCCAGCCATTTCTCAAGTTAAAAAGGACTTAAAAGAACAATTAAAACTAAGTGATGCTGAAATATCAAAGATGTTAGTAAATGGTGGTTTAAAAATATACACTACCATGGATAGATCACTTCAAGATCATGCTCAAAGTGTTTTAGATAATGAAAACAACTTAAATATCTTTGGTAGATCCGCTGAAAAAAATGATAAAGGTGTTTATACTCTTCAGGCTTCTGCCGTTGTTATGGACTATAGAAGTGGTCAAGTTAAAGCTATGATAGGTGGACGTGGTGAACAGGATGCTAATTCTTTAAATAGAGCTTACAGCATACTAAAACCTATAGGTTCTTCTACTAAACCTTTAACTGTATACGCTCCTGCTATAGATTTAAAAATGGTTAATCCAGCTACAGGCTTTAATGATGCTCCTCTACCTACAGAATTCCAAAACAAATATAAAGGTAACGGAGCGCCTTATAATCCTAAAAATTCGCCTAATCAATATAGTGGTATTATTCCTATAAGAGTGGCTTTAAGAGAATCTAAAAATGTTGTTGCAGTGCAGGTTGAAGATAAAATAGGTTTGAAAAATGGAATAGCTTATGGTGAACAATTTGGACTTACTTATGCGGATGCCTCTAAAAATATTGCTGCAGTAGCTCTAGGTGAATTTGATAGTGACCCAAAAAATCCAGATGGCGGTAATCCATTTATATTAGCTCAAGCTTATGGAACCTTTGGTAATAGTGGTATTTATACAGAAGGTGCACTTTACACTAAGGTTGTAGATGCTACTGGAAAAACCATATTAACAAAAACTCCAAAAACTAAAACAATACTTTCTGCTCAGGCAGCATATATAACTTATGACTTACTTAAGGAACCAGTTGAAAACTATTCTTCAGGTAAGGCTAAATTTGGTGCTATGCCAGTACAAGGTAAAACAGGTACTACTTCAAGCAGTAAAGATTTATGGTTTGCAGGTTTAACTCCATACTTATCTGGGGCTGTATGGGTAGGTTATGATAAAGGAGAAGACCCATTAAGTGGTGGTAGCGGTGAGGCTGCTAGATTATGGGGGTTAATAATGGCTAAGGCCCATGAAGGTTTAGAAGTTAAGGATATACCTCAACCTTCAGGAATTCATAAAATGCCTCTATCTTCTTTATCTGGGAAACTTCCAAGCGAAGGCACAGCTCGTGATCCTAGAGGAAGTAAGGTTGTTAATGACTGGGTTATAGATGGTTCTGAACCTACAGAAACTGATGATTCTTATGTTATTGCTAAAGTTAATAAGCTTAATGGAAAGCTTGCAACTGCAAGTACTCCTGCAAACTTAATTGAGGAAAGAGTATTTATTAAAGGAGCTACAGGTCCAGATGCTAAATACGCTCCTCCTACAGAACTTGATGATTACAAACCATCTGATGACAAAAAAGATGATCCTAAAAAAGACAATGACAAAAAAGATGATGATACAGAAAAAAATGATACACCATCTAATACCGATCCAACAAAACCTGCAACTCATTAAAAATAATAAACAAGGAGACTGATTAAAATTCAGTCTCCTTGTTTATTTCCTTGAACTAAGTCCAATCAAACATTCCCTATCTTCTGTTGTAAAAGATAGTGTAGCAGGGTTATAATCTCTTCTTATTATGCTATTAAAAACCTTTGACGCAACCTCATTATAATTACCGCACAAATCAGTTATATCATCATTAAAAAACTGTACTATCTCTTTTTTTATAATACCTACTACTTGCCCGACAGTTTCTGCAACAGCAGTTGGAATTATACCATCTGTAATTACAAATCCTCTATATAATGGGTTTCCACCTAATGCATCCGTTAAAAGCTTTGACAGCTCTTCCCCATTTAATTTATGAATACGAGGATATACTCGTATCTCACAAGGTGCATAAACCTTTATTTTTAATCTACTTTCGCCGTATACGTACTCTGGAACAAGCATAGTGGCAATAGCTTTAGCTTTTTTATTATCATTAACTAAAATCCTAACAACATATTTCTCACAAGATCTTTCCTCAAGTTCTCCAACTTCCACTTGAGGGTCTAATCCAATGGTATAAGCAATTTTGTTTCTTTGAGTTACCCATGGTGGAGATAACTTAGTACCTGAGTGTATCATATAATTACCCCCTTTTAACTTCCTATTTTAGTATATTCTTCCAGTCGAATAATGTTGAATATTTTAAGTTAACTTTTGAAAACAAATTTGCTTATGAATCTGATTATTGCTTACATCAAGGGTATATTTATATATGTATGGGCAATTATTTTCTCTCCAAAGCCTCATATAAATTGCATCAGCTTTCTCTTTATAATAATAATTTTCCTCATATTCATCACTAAACTCTAAAAATTCTTTAATTGAGGACATTTCTAGTTCTACATCACTATTTTTAGAATTTTTGAACAAGGGATATAAGTATTTGAGAGGAAGTACATATTTATTTTTATCTTTTTTCTTCCCTTCCAAAATAAGCCTCTTTATAAAGGTATCTTTTTCCTCTTCTTTTATATACAATTCTAAAAATAGGAGACCTCTTTTATTTTTATTTACCTTTAACTTCATATTTTTCTCCTATTCTTTATCATAAGTTAAGCTCTAGATTAACAATCTTCTAAATCTTCAATTTGTACACTTATTGCTTTAACAGATATCTGCACTTCATAAATAGATAATCCTAAAGAAATAAGCAAAGCTATAAGTGACATTCCAAAGGTTATTTCTCCCAGTAAATATCTATCTAAAAATATACTAAACATTGATAATACGCATAAAAAGAAACTTATTGCAGCAGCAATTTGAGTATATCTTATAATTTGTATTCTCTTATTTAAATTTCTAATCTGCTTTAAAAATCTAGGCTCCTTTTCTTTTCTATACTGAATATCTAAACTTCTTAATAACTGAGCTAAATTTAAAAATCTTGTTGTATATGCAGATATCAACAATGAAATAGCTGTAAATAATAAGGCAGGTGTGGTTAATTCAAACTTCATTACTCTTCTCCTATTTGTAAAATGTTATAATATTATAATATTGTAATGTTCCAACATTATAACATTGTAATAATACTTCTACAAATTTATTTCAATTATTCACTTATTTTTACTAATTAAACATATAACTTCTTCTCTATCCATATTTAACTTGTCCATTTTTATACTATGTAGTATAATTATTCTATAAATTCAGAAAATGGAGGTACTAAACATGGGATTAAGAGATTTAGTAGAAAAAAAGAAAAGAGAACAATTAAAGAGAAAAAAGATAGAATCAGCAAAAAAAATTAGTGCAGGTGCTACTGCTGGTATAGCTCTTGGAGTTCTAGGTGGATTACTTTTAGCTCCTAAGTCTGGTAAAGAAACAAGAGAAGACATTAAGGATGCTTATAAAAAAACTAATGAAAATATAAAAAACACTGTAAATGATACAATTGCTTTAGCTAAAGACAAAAAAGAAGAAACTATTTCTAATGTAAAAGAAGCTAAAGAAAAAATTGCTTCATACCTAGAATCTAAGAAAAATGCTGATGTAGTTAATAAGGAGATTGAAGAAGTTAAAGAAGCAGTTGAAGAAATAGCTGATAACTTGGAGGAATAAGATGTACGTTGATATAAGATATATATTTTGGGGTATTATAGGAATAGCTCTTGTTATAACCTTAGGTTACTTAGCCCTAACTTTTAAAAAACTATCAAGTTTATTAGACAATATTAACTCTACCCTAACTTCTAATAAGGAAAACATAAATAAAACAACAACTAACATTGCTGATATAACTGGCAATGTTAAAGATATCAGTGATGCAGCAACTGATGTTACTGCTGATGTTATCGTTGCTAAAGATAGCCTTATAAACAATATGGTTATTTTTAAAGACATCTTATCAATAATTTTAACTACATTTAAAAAATAAAAAAGCGACTATGTCGCTTTTTTTATTCTATATATTCTAATAACTTTTCTGTTAACTCTTCTCCTACTATAGCATTAATAATTTTAAAAGTTCCTTCCATTGAGCTCTTCCCACCTCTAGCTGTAACTATTCTCCCATTATCTACAAAGTTTTTTCCACTTATAGTAGTTGAAGGCGATAATACTTGAACTTTATCAACTATAAAATTAGGAGCTGCAATAGTGTGATCCTTAATTAATCCACATTGAGCTAATAGTAAGATTCCCTCTCCAGTAGCAATTATAAAATCCGAAGACTTGTACTCATTTTTTACGAAATTGCAAAGTTTTGAATCATTTAATACATTATTGAAGCTGCTTCCCCCTGGTATTATAAGTATATCGGAAGAAAGTTCATTTTCTATACCTCTTCTTGGAATTATATCTACTCCATTTGAGGCTTTAACAGTCCGCTCTCCTACTGTATATAAATCGAATATTTCTTTATCAGCTACTTTATTTAAGAGATTAAATAGTTCAAAGGTTGATGCAATTTCCATAAAATCTACACCATCATAAACTACACAACATACATTTTTCTTTTCGCTTTTAGATATAGTTAAAAAAGAACTTTTAGAAATTCTATAAGTAAATTCTCCTTTTTGCTGCCTTATGACTTCAAAACCAAAGGTATCCTCTATACTTTCAGGATATCTATTTAATACCTTTTCCATCATAATTTGTCCACCAAATTCTAAAAAATAATACTCTAATAACAATCTAATAGCTTCTTTTCCATATCCTTGTCTTCTGTATTTATCTTCTATCTTAATATTAAACCTAGCTATCTTAGTTGCAGAGTCATATCCATGAAAACTGACTTCTCCAATAGGTACATTATCTATATTATAAATCAAGCAATAAAAGTTCTTACCATCAGAAGGATAAATCATTTTTTGATAAAATAGCTGCCACTTTTCTTTAGGGAAATTAAAAACGCCCCCTATATCCTCCATTGTCTTTTCATCATTCCACAATCTCTGGGTATATTCTAATTCATTGAATTCCGGCTGTTTAATGTATATTAATTTCCCATCACGCCTATATAAATTATTTTTCATATAATCACCCATAATTTCCTTTGATACTAATAATATCTCATATTTTAACTTTTTTATCAATTGCATTTTATTTTTGATAGTTATTTGTAACTTATGAGGTAAAAAAATCTTGATTTACTTATTTATTGACTATATAATAATATTTGTTTGTTTAGTAATCTTAAACTTTCAGTTTAGTAAAACTTACATTTCACAACTTAAAAGGAGTGTTTATATGCAAATAGGTGATAAAATACGACGATTAAGAATCGAGAAACAATTAACTCAAGAAGAATTAGCTAATAGATGTGAACTCTCTAAAGGATTTATTTCTCAACTAGAAAATGATCTAACTTCTCCATCTATAGCTACTTTAATAGATATATTAGAAATCTTAGGTACTAACCTTACAGAGTTTTTTAGTGAAGACAATCAAGAAAGAGTTACTTTCACTAAAGATGACATGTTTGAAAAAGAAGACTCTGAGCTTAAGTATTCCCTTATGTGGTTAATACCTAATGCTCAAAAAAATGAAATGGAACCTATTATGATAACTCTTGATCCAGATGGAAGATATGTAGAAGAAGAACCTCATGAAGGTGAGGAATTTGGATATGTCTTATCTGGTATAATAACTCTTCATTTAGGCGACAGAAAATACAAAGTTAGAAAAGGCGAAAGCTTTTATTTTAAACCTAGGGAAAATCACTTTATTTCTAATCCTGGTAAAACTTCAGCAAAGGTTATATGGATTAGTACTCCCCCATCATTTTAGAAAGAGGTGTTTGTTTTGTCAGAAAACATTATTGAAATTAAAAATGTATCAAAAAATTATGATGAGCATAAGGTATTAGATGACTTATGTATTAGTGTAAAGAAAAATGAGTTTTTGACTCTTTTAGGTCCTAGTGGTTGTGGAAAAACAACAACCTTAAAGATATTAGCAGGTTTTGAATCAGCTGATAAAGGCGACATTATTTTTGAAGAGAAAGTTATTAATAATATTCCTCCTTATAAGAGAGCTCTTAATACTGTGTTCCAAAAGTATGCATTATTCCCACACATGGATGTATATGATAATGTATCTTTTGGTTTAAAAATAAAAAAGCTTTCCAAAGATGAAATAGATGAAAAAGTTAAAAATATTCTTAAATTAGTTTCTCTTGATGGGTTTGAAAATCGTAGTATTGACTCCTTATCAGGTGGTCAACAACAAAGAGTTGCTATAGCTAGAGCTTTAGTAAACGAACCTAAAGTTTTGCTTCTAGATGAGCCTTTAGGTGCTTTAGATTTAATTCTTAGAAAAGAAATGCAACTTGAGCTTAAAAAGATTCAACAAAAGTTAGGTATAACCTTTATATTTGTAACTCACGATCAAGAAGAAGCCTTAACTATGTCTGATAAAATCATAGTTATGAATAACGGTAAAATTCAACAAATGGGAACGCCAGAAGATATCTATAACGAACCTGCAAACTCTTTTGTAGCTAGATTTATAGGAGAAAGTAACATATTACCTGGAATTATGAAAGAAGATTTTAACGTAAACTTCTGTAATAAAGATTTCGAATGTGTGGATAAGGGCTTCTTAGAAAATGAAGAAATTGAAGTGGTAATTCGTCCTGAAGATATTAAGATAACTTCCAAAGAAGAAGGAATGTTATTTGGAACTGTAACTTCAGTAATTTTTAAAGGTGTTCATTATGAGATAGAACTTATGGAAGCTGATAGAAGATGGATAATACATAATACTAAAAACGCTTCAGTTGGAGATGTTCTAGGAATGAATATATTCCCAGAGGATATTCACATAATGAGAAAGGTGAGTGAAAATGAATAAGAGAAAAGGACTTGCAGCTTACCCTTACCTAGTTTGGAGTATTCTATTTATAGTTATTCCACTACTTATAGTGTTATTTTTCAGCTTCACTGTAAAAGTTGATGATTCTTATGTTTTCAGCTTAGAGAACTATCAAAAACTATTTTCAACTCAATACCTAAAGGTTTTTGGAAGAAGTTTAAGCTTAGCTTTAATCTCAACTTTAGCTTGTTTAGTTTTAGGCTACCCTATTGCTTATATAATCTCTAAAAAAGCTGCTAGTAGTAGAAATATGCTTATAATGCTCATTATTCTTCCTATGTGGATGAACTTTTTACTTAGAACCTATTCTTGGCTTTCTATCTTAGGCAAAAATGGTATCATAAATACGCTTTTAATGAAGATAGGTTTAGGTCCTATAGATATACTTTATACAGATACTGCTGTTATTTTAGGAATGATATACAACTTTTTACCTTTTATGATTATTCCTATTTATACAGTACTAATAAAGATTGATTCTGATTTATTAAATGCTGCTGCAGATTTAGGTGCAGATAGATCAATCGTATTTAAAAAGGTTATTTTCCCACTATCAATCCCAGGGGTAATGTCTGGTATAACAATGGTATTTATGCCTGCTGTATCAACTTTTATAATTTCAAGCCTTCTAGGTGGTGGACAATACATGTTAGTTGGTAACCTTATAGAACAGCAATTTACGAATATAGGGGATTGGAATTTTGGATCTGCTATTTCAATTTTTATGATGATAATAATTCTTATATCTATGGCTATACTGTCTAGATATGAAGGTGACAACAGTAAGGAAGGCGGTGCTATTTTATAATGAAAAAATTAGAAAGTATAAGCTCAAAGGTATATATGTTTTTAATTTTCTTATTTCTATATGCACCTATACTTGCTTTATTAGTGTTTTCCTTTAATGATTCTAAATCCATGGCATCTTGGCAAGGATTTACCTTCAAGTGGTATATAGAGCTTCTTCACAACGATAAGATTCTAAGAGCCTTATATAACACCATACTTATAGCTTTATCATCAGCAACTATTGCAACTATTATAGGTACTATTGCAGCTATCGGTATATTTAATATGAAAGGTAAACTTAAGAACATTCTATTAAACATAAACTATTTACCTGTTCTTAATCCAGACATAGTTACAGGTATAGCTTTGATGAGTTTATTTGTTTTCTTTAGTCTTACTTTTGGATATAAAACAATGCTTTTAGCCCATATTACCTTTAATATACCCTATGTAATATTATCTGTTTTACCTAAACTTAAACAGATGCCTGTTAATATAACAGATGCAGCTTTAGATTTAGGTGCAACACCTAGTTATACTTTAAGAAAGATAATAATTCCTCAAATACAACCAGGTATTTTAGCAGGTTTCTTGATGGCTTTTACCATGAGTATAGATGACTTTGTAATTTCCTTCTTTACTACAGGTTCAGGAGTTTCAAATCTTTCTATAGAGATTTTCTCAATGGCTAGAAGAGGAATTAAACCAGAAATAAATGCACTTTCAACTTTGATGTTTATTACAGTACTTTCTCTTTTACTTCTTGTAAATAAGAAAGAGTTAACTTCCGAAAAGAAAACTAAGAAAGTAACTAACAAAAATAACAACAAAGCCTTAGCTTTTGCTCTTGCTATTGTTGTACTTGTTTCTACTTTAGTATTTGTTGGAAAGAGTAACTCTACTACCAAAACCCTAAATGTATTTAACGTAGGTGATTACATAGATAGAGATTTACTTGACAAGTTTGAACAAGAGACAGGCATCAAGGTAAACTATGAAGAATATGATACAAACGAAATAATGTATCAAAAACTAAAGGGTGGTAATTCCGACTATGACATAGTTGTACCATCTGATTACATGTTAGAGAAAATGATTAAAGAAGATATGGTTGAGAAACTTAACTTTGACAATCTTCCTAACTATGAATATATAGATGAAGATTATAAAGGACTTTCATATGACCCTAACAATGAATATTCTGTACCATATATGTGGGGAACTGTTGGTATAATCTACAACACAACTATGGTTGATGACCCTGTAGATTCTTGGAACATTCTTTGGAATCCTAAATATACTAAGGAGATAATGATGTTTGACTCTATAAGAGATACTCTAGCTATTTCTCTTAAGAGATTAGGATATTCTTTAAATTCTACTAATCCACAAGAAATAGCTAAAGCTAAAGATGAGTTAATAAAACAAAAACCTTTAGTTAAAGCATATGTGGTTGATGAAGTTAAGGATAGAATGATAGGTGGAGAAGCTGCTTTAGCTACAGTTTGGTCTGGAGACGCTATCTATATGATGGAAGAGAACCCTGACTTAGCTTATGTGGTTCCTGAGGAAGGTAGTAATAAGTGGTTTGATACTATGGTAATTCCTAAAGGTTCAAAACACAAAGAAGAAGCTGAAGCCTTTATAAACTTCTTACTTGACCCAGAAAATGCAAAACAAAACGTTGAGTATATTGGATACTCTACACCTAATGCTGCTGCTTATGAGCTTCTAGATGAAGAAACTCAAGAAGATGAAGCTGCATATCCTCCTGAAGATATCTTAGACAAATGTGAAGTGTTTATAGATTTAGGAGATAAGATAAAACTTTATGATGATGCATGGCTTGAAATAAAAAGTCATTAAAACAAAAACGGATTCCTTAAAAGAATCCGTTTTTTATATGTTATTAAACAACTTAAAACCAAAGTGCTATTTCCCTTTCAGCACTAGATTTAGAATCAGATGAGTGTACTGAGTTTTCAGTTTTATTAACTGCAAAAAGCTTTCTTATAGTTCCCTCTTCTGCCTTTTCTGGATCTGTTGCTCCATTTATCCTTCTTACTTCCTCTACTGCATTTTCACCTTCTAAAATCACAGCACATAAAGGACTTCTTGTTATATATTTTATAAGGTTGTCATAAAATACTTTTTCTTTATGTTCTTCATAGTGTTTTTCAGCTAAACTTTTATCAACTTTAAAAAGCTTCATAGCTACTATTTTTAGATTATTACTTTCATAACAATCCAATATCTTTCCTATTAAATTTCTTTCAACTGCATCAGGTTTAATTAGAACAAAACTTTTCTCAATCATAGTCATAAATTCCTCCATATTCCAGTCTACTTAATATTATACCAAATATTCTGTAAATTTCAAATATTAAAATATTTCTCTTTTATTTTTCCTTTTATGAAACTTTTTGATATAATTTTATTATTAAAGGTTGGAGGTAATTATGAAGAGATACCATATTATTGCTTCTGGTAGAGTTCAGGGAGTTGGTTTTAGATATTTTGTACTTCTTAAGGCCAACACCCTTAATTTAACTGGAACAGTTAGAAATCAATCCAATGGAAATGTTGAAATTTTTGCTCAAGGAGACGAAGAGCATATCCTTAAACTAATAAGCGAGCTTTATAAAGGAAATGGCTTTTCTTCTGTTGATGACATAAGTTCAAAGGAAGCTCCTTTAGAAAATAAAGAAAAATCTTTTAAACTAATCTACTAAAAAAATAGTTAAGTGTTCAACTCGAACCCTTAACTATTCCCAAATTGTTTATTAAATTTATTTTTTAATACAAGGCTATCTAATATCATAAGATCGTTTGCCCTTACGATAGAGTATATATCTATTGCATATACCTTTTCACCTTTTGCATTTTGTGCTGTTGAGTATCCACCTTTTTCTAAAGCCTTTGCCATAGCTTCGTAATCTTTAGCCTCAAAAACCCCCGCCTGTCTATATCTAGGATGAGTAGTTAAGAAGTTACCATAATCATCAAAAGACTCTGATACGGTGTCATATAACCTAAATTTATCTTTTATTTTTTCATTATGAAACTCTGTGGTTTCCATAGTTACGGTTTTTCCCTTCCAACTAGTATCAGCCTTTATGCCAAAGTAGTTCTTTGCCTGTTGGCTTAATACTGATTCTCCCCAGTGACTTTCATAAAAAGCTTGTGCAACTACTATAGAAGGTAATATACCATACTTTTCATAAACCTCTATTGCATAAGGTTTAACACTTTCAACAAACTTTCTTTGAGGCGAGTCTTTCTTTAAATTCTCTGAATATAGTCCCAGGTCATCTAATTGTTCATAATATGATGTTACTCTTGATGTTTGTTTATCATCAAATTTTAAGTCCGCCGCTACCTCTAGCATATCTTTTGAGCCGTAATATGTTTTACCACCTGACTGTTTTTCTATTATAAAACTTTCAGCTATGTTTTCTATTTCATTTTCATCAACGTTTACTATGTAATTATTTGCTTTTACAGCACTAATTGCTGCAAGCTCTTTCCAATTTAACTGAATCTTTTCTACACCCATTTTATCTGCTTCATCTACATACAATCTAATTATGTCCTTAGTTATTGCTATGTTTTTAAGTCTTGCTTGCTCTAACTTGTATCTGTTGTACTTTTTAAGAGCATATACTGACCCTAAAGCCCCAATTAGCATTATAACCATAAGTGTAGCTAAAATTTTAAGCCCTCTTCCTTTTTTCATTAAACCACCTCACTTTAACATAATATCATAAATCCCTTTAGTTTGAATATAAAAAACACCAGAAAATTTCTGGTGTTTTTATTAAAAATATGTTACAAATTCTTAACTTAACGTTATTATCCTTTTATTTACTGCACTTATTATTCCTTTTATGGAAGCTAATATGATATTACTATCTGTACCTACTCCATAATAACTTTCATTTTTGTCATCTGTTATTTCAATATATGCAACTGATTCTGCATTTGAGTCACTTCCTAAAGAGTGCTGAGTATATGATGTTACCTTACATCCTCCAAATAGTCCATTTAAGGCATGAACAAAGGCATCTATAGGTCCATTACCTGAACCTGTTATATTAACCTTCTCACCATTATTTTTCATCTCAGCCTTTATACATATGTCTTGACTTGAAAACTCCTTACTACTGATTTCAAAGCTCTCTAAGACTAGTGGGGATGATATATTTAAATAGTTATCTTTAAAGGCTTCTAATATAGTTTCAGCATTAACTTCTTTTGCACTTTTATCTGCAATGTTTTGAATAACTAAACTTAAATCCTTTTGCATGAATTTAGGTATAGTAAATCCATAATAGTTTTGCATGATAAAGGCTATTCCACCTTTTCCTGATTGAGCGTTAATTCTAATTAAAGCTTCATAATTTCTGCCAACATCTTTAGGATCTATAGGTAGATATGGCACCTCCCAGTATCCGCCCTCTTTGTAATCAACAAGTCCTTTATTGATAGCGTCTTGATGAGAACCTGAATATGCAGTGTACACAAGTTCCCCAGCATAAGGTTGCCTTTCTGGAATAATCATCTCGGTACAATCTTCATATATATCTACTATATTATCTATCTTACCAAAATCTATCTCTGGATCTATCCCTTGTGTATATAGATTTAATCCTAAAGTAACTAAATCTACATTCCCAGTTCTCTCTCCATTACCAAATAGAGTTCCTTCTATACGATCTATCCCAGCAAGCATAGCAAGTTCTGCAGTTGCAACTGCTGTTCCTCTATCGTTATGAGGATGAGAACTAAGTATTATACATTCTCTATTTTCTATATTATTTGAGAACCACTCTATTTGATCTGCATATATATTAGGTGTATACATCTCTACTGTTGTAGGAAGATTTAAAATTACCTTATCTTCTATAGTAGGTTTCCATTCCTTAACCACTGCATCACATATCTCTAATGCATAATCTAATTCTGTTCCACTAAAGCTTTCTGGAGAATATTCTAAGGTAAATTTAGTTTCTGGATATTCTCTTGTTAGTTCCTTTATAATTTTAGTACCATCTACTGCTAAATCTATAACTTCTTGTTTAGATTTATTAAACACAACTCTTCTTTGTGCAACTGATGTAGAGTTATATAAATGTACTACTGCCTTCTTTGCTCCTTTAAGAGCTTCAAAGGACTTTTCTATAAGTTCTCTTCTTGCCTGAGTTAATATTTGTATAGTAACATCTTCTGGTATTAAATTATTTTCTATAAGATGTCTAGTAAAATCAAATTCTATTTGCGAAGCTGCTGGAAAACCTATTTCAATTTCCTTGTACCCCATTTCAACAAGGAGATTAAAAAACTCCATCTTTTTCTCTAAGCTCATAGGATTTCTAAGCGCTTGATTACCATCTCTTAAATCTACACTACACCATATTGGTGCTTTAGTTATTAGATTACTCGGCCACTTTCTTTCTTTTAATTCTACATTTTGATACTGCTTATACTTTTTAAATCCTTCTCTTTTCATAGTTTAGCCCCCTTTTTTATTTGAAATTGGACGGTAGAGTTCTCAGCTTCTTTTTAACTTTATAAATATATACGAAATTATTACAAACTCCTAAAGCATAAAAAGCGCCCTAACACTCCATATTGGAGCGCAAGGGCGCGGTACCATCCAAACTTATAACTTAATTAAAATAACGGTTATTAACCGGTTGAATCTACTTAATTTCAATTCACAGCTCTTTGAGCGAGTTCAGAAAATTCATCTGCAGACTTACACCAACCGACTGCTCTCTAAAAAACTCTTCTTCTTACTACTCTCATTCATCGCCTTTGATATTTTAGTAAAATATTATACTAATTCCATATAAATGTCAACCCTATTTTTCCAAATTATTTTTAACGTAATTAGGAAGAGCAAATGAACCTCTATGAATATCCTCATTATAATATTTAGTATAGTTTAATTTTTCTTTAAATTCAAACCCTTTAAAGTCCTTTAAAGGATGATATTTTTTAGATGCAAATCCAAATAACCAATGTCCTGATGCATATGTAGGCATGTTGTATTGATAAACTTCACATATAGGGAAAATATTTTTAATCTTACTATATGATCGCTTCATTTCTCTAGCGTTATTAGGATAATATGGACTTTCACATTGGTTAACCATAATTCCATCCTTTGTTAAAGCCTTAAAGCAGTCTTTATAAAATGACTCTGTAAATAGTCCTTCTCCAGGCCCTATAGGATCTGTAGAGTCTACAATTATTATATCATAATAATCTTCCTTATCTTTAACATACTCTAATCCATCTTGATAAAAGACTTTAACTCTTTCATCAGAAAGTTTGCTTGAAGTAAAAGGTAGGTATTTTATAGATGCCTCTACAACAACTGGATCTATTTCAACCATGTGAATTTCTTCAATATTTTTAAAAGATGTAAGTTCTCTAACTGTACCTCCATCTCCTCCACCTATTACTAAAGCTCTTTTTATATTAGGATTAACTCCTAAGGCAACATGAGTTATCATTTCATGATAAATAAACTCATCCTTTTCAGTAACCATTGTCCATCCATCAATAACTAAAACTCTTCCAAATTCATAAGTATCTATAATATCTATTTTTTGAAAATCGCTTTGTCCTGTAAATATATGTTCCTTTACCTTCATTGAAAATTTAACATTTTCAGTTTGATTTTCTGTATACCACAATTCCATCTTTGTTCCTCCAACTATTTAACATCCATAGGTTTAAAAGTTATAACTTCATCTTGAACCTTAGAATAATTTCTTATTTTCTCAACCATTCCTCTAGCAATTTCCGTAGATTCACTTCTTTCTGCTTTTAGTACATCTTCTAAGTAATCAAATGCATCCCATGGATTTATTGTATCTCCACAGGTATATAAATCTACAGACGCATAACCATATTCTGGCCATGTATGAATTGTTAAATGAGATTCTTGTATTATTACTGCACCACTAACTCCCCAGGGATTAAACCTGTGAAAACAACTAGTCACTATCGTAGCCTTTGATCGTATAGCTGCCTCTCTCATATATTCTTCGATTATTTTATGATCCTTTAGTAAGTCCTTATCGCAATTATAATATTCAACTAAAATGTGTCTTCCCAATTGTTCTAGTTTCATTTTAATCCCTCCATTAATATTTAATATGTCCTATATGTTACATAAATATTTTTGTAGTAACACAGCGAATAACATAAAAACCTCCTTAAATACTATTTATATAAACTTTTATATAAATTTATATATATTTTGTTTACTAATATTAAATTTCAAGTTTAATTTATTAAACTTTTTTCATTTGTTTACTTTTACTAAACTTGATGTTTTATATATATTAACCAATAAATACTATATCATATTTTAAATGTTAATATATAATCCAAAATTAGGCGAAAAAATAAGATCAGCTTACTTTATACTAAACTAATCTTAATTTACTCACATTTTCTTTTATTATTTATAATTTCCTATATATATTGGTTAAAAATTATCCCAAAGTTCTTCTAAATCTTCATAATCCATAAATACATTTTCCAAAAGGTCAGCTACATCATCTTCATTCCAATAATTATATTTTTCAACATTTTGAAGGAAAATCACATTACCATCAGTTTCACCTTTTACTAATTTTATTTTGTTAACTCTATGAACATATTCTTCAATAGGCAAAATTAATTCGTTGTTAATACTAAGACAGCATAACCTTTCGTTAGTTTCATCCCTTACATCAAGAACTATCTCTTCTTCATGTAAAAGTTTTTGAAGAAAATCTCTTTGAACCTTATTTCCATAATCAAACCACATATCATAGATACTTTCTTCAACCTCCCCTATCTTAATTAAAATTAAAAGTATGGTAACTTTTTTATTCTCAATATAGGCAGTTTTTATTCTTATATCTACCTCTTGGCTAATATAGTCTAATAGATCTTTGTAGTCTTTTATAAATATAAAAGGCACATCTTTCCCATTAAAATTAACCACTAAAGGTACTGCGGCACCAGGTGGTGTCTGATCTAACACATCATTTACCGTTATATTATTCATATTATCACTTCCTATACTATTAAGTCTCTCGCTGAATATCTAAGATAGAGTATAAAAGTGACTATTTAAAATAGCCACTTCCCTATTTTTGTTTTGAGAATATTATAGCATAATTACTATATTTATACTATTTAACTTTTCTTAGTTCACTTAATTCCTCTTGTATAGCCTTAGCTAATTCCTCATAATCATTTAACAAATAATTATAGGCTAAGTCGTATATTTCCATCTCAACTTTGTATTCTTTTTCTCTATTTTTAATTTTTTCATCTTTTGTTCTATGTAAGTATTTTTCCACTAAACACTTGAAATATTCTTTATCTAAAAATTCCATTGATAATTTTAATTTTTCAAGATAATATAGGCTTTTCTTTTCCTTTATTAATAAAAAGTCAATAAACATAAAATATATGCTTTTATCATTAAGTGAGGCTTTAATTTTTTTAAAAAAGTACTCTTCATCTATTAGTTCTTCTATATCTTCTTCCGATATCCTTAATGATCTAAGTCTGTTTCTCAGATTATAGATCCTAGAATATTCCTTAGTTTGAATTAATAAAGATATATACTTAGTATATGCTTCTTCTTTAGTTATTTCTCCCTGCCCTTGTATAGCAATTAAACAAAATAAATCCTCTAAGTTTTCTGATGCTTTTTTAAATTCTAAACTACTTATATTGTACTTGTACTCCATCCAAAGCTCTTTTTCCCAAGTTAAACACCTAGAATCTAAGTTTTCCTTATAAACTTCTTTTTTGGATATTATATAAGCATTTTGTAGATTTCTATATGAATCTATATATTGTCTCTGCTTCTCCTTAATATACGCTAGATTAAGGTATGCATCTTCTATTTCACCAAACTTAAGAAGTACCTTTAAGCATAATTTTTCAGCTAATTCATAGTCTTCTAAGTTAACTGAACAATCTATCATAGAAACTAAACAAGTTAGTTCCTCATCCTTTTCTAAAGCTTCTTCTTTTGCTTTTGTAAACATATCTATAGCATCTTTAAATTTATTTTCTTTTTTAAGCCTAATTCCTTCATTAATTAATATCTGAAATTTACCTCTAGCCATATAGCATTCCTCCATCCCTAGAAGCAAGTGAAACTTGATATAGTCCCCCTTTTATTGTAATTTTTTTCTATGATAATATCAATAAAAAAGAAGGACTTGCCATAAAGATTATAAAAATCTCATTACAAGTCCCTATTTCTAAAATTCATAAAAGTTGCATTTTATATTTCTCTATTAGTTCTCAACTTTCAGTTCTCAACCATAAGTTGTTAAACTATTCTATTTTTCTTTTCTCCCTTATAAAAGGCTTCTATATTCTCAATTAAATACCCAAATAACTTTTCTCTAGCTTCTACACTTGCCCAAGCTATATGAGGAGTTGCAACAAGTCTATCCTTGTTTTTAATCTGTAATAAAGGACTATCTTTTCCTATTGGTTCTGAAACAAATACATCTAAAGCTGCACCTTTTATTAAACCCTCATCTAAAGCTTTTGCTAAATCCTCTTCTTTTACTATCGGTCCTCTACCCATATTTACTAAAACTGAACTCTTCTTCATCTTTTTTAAGTTTTCATAATTAATAAGTCCTAAAGTTTTATCATTAAGTGGAGCATGTATCGATATTATATCTGAAGTTGATAGAAGTTCATCAAGCTCCACCTTAGTGTAGTCAGCATTGTTGTTATTTCCTGATGCGGAGTAATATTGAACTTCTGCACCAAAGGCAGCAGCAATAGCCGCAACCTTTCTTCCTATTGCTCCAAGACCTATTATTCCCCAAGTTTTACCTGAGATATCATTAAACTCTCTATCTATATGAGTGAAAATAGGGCTTTTAGCATAATTTCCACTTTTCACATAGTCATCATAATAAGCAATTTCATTGTACAAATGTAGAAGAGTTGCAAAAGTATGCTGAGCTACTGAGTTTGTAGAATAACCTGCAACATTAGTTACTGCTATCCCCTTTTCCTTAGCATACTCAATATCTATATTATTAAAACCTGTTGCCATTTCGCAGATTAGCTCAAGATTTTTTGCGTTTGACAAATTATCTTTATTCAATTCAACTTTATTAGTTAAAATTACATTTGCATCCTGAATTCTTGAAGCAACTTCATTATCCTCTGTTAAATCATAATAAGTTACTTCTCCCAAAGAATTTAATAAGCTAAAATCTACATTCCCCATACTTATTCCATCTAATATCACAATTTTTCTCATGAATACTCTTCCTCCTAAAATTCCTTCTATATCTTATTATAATAAGTAGTTATTAAGTCTCTTCTCAACTACTTCAATCTTTTCACCTGTTCTTCTGCTATAATCCTCTATTTGATCCTTAGAAAGTTTAAGAAGATCAAAATATCTTGATTTTGGAGCCCCAAAGTATAATCCACATACAGATGATACTGGGTTCATCATATAGCTTTCAGTTAAAGTTACAGAAGTTACCTCAGTTCCATTTAATAACTTAAATAGTTTCTCCATTTGTTTAGGATCTTTTAAAGATGGATAACCAAAGGCTGGTCTTATTCCTCTATATTTGCTTTGGAATAGTTCCTTTTTAGTTATATTTTCTTCTTTTGAGTAACCCCAATATACTTTTCTTATTTCTTCATGTAATTTCTCAGCAGAAGCTTCAGCTAATCTATCACATAAAAGTTTAAGCATAATAGCTTTATAGTCTTCTCCGCTATTTTTAAGTTCTCTTTCGTACTCATTTACTTCAGTACCAGCTGTCACTAAAAATCCGCCTATATAGTCCACTCTATTCCTATCTAAAGGTGCTATAAAGTCAGCTAAGGATAAATAAGAACCTTCTGATTTCTCTCTTTGTTGACGCAAGAAATTGAAAGTTTCTAAAACTCCACCCTTCTCATCGTGAATAACAATATCTTCTCCTGTAGAATTACATGGAAAAATACCAAATACACCCTTTGGGCACACTTTGTTATTTTTCTCTAATTCATCTAACATTTCATTTGCTTCCTTAAATAGCTTTTTAGCTTCTTGCGCATACTTCTCATCTTCTAAAATTTCTGGATAAGTTTTTTTCATTTCCCAAGCTATAAAGAAGAAAGTCCAATCTATATATTCTCTAAGTTCTCTAACTGAATACTTAATTTCTTTTATTCCTATAAACTCAGGTTTATCTATTACTTCAGTATTCCAATCAAGTTTTAAAGCTTTCCCTTTAGCCTCTTCTATAGAAACATTTTTTATAGAAATAGCTTTATAATTTTCTCTTGCTTTTTCATACTCTTCTTTTACCTTTTCTAAATATCCTTTTTTATCTTTCATTAGCTCCTTAAGAATCTCTACAGTCTTTGAAGCATCTCCTCCATAAATTACTCCATTAGAGTAATTAGGTGCTATCTTTAGAGCTGTATGAGTTTTAGAGGTCGTTGCCCCACCTATTAGTAATGGAACATCAAACCCTTGCTTTTCCATTTCTGAAGCTACATGAGCCATCTCATCTAAAGATGGTGTAATAAGTCCACTTAAACCTATAGCATCTACATTTTCCTCTTTTGCTCTTTTTAATATTTCCTCACAAGGAACCATAACGCCTAAATCTATAACTTCAAAGTTATTGCAGGCTAATACAACTCCAACTATATTTTTACCTATATCGTGAACATCACCTTTTACTGTTGCCAAAAGTATTTTGCCAGCTTTAGAGCCACCTTTTGAATTTTCAGTTTTAATATAAGGCATCAATATCTCTACTGCCTTTTTCATAACCCTTGCAGACTTAACTACTTGAGGAAGAAACATCTTACCTTCTCCAAATAAATCTCCAACAATTTTCATTCCATCCATTAGAGGACCTTCAATTATATTTAATGCTTTATCATATTCTTTTCTTGCTTCTTCTAAATCTTCTTCAAGATAATCACTAATTCCTTTAACTATAGCATGACTAAGCCTTTTTTCGACTACTTCGCTTCTCCAAAGCTCTACTTTTTCTTCCTGCTTTCCACCCTGTTCTCTATATTTTTCAGCAAGTTCAAGAAGTTCTTCTCTAGCACCTAATTTCTTATTCAATACTACATTTTCAACTAACTCTAATAGCTCTTTTGGAATATCATCATAAATTCTTATCATACCGGGATTAACTATACCCATATCCATTCCAGCTTTTATTGCATGATATAAAAACACAGAATGCATAGCTTCTCTTATCACATTATTTCCTCTAAAAGAAAAGCTAAGATTAGAAACTCCTCCTGATATTTTTGCATAAGGTAGATTTTCTTTTATCCACTTCGTTGCCCTTATAAAATCTACTCCATAATTATCATGCTCATCCATCCCAGTAGCTATTGCTAGTATATTAGGGTCAAATATTATATCTTCTGGTGGAAAGTTAATCTTATTTACTAATAAATCATAGGCTCTTTTGCATATCTCTAATCTTCTTTCATAATTATCAGCCTGACCTTTTTCATCAAAGGCCATTACAACTGTTGCAGCTCCAAAACTCTTAATGACTTTTGCTTTCTTTAAGAATTCTTCTTCACCTTCTTTTAGAGATATAGAGTTAACTATAGGTTTTCCTCCTATTGCTTGAAGTCCTGCTAAAATCACTTCCCATCTTGAAGAATCTATCATAATAGGCTTTCTTGCAACTTCAGGTTCAGATGCTAAAAGCTTTAAGAAGTAATCCATCTCTTCTTTTCCTTCTAAAAGTCCATCATCAAAGTTTACATCTAAAACCTGCGCTCCATTTTCAACCTGTTCCCTAGCTATTGCTAAAGCTTCTTCATACTTTTTCTCTCTTATAAGTCTTGCAAACTTAGCTGAACCTGCAACATTTAATCTTTCACCTATATTTATAAAGTTATTTTCCTCTTTAACTTCTAGTAGCTCTAATCCTGCATAAGAACTTACTCTTTCTACTTCTGGTATAACTCTTGGGGAATACTCTTGTGTAAGTTCATATATAGCTTTAATGTGTGCAGGAGTTGTTCCACAGCAACCACCTACAATATTTAAATGATTTTCATTTAATAATTCTTTTAAATTCTTAACAGTTATTTCTGGTATCTCATCATATTCTCCTAATAAGTTAGGTAACCCTGCATTAGGATATACTGATATATATAAGTCCTGTTTTTTAGATAGTTCTTTTACAAATGGAACTAATTCCTTAACTCCAAAAGAGCAGTTTAAACCTATAGATATTACATAGTCACTTTTCATAGATACAGCAAAAGCTTCTAAGGTCTGACCTGATAGAATTCTTCCACCTTTATCATTTATTGTTCCAGAAATCATTATAGGAAGAATCTTACCTTTTTCTTCATAGACCTCTTCAGCTGCAATAATAGCTGCTCTAGCATTTAAGGAATCGAATATAGTCTCAATTAAAAGTACATCTACTCCACCATCTATTAAGCCTCTTATCTGAACTTTATAAGAATCTAAAACTTCTTTGAAACTTACGCTTCTATATGCTGGGTTTTCAACCTCTGGAGACATGGATAAAGTTTTATTTGTAGGCCCTATAGAACCTGCAACAAACCTTGGATTTTCTGGAGTCGAAAACTCATTAGCTACTTCTTTAGCTATTTTTGCTCCTTGAAAATTTAAATCATAAACTAAATCTGTTAATCCATAATCTTCTTGTGATATCACGTTACTGTTAAAAGTATTAGTTTCTATTATATGGGCTCCTGCCTCTAAATACGCTTTTTGTATTTCTTTAATAACCTCTGGCTTTGTTAAACTTAATAAATCATTATTACCTTTTTGATCTTTATTAAAATCCTTTAATAATTCTCCCCTAAAATCATCTTCTTTAAGTTTATATACTTGAATACAAGTTCCCATTGCCCCATCAAGAACCAGTATTTTCTTTTCAAGTTCCTTTATTAATAATGTATCTTTAAATAAATGCCCCCTCATTAGTTGCCTCCTTAAATTTCTAGTTTATTTGTATTTCTTTATACATTTTATGTATTATTATACTATATGAACTACTCCAATTCTATATTTAGACAAAATAATTGACTTTATGCCCTATGCAAAAAATTTAAATTAAATCCTATACAAAAAAATGTAACCATATTATTATGATTACATCTTTTTTCATCTTAATTTATAAGCTTTCTTATATTCAAAACCCTATCTCTGTTTTTTAAATCTAAAATTTCACAGTTTGTTTTGAAAAACCTCACACAACCTGATTTCTGTGTCCCTCTAACGCATCTATATTTCTCTCCATCTATCAATGAAATAAGAGAGTTATATTTATCAAAACCTAGAAACTTAACTTCCCTTCCCATATTTTTTAGCATTTTTAGACTTTCTCCTATAAGAGTATCAATATCTTCACAATATCTTTTTAAACGTACCTCAAAGACTTTTTCGTCAGAATTATTAATATTATCCATACTTTTATTTTCTCCAAATATATCTAAAATTAATCCCAAGATATATAGTTTTCTATATAGGTTAAAGCAGCTTCTCTGCAATTAGGGCAGTGTATATTATCAATTTCTTTTAAATTATTAATCTTCGCCATTTTATTATTACACTTGTTACAGTACATTTGCTCTTCAAACTTTACTCCATCTTGAAAATCAATTTTCAAAGCACTCTTATCTACAATTTCAGAGCATTCTTCACAATAGTATATTTGTCTAGTTACATGAAAATCTTCTACACAGTAATTTTCTAGTAACCTTTCTACAACATTAATATTTCTTTCATCTATAGTTTCCATTGTCTTCTCAAAAGTAGGTTTATACATTCCATACCCTAAAAGTAATTCCTTTGAAAACTCACATTTATTACATTTTATAATTATACCACTTCCCATGCTTTACTCCTCACCCCCTAATTATGAATATCTTCTAATATATCTATATTACATAACAGGAGATTTATTCTAAGTTATAAAAAAGTTATCTATATTTAATTAAATAGGCCTATAAGTTGTTATCAACTCATAGGCCTTTATTTCACCGTATTTTGTTAGCCTAGAGCAACATCAAGAAGCATCATAACAGCAAATCCTAAAATTGTTCCCATAGTTGCAATATCAGATCCTGAATCTGCTTGCGACTCTGGTATTAGTTCTTCAACTACAACAAATATCATAGCTCCTGCTGCAAAGGCTAAGGCATAAGGTAATATTCCTTTCATAGTCAGTACGAGCACTGCTCCTATAACTCCCGATATAGGTTCTACTACTCCTGAAAGCTGTCCAAACATAAAACTTTTCCATCTAGATAACCCTTCTCTTCTTAATGGAACGGATACGGCGGCGCCTTCTGGAAAGTTTTGAAGTCCTATACCTAATGCTAAAGCTATTGCCGATGCTAAAGTAGCTCCAGAACCACCATCAGCTAAAGCTCCAAATGCAACTCCAACTGCTAACCCTTCTGGTATATTATGAAGGGTTATAGCCAAAACCAAAAGTATACTTCTTTTAAGGGAGGTTTTAACCCCTTCTTCCTCTCCTTCACCTTTATCAAGGTGTAAGTGAGGTAAAAATTTATCTACAACTCTTAGAAAAAATCCACCTAATAAAAATCCTATAACAGCAGGTATCCAAGGAACAATTCCCATTTCCTCTGCCATCTCTATAGAAGGTTTTAATAATGACCAAAAGCTCGCTGCTATCATAATTCCCGCAGCAAAACCTAACATGGCATTTAAAACTTTTTTATTTATGTCTTTAAAGAAAAAAACTACTGCTGCTCCAAGAGCAGTTATACCCCAAGTGAATAAAGTCGCTATAAGAGCAAGTAAGATAGGATTATAGTTTTCCATCTATATCAATCTCCTTTCCTTATCCAATATATGAATAAAAAAAGTAGATTGATATCAGAATTTATCGATTTTCTATACTTTTGCAAACTTTTTTTCTAAAAAATTCTCCCAAATTATATTACATATCATTGCAACTACAATTCCTAAACACATTCCTGCTATGACATCACTCAAATAATGTACATATAAATAAATTCTAGAAAAACCTATGATACATGCTAATGTAATAAATAAAAAAGAATACTTCTTAATGTGTAAACTTAAGATAGTAGCTGCAGCAAAAGCACTTGAAGTATGTCCTGATGGAAAAGAAAAAGAGCTTGGTGGCTTAACTATAAGCTCAATTCCCTCTATGCTTATAAAGGGCCTCTCCCTTTCGATTATGTTTTTTAATGCTACATCTCCTATTAAATAGTTTATTAAAAGTACGGCTAATGTAAGTATTCCAGCTTTTCTATATTTTCTACTTATTATTAGGGCTAATGAAATTACAATCCAAATAGCACCCCCTTGACCTAAATTGGTTATGATAGGCAATATCCTATCTAAGAATGTGTTTGATAAATACTTCTGGATAAAATCAAAAGTATTTAAATCTAAAGTCTTAATAAAATCCATTACTCTCCCCCTCAATAAAAACCTAAACTTTTCTAATACTACCTTTACCAATTAACACATGTATAGCTATGACAAAAATAAAAGCGGTATAACCGCTTTTAAGTAAATAATCTTCTTTCAACAACTATCAAATCATCTTCATTAATATTTTTAAACCAACTATCTAATTTATTTTTAGCCTTTTCCTTTACCTCATCATCAATATGCCTTGCTATTTTTATTAATGCAAACATCAAAGCTCCAAAATCATCTGTAAATCCTGCAAGTGGTATAAAATCAGGTATACTGTCTATTGGTGCTATAAAATACCCTAAAGCTCCTATAACTATAAGCTTTTCTTTCATAGATATCTCAGGTTTTTTCATAGCATAAAATAAAATCAGAATAGCATATACAACCTTAGTTCCTGCTTTTGTAGCATACTTCTTTAATTTTGAAAACAACTTATTTTCAGAATAATAGTTTTTGTAGCTTTTTCTCATGAAAGCACCTTCCAATTTAATTTATTTACATATTAGTTAGTTTAACCACTTTATAACTTCTTAATATACTTGTCTATATAGCTTTTAATGAATTAATAAGCTGATTATCTATATTATTTTCAATAACTTCTAATACTTCCACTTTTCCATCTGATTTATATATTGCACTTACTAGAATTATTTCTTTTTTTTCTATAAATTCCTTTATTATAGGACTTTCATATATACTATCTAATGTATTTTTAATATTTACTTTTATGGTGTTTAGATAGATATCCTCTTTAAAATGTGTTTTCACATATTTAACTGATGGTTCTATCTTCTTTAACACATATTTTATATTTCCATTAAACTCTGCTTTTTCCTCAAATTGATCTATTGCACCCTTAACTGCCCCACAGTTTTCGTGCCCCAAAACCATAACTATAGATGCTCCACCAACTTCAACTCCATATTCTATTGATCCTAAAGAATCTTCATTCATAACATTTCCTGCTATCCTAATTTCAAACAAGTCACCAAGTCCTTGATTAAATACTATAGTTGGTGTAATTCTAGAATCAGAGCAGGATACAACTACTCCAAAAGGGTATTGATTTTCTCTTAAGCTTTCTATTTTATTATTTGATATATCTACCTCTTCATAGTTGTCCTTGTTATAAAAATTTTCATTTCCCTTAAGCAATCTTTTAAGATACTCTTTAGCCTCTAACATTCTTGTCAATTTATAGCCCCCTACTTACAACTTATGATTATAATAAATCTTTTCCCCACTCTTTAAATCCTACTAAAACCTTGTCTTCTGTTACTAATATAGGTCTTTTTACAAGCATTCCATTAGTAGCAAGTAGTTCTAATAAAGATTCCTCTGAATCACTTTTTACTCTGTCTTTTAAATTCATTTCTTTATATAACTTCCCACTTGTATTAAAAAATTTATTTATTGTTAGCCCACTTTTGTCTAACCATTTTTTTAACTCTTCTTTAGTAGGATTATCTTCAACAATGTGTCTATCTATAAAGTCTATGTTGTTTTCTTTTAGAAATTTTTTAGCCTTTATGCAGGTAGTGCATTTAGGATAATTAACGAATAATGCTTCCATAATCTCCTCCTAACAAATTTTTATATATTATATCACAAATATCAATTATGTAACTACAAAAATAAAAAAGATGCTACATTAAGTTTGCAGCATCTTATATATTTCCTATTACTTAAACTCATTAAGGAATTTTTCTACGTTTTTAACATTCCATTCCCTGTCCACTACTGGTGGGTTATCCTTAACAATTGGATGTAAATCCTCAAACACAGGTTTTCCTTCTTCTTTATAGATAATTCCTGTAGGAATTTTATCTCCAAATTCTAAAGCTTTTTCCATAGCTTTTGCTCTATCTGTTGGATCATATTCCTCTGGTAATCTATACACCCTATCTTTATACCACTTGAAAGTGTTAACCTTATTAAAGCTTACACAAGGTTCAACTATATCTACTAATGCATAACCTTTATGATTTACTGCTTCTTTTAATACCTTAACCATGGTTTCCTTATCTCCTGAGAAAGCTCTACCAACAAATGTTGCCCCAGCTGATATTGCTATTGCTAAAGGATTTAAAGGATTTTGCATAACTCCTTCAAACTGCATTGAAGTTACCTGTCCTAAAAATGTAGTTGGTGAACCTTGCCCTTTAGTTAAACCATAGATTTGGTTATCTCCTACTATTTGAGTTATATCTAGGTTTCTTCTTATAGCATGAAGGAAGTGATTACCACCCTCGCCATAAGCATCTCCATCTCCACCTACTACAATTACTTTAAGATCTTTATTTACTATTTTAATACCTTGAGCTGGTGGAAGTGCTCTACCATGAAGTCCATTAAATCCATTTATTTTTAAATAGTGTGGCATTTTAGCAGCTTGGCCTATACCTGAAACTATAACAGCCTCATGAGGTTTAATCTCAAGTTCAGCTAAGGTTTGTTTAATACCATCTAATATTGAGAAGTGACCACAACCTGGACACCATGCAATTTCATCTTTTGAATCATATATTTTTAAATCAAGCATTACTTGTTCACCTCACTCTTTACTCTTTCATAAAGCTCAACTCCGTTTATTTGGCGTCCATCATATTTTAATATGCTTCCGTCCATTAAAATTCCAGTTTCGCTAGCTATAAACTTACCTAGTTGACCATTGTAGTTTTGTTCAACATTTATAAACTTAACTTTACCTTTTAACTTGTCTAAAGTCTTTTTAGGTAATGGGAATATATCTCCAAAACTTAATGCTGCAACCTTAAGTCCTTCTTTATTTAATAAATCTGTAGCTTCCTTTAGCGCTCCATAAGTAGAACCCCATCCAACTAATACTGTATCAGGTTCTTCAACTCCAAAATAAACTGGTTCTTCTATATCAGCTTCCATAAGAACTTGCTTTTTCATTCTTTTTTCCATCATAGAATTTCTAACTTCTCCTGACTCAGTTATATGACCTTCATCAGTATGTTCATCTGAATCAACTAACACAGTTTGACCTGGAACTTTACCTGGAACTAACATTGGAGATATTCCATCCTCTGTAAGTTCATATCTCTTATATTCTTCACCTTCTTTAAAAGGTCCATCTACCCACTTACCTTTTTCAATAGTTAAATCATCTAACTTATATGGTGCTACTGTAACCTTACTATCTGCTAAGTATTGATCAGTTAACAAGATAACAAGTGTTTGGTACTTAGTTGCTAGATTTAATGCTCTAAAAGATTGATAAAATGCATCTTCAGCATTTCTTACTGATAATACAGCTCTTGGGAATTCACCATGAGATGCTGTTAATAAGAAACTTAAATCACTTTGCTCTGTTCTTGTAGGTAATCCTGTAGCTGGTCCTGGTCTTTGAGAATCCACAACAACTACTGGTGTTTCCATAATACCTGCAAGCCCAAAAGCTTCAACCATTAAAGATACTCCTCCACCTGAAGAACCAGTCATGGCTTTAGCTCCTGCATAAGATGCACCTATTGCCATATTTAAAGCTGCAACTTCATCCTCAACCTGTTCTACTACTATTCCTGCTTCAACTTGTTTTTTAGAAAGATAAGTCATTACAGAAGTAGCTGGAGTCATAGGATAACCACAGTAAAAGTTAACCCCTGCTGCCAGTGCCCCTAAAGCAATAGCTGTATTTCCATCAAGTAAAAGATGATCTTCTAAGTTTCCACCCTTTAATTGAAATTTTGTATCTATTAAATCATATCCTCTATTTAAAGCTTGTATATTTGTTTCTCTTATTTGAGGTGCAAATTTCTTTGGAAATATTTCTTCTACACCCTCTAATGAAATTCCGAAAAACTTAATAACAGCTCCTAATCCCACCATTCCTAATGCTTTAGAAAGCTTTAATTCCAATGCAGTCTTTTTTAGTGGAAGTTTTTTAAATCTGCTATCTTCTGAAACTAATGCATCATCTCCTATAGCAACTCCATGTTCACTTAATCTTTCCATATGAAGATCTATTGTGTTTTGATCTAATGCAAAAATAACATCAACATTAGACGTATGAGTATATATAGGTTCATCTGAAAATCTCACTTGAAGGAAGTTATGACCTCCCCTTACTCTTGACATATAATCTTTGTTTGTAAAAACATAAAAACCTTTTTTCTTTAGTATTTTCTCTAAAAAATTACTAATAGTATCCATACCTTGGCCAGCAGCGCCGCCAATTAAAACATTATAATTCACTTCTAGTTACCTCCTTGATAATTAGGTGTCAATCTATCTTAAAAACTTAATAAAATTCAGTTCTTAATTCTATTATAAATGATAATTCTTTTTAATCAATAATTATTATCAATAGATATTCTTAATTATTATGCCCTAGGGAGGTATAGTTACCTCTAGCTTAAATTTGCTTATTATTTCGCAACCATTCTATAGCATTGTATATTTTATTGCTTCTCCTATATATTTATGATTTAGCAATCACACAAAGTTCGTGTATTACATCGATTATTAGTTAAATAAATATCTCTTCACCGAACATATTATGGTAAAATGTTATTAAATTACTTAAAATATGAAGGGAGATATATTATGAGTACATTCGTAGAAATCAAACCAGAAGAATTAACTGAAAATCCATTTAAACTTATAGGCAGTGATTGGACTTTAATTACTGCTGAAAAAGAAGGAAAAGTAAATACTATGACTGCCTCATGGGGTGGACTTGGTATTATGTGGGGTAAACCTGCAGCTTATATTTTTATAAGACCTCATCGTTACACTAAAGAATTTGTAGATGCTTCAGATACTTTTTCATTAACATTTTTTGATAACAGCTTTAAAAAACAGTTAGGTTATTTAGGCAGCACCTCTGGAAGAGATGAAGATAAAATATCAAAATCTAACCTAACAATAACACATGAAGGTTCTACTCCTTACTTTGAAGAAGCAAAACTTACTGTTATATGTAAGAAACTTTATGCTCAAGAATTATCACCTGAAAGTTTTTCTGTAGATGGTTTTGATGACAAATTTTATCAAGATAAAGACTACCATACAATGTATATCGCAGAGGTTCAAAAAGTTCTTATAAAACAATAATTTAAAAGAGGTAATAAAAAGCTTCATACTTTTTATTACCTCTTAGTTTTACTGTGGAAATAATTTTAGATAGTTACCTCTATAATCCAACAGTTTATAGTATCCATCTATAACATCTATCTTTTTGCCTATTAAACAAATCCACCATTAACACGTATAGTCTGACCTGTTATCCAATTGGAATTATCACTTATTAAGAACTCAATTACTTTTGCAATATCCTCTGTTTCACCAAGACGTCCAAATGCATTCATCTTTTTCATTCCTTCTATTTGTTCTACTGTTTTTCCAGTAGTAAAAAGTTCTGTATTTACTGGCCCTGGTGCAACTGCATTAATTGTTATTTTCTTTGCTCCAAATTCTTTTGCCAATTGACGTGTTATTTGTTCAACCGCTCCTTTAGTTGCCGCGTAAAGACTATATCCAGGGAACATTTGACCTAAGACAGAAGTTGAAAAATTAATAATTCTTCCGTTATAAGCCATATGCTTCATAGCCTCTTTACATGCAAAATATGTTCCTTTTACATTTATAGAAAAATGATCATCGAAGTCCTTTTCACTTATTTCTAATAAAGGTTTTGTTCTCATTATACCTGCATTATTAATTAGGATATCTATTCTCCCAAAAGACTCTAGAGTCTTTTTAAACAAATCTTCTAATTCACTGACTTTACTTATATCTGCTTTTATTGCAATACCTTCTCCGCCATTTTTATTAATCTCTTCTATTACTTCTAATGCCTTTTCTTCGCTACTAGAATAATTAACTACTACCTTTATTCCTAAACTAGCTATTTGTTTAGCTATAGTCTTTCCTATTCCTCTTGACGCTCCTGTTACTATAGCAACTCTCTCTTCTATATTTTTCATAACTACCTCTCCTTTAAACAGTATTCTTGAAATAATTATACAATTCAAGTAGATTAAAGTGGTATACAGTTCCTATAGTATTATTGCCTAATCCTACAAAATAAATTATAATTATTATATTAATCACAAAAGGATGAGTGTTATGTTTAAAGAAATTAATAAAACTCAAATAAGTACTGAATCAAAAAAATCATTAGCCGAATTTATAGACTTGCATACTCACTCAGAAGGTATTCAAGATACTGAAATTCCAGCATTAAAACTTATTCGTTCAACAAACCCATTTAAATCTCTTCACTCAATATATGACCCATCAATATGTATTATTGCTCAAGGAGCAAAAATTGTAACTTTAGCTCAAGAAAGTTACAGATATGATCCTGCAACCTATTTGGTAGCCTCTGTTCATCTGCCTATATGTGGTGAAATAGTTGATGCTTCCAAAGATTCTCCATATCTATCACTTAAACTTAGTTTTTCTCCTGACGATATTCTAAACATAGTAAAGGATTGTCCTGATATGTGGAAACATAATGATGAAATAGGAAGAGGTCTTGTAGTAAATACACTTAAATCATCTATTTTAGAACCTGTATTAAGACTTATAAAACTTTTAGATACGCCTAATGATATTCCTATTTTATATCCACTAATTACGCGTGAAATTCTTTACAGAGTTTTACAAGATGAAAGTGGTTATTTAATTAAACAATTTGCTATGCTAGGAAGCCATGCACAAGCAATATCTAAAGTTATTAAGATAATAAATCGTGATTACTATAAATCTTTAACTATTGAAGCGTTAGCCAAAGAGGTCTCAATGAGCGTTTCTTCATTACACACTCATTTCAAAAAGGTAACTGCAATGAGCCCACTTCAATATCAAAAATTAATAAGACTTCAAGAGGCTCGTCGTTTACTTCTTTCTGAAACTACTGAGGCCGCTGATGCGGGATTTAAAGTTGGTTATGAAAGTCCTTCACAATTTAGTCGTGAATATGCTAGATTATTTGGACTCCCTCCTATAAGTGATGTTAAAAAATTAAAAGATTCTTTAATATCTGTTTTTTAGTTAAAAATGATAAAAAGGAGTTGCTGCAAATCTAGATTTCTAGAGGAGCAACAACCCCTTTAATTCAAACATAATAGTATTAAATTATTATTTGTTTAATTATTTAAGACACTAAAAACTTTATCAGCTATTTCAGAATCCATTTTTGTAAACTTACTTGAGTAATCACTCCAAACTTCAATGTTTTCTATGCTTTTTCCGAAGAGTATTTTTTCAAGATTTTTTCTTATTTTATGTAAATTTTCATACTTTGGATTAGATGGATCATCCTTTATTACTTCTAAAGTTGTTATTAAACTCTCTATAACCTTATTTTTATCATATTTTTTTTCTAAAGTTTTTTCATTAATATCTACACTCTCATCAAGCAACAACTCTTCTTCATTTAATCCTTTTTGTATAAGTATTTTAGTATGTCCTACTACACAGCTGTTACCTCTACAACTTCCACAGCTTTCTGTTCCAAGGCATATCTCACCTATATCACTTTGTATTTTGTTGTAATAGTCATATAGATCTTTTGAAGTCTTCTTAAACAAGGTTTGTCTTCCTTGTCTTCGTCTTATAATTTCTGGTCTTAATAAAAATACTACAGCTACAACTAATACAGCTAAAAATAAAATAATATTTAATGGGGTCAAATAACTATCTGGTAAGGTTTCATATAACTTAGTTAATCCAAAGAACATAAATATAGAAGCTGCTATTATTTTCATAGTAAACTCTGGTATCTTGTCTCCAAGCTTTTTGCCTACAATAATTCCTAATACACCTGTAGCTATCATACCTGAAACTGATCCCGCTAATATAACTAAAGGATATACAGCATCTATAGATAAAGTTATTGCTGTTAATTGTGTTTTATCTCCTAACTCTCCTATAAAAAAAGCTAATGCTACTGTTATAACAGCGCCAAACTTAGATTTTTCAGCTTCTTCCTCCTCGTCTTCATCATCAGACTTTAAAGTCCACAGAGAAAATCCTACAAAAGCAAAACCAGCAACTATCTGTATTGTATTTATTGGAATAAAGTTAGAGATATAATGTCCTAACAATATACCTAGTCCATGATTTAGAAAAGATCCTAGAAATATCCCAGCTATAACTTTTTTAACTGGAAATTTTGTTGCAAATGCCATTGCAAGTATCTGTGTTTTATCTCCCATTTCTGCAATAAAAATAAGTATAAATGCTTTTAACAATTCTTGAACCATTGGGCCACCTCTTAATATCAATATTTAAATAAAAAGTACAAACTTTAACGTTGGGCATTTATATTTGTACTTTTTTAATTTACTTAGTTTTTTAGACAAAAGAAAAGCGAGATATTTAGATTAATAAACCCTATAGTAAGGTCTACTAATCTAAAAGTCTCGCTACTTTAATCTTTTTAAAGCAAATAAAACCAGGATTTCTCCAGTATGTTGATTTTATTTATAGGCTTAGCCTCAGCTACTCCCTTTTAGAAATACGCTATCTTATTTTATTTAATAAAAGTATAATATCACATTTTTTTTATTTACACAATACTTATAAAAATTTTAGAATATAATTTCTCTTTTTAACTCTAATCTATGTATTGTAGAAGCTCAAGGAGCTTTATTAGTATCCTTCATATCAGCATTCCGCTGTTCCTCTTTTCTAATGCTCCTATTTTTCAACATTCCACTTTTGCACTTTTCCTATGTTCTAACAGTCCAATGTGCCTCCTTTGCACTGCTCTTATGCTTCACTTTTGAAAATTTCCTATGTTCCAGCAGTCCGCCTTGCCGCTTTTCCAATGTTCCGCTGCTCCTATGTTTTTATGCTTTTACGTAACGATGTACTTATACCCTGTAGAGACTCGTAGAGTCTCATTAGACTCCTCTAAGATAGCAAAAAGAGCTTAGCACTTCGCTAAACCCTTTTAATCGTTCTCTATCTTATTTTAATTACTCCACCCTCCATACCAGAGGTAGCTAAACTTGTATACATGCCAAGTACTCCTTTAGTATATTTAGGAGGTTTTGGTGTCCACTCTTGTTTTCTTTCTTTTAGTATTTTCTCTATTTCTTCTTTTGTCTTTTCTTGTCCATTTATTCCCACTATGTTTATTCCTCTGTTTTCTATATCTATGTGGATTATATCCCCATCTTTAACTAAGGCTATTGTTCCTCCATTACTTGCTTCTGGAGATACATGTCCTATAGCAGGTCCTCTGGTTGCTCCTGAGAATCTTCCATCGGTTATTAAAGCTACTGTTGAGTTTAATCTTTCATCTGAAGCTATGGCTTCTGTTGTGTAGAACATTTCTGGCATTCCAGAACCTCTAGGTCCTTCGTATCTTATTATTATTGCATCTCCTGGTTTTATGCTTCCATTTATAGTTGCTTCAAAGGCTTCTTCTTCTGAGTCAAAGGCTCTTGCACTTAGTTTTATATCTCTCATTCCTTTAGGTAAACTTGAGTGTTTAACTACGCATCCTTCTGGTGCTAGGTTTCCTTTAAGTACTGATACCGCTCCTATTTCACTTATTGGACTTTCAGCATCGTAGATGACTTCCTTATAATCCATTTTAGGAGCTGAGTTTAAGTACTTTCCATAGGCTTCTTCTTTATTGAATTCTTCTAAGTTTTCTCCTAGGGTTTTACCTGTAACTGTCATAACATCTAGATTAAGATATTTCTTTATTTTATTCATTATCGCAGGTACTCCTCCTGCGTAAAATACATAGTTTGCTGGCCAATGTCCACTTGGTCTTACATTTAGTATAAATGGTATATTTCGATGGATTTTATCAAAGTCCTCTGGACGTATTTCTATATCAAGTTCTTTTGCTATAGCTGGTATATGAAGAAGTGCATTAGTTGATCCTCCTATAGCTGCATGTACCATTATTGCATTTTCTATGGATTTTCTGTTTACTATATCTGATACCTTTATTCCTTTTTCTACTAAGTTCTTTACTGCTCTTGAGGCTTTTCTTGTGTATTCTTTTAATATTTCTGAAGTTGACGGTAAGAGCGCTGCCCCCGGTAGAGCAAGTCCTAAAGCTTCACCTAATACCTGCATAGTTGCAGCAGTTCCCATAAAAGAGCAAGCTCCACAGCTTGGGCATGCATTTTCCTTATAGAAATCATACTGCTCTGTAGTTATTTCTCCTCTTTTATGCATAGCACTGTAGGTTCCTACTTGGTTTAGGGTTAAAAGATTAGGCCCTGCATTCATAATTCCACCGGGTATTACTACTGAAGGTATATTTACTCTACACATCGCTACTAGGTTTCCTGGCATTCCTTTATCGCAGCTTGCTACAAATAGTCCTCCATCAAAGCCTGTAGTATTTGCATGGATTTCTATCATATCTGCTATTATTTCTCTAGATACTAGAGAATAGTTCATGCCATCATGTCCTTGAGCTTGACCATCACATATATCTGTTGCATAATAGTCTGCTGCCTTTATGTTTAGGCTTGTTAACTCTTCCATCGCTTCATTTACCACTACATCTAAATGAACGCTTCCTGGATGGCTTTTACCATAGGTGCTCTCTACTATTACCTGCATTTTTTCTAAATCTTCTGTAGTCCATCCCATTCCTCTTTTTAGAGAATCCATCTCTGGAGCTATCTTTCTTACCTTTTGAGAATATAACATAGTTTTCACCTTACCTCTCTATAGCATTTTTTTCTGATATTATCTTTCCTACATCCCTTGGATCTACTAGCATACTATCACCTTTAATAGTGCATTTTAAAGTTGCAGCAGCCACTCCAAAGTCTATGGCTTCTTTTAAAGTTTTCTCTTTAATAATTGAATAGATTGCTCCTGATACAAAGGCATCTCCACTTCCTACTCTTTCAACCATTTTAGTTTTAAGTTTAACTGACTCTGCTTTTTCTTCCCCGCCTAAGGCGTAAGCGTAGTAGGTGTTATTATCTTCTTTATCGTTTTGTCTTTCTGTATGGAAAATATACTTAAAACCAAACTTTTCTTTAAGTTTTTCCATTCTTTTGTGCACATCTTCCTTTGTAGCATTTTCTCTATTAAACATGGTTATATCTTTATCATCTAACATTATTGGCTCTATTCCAAAACATATATCTGCAAAAGGAGCTAATTCAGTTGCATAGTTTTTTGCTTCTATAAAGGTTGCCATCTTGCTTCTAAAGTTTAAATCCATGCTTATAAATATGTTTCTCTTTTTAGCTTCCTTTACTACTTCTTTTACTATTTCTCTAGATTTTTCTCCAACTGCTAAGGTTATTCCGCTAAAGTGAAGCCAGGTTACCCCTTCTAACACTTTATTTATATCTATATCATCTATAGATAACTCTGAAAAACTGCTGTGTTTTCTATCGTATATAACACTGCTGTTTCTAACTCCTGAACTTCGCTCTAAGAAGTAATACCCTATCTTCTCTCCCTTAGTTAGAATGTTCTTTATGTCTACTCCAACTCCTCTAAAATATCTTTTTACATTCTTAGCTATATCGTTATCTGGAAGAGCTGATAGGATAGAAGTTTCTATATCCCAAGCTGAAAGCATTGAAGATATATTGGCTTCTGATCCACCATAAAAACACTCAAATTCGTTAGAGTTTCCATATACATCAAAGTTCTTTGGAGTAAATCTTATAAGTATTTCACCTATTGAAAGAAATTTTCCCATATTATTTCCCTACCTTCTCCATAAATCTTCTTGCATTTTCAGCTATCTTAGTTCTATCATTGTTAGTTCCGGAATTTAATATACTGCCTATTCCTACTGAATCTGCTCCACTATTTAACCATTCATTTAAGTTCTCAAGATTAACTCCGCCTGTTACCATTATCTTAACATTCTTAATTGGTGCCTTTATTGCTTTTATATAACTAGGTCCTAGTGCTTCCCCAGGAAATAATTTAATAACCTTAACACCTGAGTTTAAGGCATTTACTATTTCTGTTGGTGTGAAACAACCCGGAATATATTCTACATTTTTTTCTGTACAGTACTCACTTATAAGTTCGTCGAAGTTAGGTCCTACTACAAATTCTGATCCTGCTTTTATGGCTTCTCTAGCTGTGTCTACATTTAAAACACTTCCTGCACCTATAACTACATCTTTATACTTTCCTACTAGGCTTTTTATGATTTCTGAGGCATCCTTGTTTGTGTAAGTTACCTCTATAAGTTTTATCCCACCTTCTATTGCTCCCTCTATTATGTTTAGTGCTTCTTCCTTGTCATCTCCTCTTATTACAGCAACTATTTTGTTGTCAAGTATGCTATCAACTACGCTCATTCAAAACTCCTCCTAAAGGAACAAGCCTCACCTGAAGTGAAGCTTATTCTTTTTCTTTCCTTTATTATATCATTTTATTTCCAATAAAATACTTTCACTTGCCTTCATAGTTTCCCCAACATTGTATTTTTTTATTTCATGACCGTTAGGTTCTGCAAGTATTAGCATTATTGTTTCATCTAAACCTTCTCTTCTAAGTACATTTATATCAAAGCTTAGAAGTAAATCTCCTCTTTTAACTTGTTGTCCCTCTTTGCAGTGAATATTAAAGCCTTCACCCTTTAGGTTTACTGTATCTATTCCTACATGTATTAGTAACTCAATTCCCTCTTTAGTTCTAAGTCCTACTGCATGTTTACTTTCCATCATGATTGTAACTATTTCTGAGTCACAAGGAGCATATACCTTAGTGTCACTTGGTTTTATTGCGATTCCATCTCCCATCATTTTTTGAGAAAAGACTTCGTCGTTAACCGTGCTTAAGTCTAAACTTTCTCCATCACAAAAAGCATACATTACATTTTCATCTTTCTTCTTAAATAAATTTTTAAACATATATTTACACCTTCTATTTAAGTTCTGGCCAGTAGCCTTTGTTTGCTTCTATCATATCGTCTAAGATTTGTTTAGCTACAAAAGCAGATGGAACTGGTTTATTCATAGTGAATGCCATAAGAGCTTTTTCGTAGGAATTTTCTACAGCTGCCTCTACTACTAACTTTTCACAAGCCTCTTGTTGCTCAATAAGCCCTTTATAGAAAGTTGGGATTTCACCTACTCTTATTGGTTCTGGACCATCTTTAGTTATATATGCTGGTACTTCTACCATTGCATCATCTGGCACATTTTTAACGGCACCATTGTTCTCTACCATAACTAAATGTCTCTTTCTTAAATCGAAAGCTAAACTCATAGCTACTTCAACAATAAACTCACCATGAACCCCTGTAAAGAACTGTGAAAGATCTATTTCTCCAGTAGCATTGTATTCATCTACTGCATCAAATATTTTCTTTTCTCTTCCTTCCATAACTTCGTTGGCTCTTGTGTGATTCTTATCGGCATCCTTAACTATACTGTCGCTTAATAGATAATATTGCATATAAGTATTAGGAAGATATTTAGGGAACATTCTTGCTATATACTTAGCATTATCAAAAGTATGAAGCCACGATGCATCATTGTGTCTAACTTCACTTCTGGAGTCTGGTGGAATATAACCATGCTCTCTTACATAAGCTTTTAATTCTTCAGTTTTATCTTCACCTTTTACTCTTACTTTAGTAAACCAACCGAAGTGATTTAATCCAAAATAATCTGCCTCAATATCATGTCTATCACAGTCTAATATATTAGACATATTTCTCATAATAGCTACTGGCATATCACATATATTAAGAATTCTAGCATTTGGTCTTAATTTATGCATAGCTTTTGCAACTATTGCTGCTGGGTTTGAGTAGTTTACAATCCAGTAGTTAGGACTTGCATATTTTTCACAGAAATCTATCATCTCAACCATTGGATATATAGTTCTTAAACCATATGCTAATCCTCCTGGTCCACAGGTTTCTTGTCCAACTACATCATATTTTAGTGGAATCTTTTCATCTGCTTCTCTTAATTTATATAAACCTACACGCATTTGGGCAAATACAAAATCTGCGTCTTTAAATCCTTCTTCTGGATTAGTAGTAAATATAAGTTTTACTTCTGGGTCAAACATCTCAACAACTTTTTTTACTATTACCCCTACCTTGTTTTGACGTTCCTCATTTATATCGTATAATCTTAACTCGGATATTTTAAATTCGTCTTTTCTTGAAAGTAAACTTTTTACGATACCTGGTGTATATGTGCTTCCGCCGCCTACAATTACTAGTTTGAATGTTTTCATTTCAACTTCCTCCTAAACTTTTATTCTTTTATTTCTAATGCCTCATCAACAATTGTTCTAATTTTATTTATTGTAAGACCGTAGACTACTTGAATGTTATTTCCTTTTCTTACAACTCCAGATGCCCCTGTAGTTTTTAAAGTTTTTTCATCTATTACGCTGTTATCAACAACTTCTACTCTTAATCTTGAAAAACAATTCTCAACAGTTAATATGTTTTCTTTTCCACCTAAAGCTTTTATTATTGTAAGAGCTTTTTCTCTATCTTCTTTAGCTTCATCTTGAGCTAAAGTTGACTTCATTTGGTTTTTTACTGCTGCTGCATTTTCATTTAAATCTATAATATCATCAGAATCATCTTCTTCTCTTCCTGGAGTTTTTAGATTCATTTTTTCAATCATAAACTTGAATACAAAGAATATTACAACTATTTCAACAAGTCCTATCAGTACATATATAGGCCAATGTGTTTTTCCTACCCCTGCTGGCAAGTTTATAACTAAGAAGTCCAAAATACCATTTGTTGCACAAACTCTTACATTGAATATATAAACAAACATTTGGAATAATCCATCAATAACTGAATATACAAACCATAATAATGGTGCAGCAAATATGAATGTAAATTCAAGTGGTTCTGTAATACCTGCAATTACTGCTGTTAAAGTTGATGGAATTAATTGAGCCTTTAAGTTGCTACGTTTAACTTTTTTAGCTGTAAAGTAGAATGCTAAAGCTACTCCAATAACTCCAAAGGTTTTAACTAAACCGTAAGTTAAAAATCTTGCTGAATCAGGCATCATAGTTATTGTTGGATCATTAAGTAATGCTAAGAATACTGGTTTTGCACCTATTACATTTTCACCATTTATTATCATCTGATCTCCCACTGCTGAATAAAGGAATGGTGACCAAATTAAGTGATGTAATCCTGTTGGAACTAAGAATCTATTTAAGAATCCGTATACAAACACCCCTAAAGAACCTGCTGAACTCATAAAACCTGTTAAAGCTGTTATTCCATTTGCAATAGTTGGCCAAACATAAGTAGCCAATATACTAAATACTGCAACTACTGGAATCATTCCAACAAATACAAGTTTGCTGTTACCATAAGGAGCCATAGCACCCTTAAACTCTTTGCTACCATATTTGTTGTGGACTAATGCAATAAGTACACCTAAAATCATTCCTAAGAAGACGCCCATATCCGTCACATGGAAACCAAGTTGAATAGTTTGACCTGTTCCATATAAAGCACCTGCTGTATCTCCTTTGATTAATTTTCCTGATAACTCTAACCATTTACTATTTGCACCTAAAAATAATATATAAGACATAAGCGCTACAAAAGCAGCTTCTGCTTTCTTCTTTTTAGCCATTCCCATAGCTATTCCTACACAGAATAGAATACTTAAGTTCCCCATAATAGGATTTAGCATTCCATTAAAGAATTTTCCTATTGTCCAAATTACTCCCTTTTCAGTAACAAAGGTTGTATTAGTAAAAACAGCAGTTAATGCGATAGACATTCCCACTATTGGTAAAAATAAGACCGGGCCAATCATAGCTTTGGCAAACTTTTGCATACTGTTAAGAATCTTATCCTTCATTTAAATCTTCTCCTCTATCTACTTATTAAGTTTTATCTCTGGTAATTACCTTGAACCTAGAATAACATTATTAAATTAGCTTGTTAATAGTTTTCACCCTTTCAGTAACATGTTGACCAAAAAGTAAACATGTTTACCTTTTCAGATTAAAAATAGCCGTCTAAGAAATCCCTTCTCAAACGGCTATTTTACTTACATTATAAAGCTTTCATCACTTTATCTAGTAAATATTCTATTATTATCATCACCCTTGCATAAAAATAGTTTGCAGTAATATTTCTATCATCCAGTTGTTTATCATCTAATACTGAAAAATGGAGAGTTGATTTTTTAGCCATATAGTCAATAGGTCTTCCTGTAAAAGTTATTACCTCCAAATTATTATGAACTGCATAATCTATAACCTTTGTTACACTCTCTGTTTCACCACTTTTAGATATACCTATAACTAAAGAACCTCCAATCTGATTGCTGTCATATACGCCATAAGCATTAGTCTTTATACATTTAAATCCTAAAACCAAAAGCTTTCTCCAAAAAAATTCTGCAACAGGATCTGAAAAACCAGTAGCTGTTATAAGAATTATATTATTTCTATGTTTTACAAGCATCTTTATAAAGCCATCTATCTTTTCCTTCTCAATCTCATCTATGAAACTGGTAATATCTGAAGTTCTATCCTGATTCTTTTTTTGGTTTTTAATAATAAAATTGAGCCTATACACCATATCAGTGTAGCCCGTATATCCTAATTTTTTTGATAATTTAATTATGGTGGCAGTAGAAGTATAATTAATATTCGCCACTTCTCTTACTCCCATATTTAATACCTTATCTATATTTTTTAATATATATTCGAGTAGTTGCCTCTCAACTTCAGTTAATTTATAATTATCAGCAAGCTTATAAATATCAAACTCCATATCCTACCTCCTGTAATTTATGATACTCTTTTTATAATATCACAACTACACTTATAATCTCATGGGGTTTGTTAAAATTTGTAGAAATAGATTTTTACGCCTCACTTACTTTCTCATCTAAAGGCATATTTCTATCCTTTTTCTCTAAAATAACCAATCCTCCTAAAGTAATAATTGTACCTAAAAGAGATAAAAACGTTATTTTTTCCTTTAATATTATGGCTGAAGTCAGGAGAGTTACTATATGAACTAGATAAATGTAGACACTTGTCTTAACTACTCCTAACACTTTTACGCAATAGTTCCATGTTCCAAAACATAAAGCTGATGCCCCTATTCCTAAAAATAGAATATTAAGCAAGTTATTAAGTTCAGAGAACCTATTTAAATTAATTTTTAAGTCATAAATAAACAAAGCAGGCATCATAAATATTATTCCATAGAAGAACACTTTTCTCGTAACTAATATAATATTATATTTAAATTCACTTATTTTCTTTATTAATGTAGAATATACAGCCCAAACAATTGCTGCAAAAACAGCTAATATATCACCTAGAGGATTTAGCATAAGAACTTTACTACTATTGAAATTTATTAATAATATTCCTATCATAGCAACTGCAAATCCTTTAAAAAATCTCGGTTCTAATTTTTCTTTTTTCAAGAAAAAGTGTGCAAGTAAAGCTGTAAAAAATGAATTTATAGAAACTATAACCCCCACATTAGAAGCAAGTGTATAGGTTAATGCTATGTTCTCTAGTAAGAAGTACAAGGTAACTCCAGTTATTCCTGCAAATATAAAATACCACTCTTGTTTTCTATCAATTAGCTTAAGTTTTTTAGGATATGCCACTAAGAGAACAAAATAGCCTATAATAAATCTAAAAAATAATATTTCTACAGGTGAAAATTCTTCTAAAAGTACCTTAGTAGAAATGAATGTAGTCCCCCAAATTATTATTGTAATAAGTGCAAGTAAATGCCCTCTTGTATTTTCATTTTTTATCATACCTTGCTCCTTCATTATCATTTTGAGTAAATATCTTCATATATTGCCTTGGAGTAAGACCTATAAAATTTTTAAAGAACTTTGAAAAATGACTTTGATCTACAAAGCCTGTCTCCATAGCAGTTTCAATTATTGATGTTCCGCTCTCTAACAATAGTTTTGCTTTGTTTATTCTTATTGTTTCTAAATAACTATAAGGAGAAATTCCTTTTTGTTTAGTAAAAGAACGTAGAAGATAGTATTTACTTAATTTAACTAAATCACTTAATTCATTTAAAGTTATATTCCTTGTATAATTATTTTCTAAAAACTCACAAACCATTTCAATTTCGCGACTTATATTGTCAAGCTTGAATACAGGTACTGGCTCTGTAAACTCCTCAATTAATTGCTCAATTAAAAAATAAAAAAGTTCTTCCTTTTTAAAATCCTTCTCTTCACTAAAAATCATAGAATGGAGTTCCTTTAAGGATGACGATAGTTCACTATGAAATAGAACTGTTTTATTGAAATAAGGGGTATATTCTTTCCCAGTAATATCAAAAGCAACTTTTCTCATAACTTCAATTTTGATATTAATGCACCTATAATCTAAGGTTTTATTATCAATCTGCTCACAGTCATGATTATCTTTTGGGTTAAACACAACTATATCTCCTGGCTCGACTATATATTCTTTATTTTTACACTCTAAGCTTCTCCTACCGCTATCTATAAATCCTATAACATAACAATCATGAAAGTGATTCGGAAACTTCTGCATTATACCTTTAAAGCTATAAGCCTCTATATTAAGTTCTGTATCGTATTTTATGGTTCTTATTTCATTTTTCACTTTTTAAAACTTCCTTTCTCAATTTCATGGCCTAAGTTTATCATAAAAATTATATGGTTTCTTGTATAATATTGCTTTGTTTCTTCACATTAAATTGGACACAACTTATATTTTAGTGCTATAATCATTTTGTTAAAAACCATTAAGAGGAGTGAATTATATGTTTAGTGTAAATGCTGAAAAATGTATAGGCTGTGGTCTATGTGTTAAAGACTGTTTTCCAAGAGATATAGAAATGGTGGATGGAAAAGCTAAAATTAATAATGTAACTTGTATGAAATGTGGACATTGTATAGCTGTATGCCCAAAGGCAGCTGTATCTACCGATGACTATGATATGGATGAAGTAAAAGAATTTTCTTCTGAGGATTTTTCTTTAAGTTCTGATAACTTATTGAATTTTATTAAATATAGAAGAACTATAAGACAATTTAAAGATAAAGAAGTTGAAGAAGACAAGCTTATAAAGATAATTGAAGCTGGAAGATTTACTCAAACTGGAAGCAATCTTCAAGATGTTTCTTATACTGTTATAAGAGGTGAAAACCTAAAAACACTTAAAGATATGACTTTTGAAAGCTTAAAAGTAATAGGTGAAAACATGCTAAATGATCCATCACCTGAGATGTCAAGATATAAGAGATATGCTCAGATGTGGTTAGACATGTATGCTAATTACAAACAAGATCCTAAAAATGATAAAATATTCTTTAATGCACCATCAGTAATAGTTGTTACAGCTAATTCAGATGTTAGCGGTGCTTTAGCATCTTCAAATATGGAATTAATGACAAATGCTTTAGGTCTTGGAACCTTCTTTAGCGGATTTTTTGTAAGAGCTTCTCAAAACAGCAAAGAAATTTTAGATTTTCTTAATATAGAACCAGGTAAACAAGTTGTTACATGTATGATTATAGGATATCCAAGTGTCACTTATAAGAGAACTGTACCAAGAAAATCTGCAAGCATAACTTGGAAATAAGCTTTCTATAATTTATAATAAAATAAAAAAGGGAGGTATTTCTATGGATTTTGTAGAGTTAGTAAAAGAAAGATATTCTGTTAGAAGTTTTGATTCAAAAAAGGTTGAAAAAGAAAAGCTAGATTTAATACTTGAATCAGCTAGATTAGCTCCAACTGCTGCAAATCGCCAGCCACAGAGAATTCTAGTACTTGAAAGTGATGAGGCTTTAGAGAAATTAAAATCCTGCACTACTTATCATTTCAATTCACCACTTGCATTAGTTGTGTGTGTTGATACAGAAACTTCTTGGAAGCGTGTTAAGTTTGATGGTAAATCCTCAAGTGATATTGATGCAAGTATTATAACAACCCACATGATGCTTCAACTTCATGAACTTGGTCTTGGAAGTACTTGGGTTGGTTTCTTTGACCCTGTTGCAATAAAAGAAGCCTATAATATTCCTGATAATTTAGAAGCAATAAGTATACTTCCAGTAGGATATCCAAGTCAGGATTCAAAACCTAGCCCTATGCATACAACTAGGAAAGAACTTTCTGAAATAGTTTTTTATAATAAATTCTAATATGAAAAATGATGCTATTTATACTAGCATCATTTTTTATTTATCTATTTGCCCAAGCTGGAAGTTTCTCCATCATGGATTTTGCTGCTGAGGTTGCGACTTCTTCCATTAACCCTTGAGTATTAACTATAAATTTTGTTAAAGACTCTAACTTTTCATCATAAGACTGCATAGAGCCATCTTCTTTTGAGCAGTATTTACAATAATCTTTAGTTTCATCTTCATTTGGAAAGTCCTCTTTATGTTTTAATGGCATTCCACAAGCAATACATTTTTTCATATTTTCACCTCTTATTTATTCATTTTTACATAATCGGTTATTCCTAATCTGTTTCCAAAAGGATCTTCAAACTCGACTGCTACTCCAGTACCTATTTCAAAGGGTTCTGATAAAAATTTAACCCCTTTTTCCTTAAGTTCTTTATAAATATCTTGAATATTATCAACTTCAAACCATATAGTAGGTTTAATGTTTTTAAATATGTTTTCATCTTTTAGTATAATTGCAGGTTCTTCATCACCTACATTAAAAGCCATCATTCCTTTATTAGAGAAATCAAACTTAAGTTTTAATCTCAAAGTTTCTCCATAGTACTTTTTTGCTTCCTTAAGATCTTTTACACCTAGAAAAAAATTATCATAATTATTCATGTTAAAGTCCCCTATCTTTTATATATTTATTTGCAAGTTTATAAACTTGATTTATATGTTTATTAGAAATATCCCAAGTTTTAAGTTCTTCTATTATGAGAGAAGTATGTTTTTTACTTATATCTCTTAAGGCATTTCCTACAGATTTTCTAACATATTCACTTTCATCTTCTTTAAGTTCTGAAAGTAAATCTACTGCTACCTTTGGATGGTCCCTAAAATAATCTCTTCCTGTCCATATCCTTAATCCTTCAGTAACAGCCCTTCTAACATTTGCTCTATCACTTTTAAGCCAATCTTTAATTACAGGTAATATTTTTTCATATCCTACACAAGAGCAATATTTATCAAAGGCCTTTGCTAATATCTCTTGAACTCTCCAGTTTTCATCTAAGCTTACTTCCTCTTTTAGTAATACCAAGGCCTCATTTTTCTTCCAAGCAATTTCTCCAAAAATAAAAACTCCAAGTTCCCTAACTTGATAAATTTCTGATAAATAAAACTCTTTTCCAAGGTTAAAACTCTCTTCAATAGTATTGTTCTTAACTAAAACAAGAGCTTCTTTTTCAATTTCCTTAAACCCATTTTCAACTGTTTTTACTCTATCTAGTATCTCCTCATACATGCTTATCCCTTCTTTACATTTATTAGTTTTATATAATGATTAATTAAATCCTGACCATAATTATTTAAAATAGATCCATCTTTAGTAAATAAATCCCCATTAGTTAAATAATAATGGATTAATCCTACCCATGAATTAAATAACAAATGTATAGGTGTATCTATTATCTTTCCTTTAGCTATTTCTCTCTTTAATACTTCCCCAATATGGAAAGATATACTGGATTGAATTATTATATATATATTACTAGCACTTTCAGGCAGCAATCTTCTTTCTATTATGAGCCTTGTATAAAACTTTTCAAATTCCATAAGTCCATTTATGTGGGCTTTTAGAATCTCTTCTAAGCTGCTATTTACATCAATGAGCTCTTGAAGTTTTGAAACAATCCTATCCCCAACCTCTTCAATAACAGTCACTAATAACTCCTCTTGAGTTTTAAAGTGAGAAAAAACTGTTCCGTGGGATACCCCTGCTTCTTTTGATATATCTATGGTTTTAGTATTTAATATTCCATTATCACCAAATAGTTTTATGGCTACCTCTATTAATTTCTTTCTAGTTAATTCTTTCTGCACATTTCTTTTATTTTCTTTCATATGTTTCTTCCTTTAATTTAATTGAGTGTTTACTCATTGAGTTATAACTTAATAATATTCTTATAATTATTTTTTGTCAACAAAAAAGTATCCAGAATATTAATCTAGATACTTTTTATTATCACTTTTGCTTCTCCTTATAGTTCCATACTCATTCTAATCATATCAACACACTCTATACCATTTTCTATGATTTTTTCTTCATAATGCTTTTTGAAAAAATCTTTATCAACTCCAGTTATTCTAAAACCACATTTTTGATAAAAAGCTAGTTGAGTTATACTTGAATTTCCTGTGCCAACTTCCAAGGTCTTTACTCCTTGCATTTTTGCTTTATCAATTGCATCATATATTAACAATTTACCTATTCCTTTTCCTTGATACTCATCGCAAATCGAAATATTTACAAGCTCCAAGGTAGATGGTCTAGTTTTAATAAGTACATACGCACCTATAATACTGTTACCAATAAAACCACCATAAACATCACCTCTAGTTGTATATTCCTCTATTACTTCCATAGACGGATCTGCTAACAAAAGTAAATCATAAGGAATTTCCTTTTTATTTTCAATTTTTCTAATCTCAATTTTCTCAATTTTCTCCATTTGTCCCCCTTACTCCAATAAAAGTTCATAGAACTTCATTAGATTCCTTTTAATCTTACTACTATAGAATACCATGATCTTATTACATTTGATTATTAAAATTCGATGTGGTATTCTTAAAAATAATATACAAATTTGACTTAAGGAGTAGCAAATATGGAAAGTATTTATAAAAATTATTCACCACTAGCTAAACTTGAAAATGAAGATGAAGTTAATAAATATTGGTTTATATTTTTCAATAACAAGCTCTTAGTAGAACTCATTAACGATAAAGTAAGTATTCCCTCTACCAAAACCCTAGAAGAATTAAATCTTTATATTGTTAGAAAACAATATCTTGGAACTCTTTTGGGAAAACCTTCTTATTCAGTAGAAGTTGATTTAGAAGAATCCCCTAAAGAAAACATGCACTTTAAGGAACTACGATCTTTATATAATGACTTATATGAAGATATCTTTCTTTTAGCTGGGAAAGCTTATCAAATTGTTACTTGGGATAAAACTCATCAATATTGTGGTTGTTGCGGAAGTACTACTATAACGATCAAAGAAGAATATGCAAAAAAGTGTACAAACTGCGGATTTATAAACTATCCAAGAATATCACCTGCAGTAATAACAGCTGTATTAAAAGATGGTAAAATCCTTTTAGCTCACAACAAATCTTTTAAAGGAAATATGCACAGCCTTATAGCAGGCTTTGTAGAACCTGGAGAAACTCTTGAAGAAGCAGCCAAAAGAGAAATCCAAGAAGAGGTTGGAATACAGGTTAAAAACGTGAAATACTGGGGAAGTCAACCTTGGCCGTTCCCTAATTCATTAATGGTTGGGTTTACTGCCGAATATGAAAGTGGCGAAATAGTTGAAGATGGAACTGAGATTCTTTCAGCAGACTGGTTTGATATTGATAACCTACCTGAGCTTCCAACTAGAGTGAGTATAGCAAGAAAAATAATAGATTCATATATAGAAAAAAATAAAGCCTAGTTATTCTAGACTTTATTTTTTAATTTAAATTATCCACAAAACATGTCCTATTTCTTCCTAAATTTTTTGCTTCATACAAAGCCTTATCTGCATCATTTATAAATTCTGATATAGTATGTTGATTATTAGGAACCATCGTTGTTACTCCTAAGCTTAAGGTTACATTTTTAGATATAGGAGAAGACTCATGGAGAATATCTAGATTTATTATATTTTTTCTTATCTCTTCAGCTATAATTTCTGCCCCATCCTTATGGGTTTCAGGTAATATTATAACAAACTCTTCTCCACCATACCTAGCTGAAAGATCCAAAGTCCTTTTTGCACTTTTGGATAGTTCTTTTGCAACTGCCTTTAAACAATCATCACCTTTAATATGTCCATAGTTATCGTTATATAGTTTAAAGTAATCAATGTCCATCATTATTAATGACAATGGTTTACTGGAGTTTAAACAATTATTCCAGCTCATTTCTATGTATGAATCAAAATTTCTTCTGTTTGATATTCCTGTTAATCCATCTGTGTAAGATAAATTTTCTAAATTAAAATTTGCTGCCTTAAGTTCAGATAATTCTTTTATCTTAATCTCTAGCAAGGTCTTTTGTTGCTCAATTATTTTGTTTTGATTATAAAGTTCTATAAAAAACTTCACTTTACTTTGTAATACCACTGGTTCAATAGGCTTAAAGAGATAATCAACAGCTCCAACCTCATACCCCTTAAATATACACTTCTTTTCTTTACTGATTGCAGTTACAAAAATTATAGGAGTAAATCGAGTTCTTGAATTACTTCTCATTAGTTCAGCTATTTCAAATCCATCCATTTCAGGCATCTGAACATCTAATAAAACTAAAGCAAAATTATAATCAAACATCAAGCTTAGTGCTTCATTTCCTGAAGTAGCTTTTATAATATTGCATTCCATATTATAAAGTATGCTCTCTAATACCAATAAGTTTTCTGGCCTATCATCCACAATTAATATATCTATGTAATTTTTTCTGCTCACATTAAACTCCTCTAATAGTAATTTTATAAAATTATAAACCTAAAATTGTTCTTCTATATCTTTTTTGAAATATCTTTTCTTTCATTACAAAATCATTAAACATTTCTGCATTTTTAGAAAACTTTATATTTTCCTTAGAACCCAAACATAAAAAACCACCACTTATTAAGCTGTCTGCAAAAAGTTTAGTAACCTTGTCCTGTAAGTCTTTACTAAAATATATTAATACGTTTCTGCAGACTATAACGTGCATTTCTCCAAAAACTCCATCTGTAACAAGATTATGGTCTGCAAAAGTAACCTTCTCTCTCAAACTTTTATCAAACACAACAAAATCATTGCTTGCCAAATAATAGTTTGAAAGAGTTGATGACCCTCCAGCTTTTTGATAATTATAGCTATACTCCTTTATTCTCTCAAGTGGATAGATACCTTCTTTTGCCTTTTTTAAAACAACCTTATTAAAATCTGTTGCATATATTTGAGCTCTATCATATAAACCCTCTTCTTTTAGAAGAATAGCCATAGAATAAACCTCTTCTCCAGTTGAACATCCAGCATGCCAAATTCTAATAAAAGGATAAGTCTTAAGTACTGGTATAATCTTGTCTCTAAAACTTTTAAAAAAGCTTGGATCACGATACATTTCAGTTACATTTATAGAGAAATCACTTAATATTGTGCTTATAAACTTTTTATCATATATAACTTTGTGTTGAAGTTCACTTATATTTTTTAAATCTTCCATAGTCATTCTATGAACAATTCTTCGTTTTATATGGGCTGGAGAATAACCCCTAAAATCATAACCGTATTTCTTATATATTGTTTCTAATAATAAAGCTATCTCCAAATCTTCATTATCAATTTTTTCTTTTAATTCCTCATTACTCATTTATACAGCCACACCCTTAATAGAGAAATAAGTCTAGGAACATCTATAGGTTTAGTTAAATAGTCATCTGCTCCTACTTCAATACACTTTTGCCTATCTTCTTTCATTGATTTTGCTGTAACTGCTATTATAGGTGTTCTTGTGAATTTTAAATCTTTTCTAATTTCTTTAATTGCCAAATATCCGTCCATGTCAGGCATCATTATATCCATTAAAATTAAATCAATATTACCTTCTTCATTAAGTTTTTTTATTCCTTCACTTCCGCTTCTTCCAACTACTACCTTAAGACCTTTTTCTTCTAATACGCTAGTAAGTACAAATACATTTCTCATATCATCATCTACTATTAGAATTTTTTTATTCTTAAAACCATCTTCTTCTGCAGCTGATTGCATTTCATCTATTTCTATATTTTTCATTTCTATATCAGTTTCTTGAAGGAATAAACTAACTTCTGAAACTAATCTTTCGCTAGAACGGGCACCCTTTATAATAATACTTTCAGTATACCTTTGTAGCTTCTCTTCTTCATCTCTTGTTAATTGTTTTCCTGTATAAATTATTATAGGGAAGTTTATAAGTTCTCTTTGCTTTAGTTCCATCAGGAAATTCAAAGGGTTCATATCCTTTACTTCATAATCTAATATCATGCAGTCAAAGTTTTCATTTTCCAATAGTTCTAATGACTTTACCCCACTTTTTACAGTTGTTATAAGTATCTCTTTACCTTCTAATATTTGTTCTATATTCGAGTTTTTTTCTGACTCTACAATCAAAAGTTTTTTAAACTCATCTTTTAAGATTTTCACTTCTTTTTCTTCTCTAAGTTTACTTACTTGTGTACTAGTTTCACTATGAGTTTTAACTCTCTTTGCCTCAAAAGTCAAGGTAAAGGTACTTCCAATGCCTTCATAACTCTTTACAGTTATTTCTCCATTCATAAGTTTTGCAAACTCTCTTGATATAGATAATCCTAGTCCAGTTCCACCATATTTCCTGCTTGTACTTCCATCTGATTGTTTAAATGCCTCAAATATAAGTTCTGTTTTATCAGATGCAACTCCTATTCCTGTATCTTTTACTGCTATATCTATATAGTAATTATGCTCATCAGACTTTTTAGTTTTGCTTGAAGTTATAGAGTAAGTAACTCCACCTTTATGAGTAAACTTAAATGCATTAGATAAAAGATTGTTAGATATCTGCTGAAGTCTTTGATAGTCTGCCATTATTTCTAACTCTAATCCATCTTCAACTTCAACATCAAAAAATAATCCTTTTTTCTCTGCAAATGGAGCAAAAGATTGTTTTACATATTTCACTAAGTCTGCTAAACTGATGACTTCTAAGTTCAACTCTAACTTACCTGCTTCAACTTTAGAAATATCTAATATATCATTTATAAGTTTTAACAAGTCTTCACCAGATGAGTTTATAGTGTTTGCAAACTCAAGTTGTTTTTCAGATAATGTACCATTTTCTTTATTTTCTGCTATCATTTGTGAAAGTACTATTATACTATTTAATGGAGTTCTAAGTTCATGGGACATATTAGCTAAAAACTCTGACTTATATTTACTTGCAAGTTCTAAAGCATTAGCTTTTTCCTCTATTTCCTTTTGTGCTTTTGTTAAATTTTCATTTTTAGCTGTTATATCTTTTTTCTGAAGTTCTAATCCCTTAGTTCTCTCCTCAAGTTCTTCATTTAAAACTCTAAGTTCTTCTTGCTGCCTTTGCATGTAAGCTTCGGACTCTTTTAAAGCCTTAGTTTGTTGTTCTAACTCTTCATTATTTTGTCTTAACTCTTCTTGCTGAGTTTGTAGTTCTTCTGACTGTTCTAACGTTTTTCTTAAAAGCTCTTTCAGTTTGTTTTGAGCTTCTGCAGAGTTTACAGCTATTGCAACTCCATTACTTACTTGTTCGATAAACTCTAACTGTTTATCACTAAACTCATTAAAAGTTCCGAGTTCAATTATACAAACTACTTCATTATTGTCTAAACAAGGAACAACTAAAATGTTTTTAGGGACTGCTTCACCTAGTCCAGTATTTATGTATACATAGTCCTCTGGTATATTGCTAATTGTCATACTTTGCTTTTCTAAAGCAGCTTGACCTATTATACCTTCTCCAAGTTTAACTATGTTAGAAAGATTTTTACGTTTCTTATATGCATAACTTCCAACTAACTTAAAGTTGCCATCTTCTGTTTTAACATATATAGCTCCTATTTTTGCATCAACATATTTACTTATATAATTAATAACTTTGTTGGCTAATACTGGTATATTAACCTCTCCATTTATATTTTCGGTAAGCTCTGCATGTCCTGACTTAATCCAATTTTGATTTCTATTTTCTGTCATTATTTCCGTTAGTTTAAACATAAAAGTATTAAAATACTTAGCCATAGCCCCAAGTTCATCTTTTGAATCTGCATTTAATCTAACATTTAAATCTGCATCTCCTTCAGATATTCTTTTAAAAGTTTCTGTTACTGTAGTTACAGGTTCTACAACCATTCTTGCCAAGAAGAAACCTATAAAAACTGAAACAAAAATTACTGCAACAGCTCCAACTAGAATTACATATACGGTTAACTTTTGAGTAGCTTCAAGATTGCTTTTTCTAGTTTCCAATACACTAACTTCTTTGTCAGCAATCTCCTTTAAAGAACTCCTCATGTCGTCCATATAGTTCTTACCAACACCTTTTTGAGCTTCTTTAACTAATTCTTCAAGTTTTAAGTTTCCAGTATTAACTTGTTTTCTTGCTTCAATTATGTTGCCATTTTGATAGTCAATCCATAAGTCTAAATCACTTCTTAATTTACCTATTCTTGTTTGCTGTAATGTATTATCACTTGTATAACTACTTAACTCTTCAATCTCATTATAGACACTACTCTTTCCTGTATTAAAAGGTTCTAAAAATTCCTCCCTACCAGTAAAAGCAAAACCTCTTGCTCCAGTTTCCATATTTAATAAACTAATTAAAATCTGATCCGATTTTCTTATTATATTGTAACTCTCAACATTTGAATCAATTGCCTTACTTTGTCCATTAAAATTAATGTAAATATAACTTAGTAATCCAAGTACAAATATGACTACTAAGCCAAGCGCAAATGATAATTTTTGAGCAATTTTAAAATTCTTTAAGAACATATAATTCTCCTAAATCAAATTATTTTTATTCTGTATCAAAGATATTTTAGCATACGACAAATTATTACACAATCAAATAATATTAATTAAAATTTTTATCTAAATTCATTAAAAAAATTGAATATAAAGTTTAATTTAACAATAAAAACCACTAAAAATCAATTTGACTTTTAGTGGTTTTATGTCCATTACTTTATAATATTATCAAAATCCCAGTTACACATTTTTTCATTAAAAACTTTATGCATATATTGACTTGATTCTTTTTCTAAAGGTAACATCTATTTTAATATGTGCATATACTCTTTAGCATCCTTACCTTCCACTAAAAAGCTTTGACCTTTTGAACAAAATACTGAGGTTGATGTATACTCAATATCAGCATTTTTGTTATACCCTATTTTTTCAATTACCTCTTCTTCATTATGACATACATCATATCCATCAAATATTAAGTTAAGCTTACCTTTTCCTTTTGTAATTGCAACAAACTCAATGTTATAGTTCATAAAAGTTGCTACTGGTCCTCTTCCTAGTATTATCACTTTATCAAGGTTTATATCAGGAGCTTCAAAAGTACCATTTAATCTTTGTATATCTGATAATATTTTCCCCATATAATCTAAATGTGCTTCTATTTTAAATCTATAATAAGGCTCTAGTATTATATTTTTTGTACTTTCTAATCCTTGTCTTAATGCTCTTAAGGTAGCTTCTCTAAAATCTCCACCTTCTGTATGTTTATTGTGTGCTCTTCCAGTAAGTAAAGTTACTTTTATATCAGTTATAGGTGAACCTGTCAGTATCCCCCTATGCTCTTTTTCAAATATATGTACCTTTACTAAGTTTTGATTTCCTACTGTCATATCATCTGCATGACATTTATTCTCAAACCTTATTCCCTCATTTCTTTTTAAAGGTTCTAATTTTAAGTGTACTTCTGCATAATGTTTTAATGGTTCAAAGTGCCCATATCCTATAGTTTCTTCTACTATTGTTTCTTTATAAAGAATTTCACATGGTCCAAACTCAACCTTTAAATCAAATCTCTCTTCCAAAACTTGTTTCAATATTTCTAGTTGAATTACACCCATTATATGAAGTTGAATTTCTTGTAGTTTTTCATCCCAAACTACATTAAGTGATGGATCTTCTGCTTCTAAGATTTTAAACTTATTTAAAACTTCTTTAATGTTTAACTTTTTATCAAATATAACTTTAGACTTTAATGTGGGTACCATCTCATAATAAGCATTATCTACTAAAGTCCCAATTCCCTCACCGGTTTTAAAACTACTAAGACCAGTTACTCCAAAGATATCTCCAGCATGAACTTCATCAACAGTTTTAAACTTACTTCCACTATAAACTCTTATCTGGCTTACTTTTTCGTAAGTTTCTCCATCTTTAGTTTTAAACTCGTCTCTCACCTTTAAAGTTCCACTTAAAACTTTTAAGAAAGTTACTCTACTACCTTGTTCATCATACTTAATCTTGTAAACTAGTGCACTTAACTCTTCATCTTTGTCAAACTCTGTATAAGTTAGTAAGTCAAACTTAGCTAAGAACTCTTCAACTCCTACATCTTGTAGGGCAGACCCAGTTAAACATGGGTAAACTTTGTTCTCTTTTATAAGTTTCTTTAAAGAACTTAACCACAACTTCTCATCATATTCACCATCTAGATACTTTTCTAATAGCTTCTCATCTCTTTCTGCTACAAACTCTGCTAACTCTTCACTTATACTGTTATCTTCAAACTCTTTTGATATTAAACATACATCTTTAGTTAGATTAGTTTTGATTTCATTTAACACTCTATCAATATCTGCAGCTTCTCTGTCCATTTTATTTATAAAAAAGAAAACTGGTACTTTATTTTTTCTAAGAAGCTCCCAAACAGTTTCAGTATGAGCTTGTATTCCATCAACTCCACTAATAATTAATATGGCATAATCTATAACCTTTATGGCTCTCTCCATTTCCTGGGAAATATCGATATGTCCTGGAGTATCTATAAGATAATAGGTAGATTCATTGTAATTAAAAACAGCTTGATCTGAAAAAATTGTTATTCCTCTATCTTTTTCTATATTGTGGCTATCTAAAAAGGAGCTTTTATGATCAACTCTTCCTCTATTTTTTATGCTCTTTGCGTGAAAAAGTATCTGCTCAGAAAAAGTAGTCTTTCCAGCATCGACATGGGCTAATATTCCTATTGTTTTCTTCATGTATTTTTCTTCCTAACTTTCTTCTGTATTTAATGTCCTTACTTTTAAATAAGTAGTATTCCCTTTTGTCCAATTTTTTAGATTTATTAATCTCTCTCCATTATCACCGTGATCTTTACTATTATAGGCTCCAACTAATTTATCACATGGCAAATTAGAGCACTCTCCACAATGATTATAGTTCTTATCAATTGAACATTCTGCAACTGAACAGTTACCCCAAAATGGTTTTCCATTACATCTTTGACAACCTGGACAATTAGTTTTCTCTTTCCAATCACATACTCCACAGTATGTACCACATCTTCCTACTAAGTTTTTATCCATATTACAATCACCTTTTCCCTAACTCGTAATCTAATTTAAATATGCAATAATACCAAATAGTAACTTCTTTATTAAGTGCCTCCATAGTTTCATCAACCTTAAATCTATATTTAAATCCACACTTTTCGTTAACTCGTCTTGAGTTAGTATTATAGTCAAAGTGTCCACACCATATTAAATCTAACTCTAGTTCATTAAATCCATACTCAATAAGACACTTAACAGCTTCTGGAACAATTCCTTTTCCCCAGTACTTAGGATTAAGAACATATCCTACTTCTCTTTGATTTAAGTACATCAAACTTTCATCTGGCTTTCTATCATGAAGTCCAATTCCACCTATAACCTTATTTTCTTCTTTTAAAACAATAGCATAGTTTTCTCCACTTTCAATAAAGATTTTAATTATCTCTTTACTTTCTTCTTCACTTTTATGTAGTGCCCATCCAGCATTAGGTCCAACTAATGGACTTTTAGCATATTCATATAAATCTTTACTATCACTTTCTTTCCACTGTCTCAATATCAATCTATCGGTTTCTAAAGATTTCAATTTACTTCCCCCATTTCTAACTTTAACTTCCTAATATAAAAAGTATAACACGGCTGTCATTTTATAACAATTTGTCAAATAAAAAAGCCATTGTTTACTTAACAATAGCTTCTACACATAGTAATCTTATGATTTTTTCTGGAATTTAGGTTTTGGTTTATTAGTTGTATGTGATGTATGAGTTTGAATAACATCATCTGTTATCTCCATAGAAACTAGTTCCTCTGACGCTCTGCTTTTATCAGCTTTTCTTCCCTTAACCATGTTAATAACCTCCTTTATATTTTGATAAGGTTATTATGCTCATGATTGTACTTAATATTCTACTTTTTCTTGATACCAATTAGGCTTAAAACTTTTAAATCCATCATAAACATCATAAAGTTCCTCTGCATTTTTTATCATGTAATTAACTTCATCTTCTCCCAAAGGAATGGCCCAATATATTGATCCTATTGCATTTGTAACCATATAAACAAGAAGCAATCTAAAAAATTCATCTGGAACATCATTATTAAAATATCCATGTATCTGCCCTATCATAAAAGGAATACTAACTTGCCAAGTAAATATGCTCCTATTAAATTCCTCCCAGGGATCACCGTAGTCACTTCTGTTAAAATCAATAACTCCAAGCTCTCCTTCTTCTGATATCACTAAATTACCTAAATGAAAGTCTCCATGATGAAAGGTTTGTGGTCTATTTTTTAAATAGCATATACTTTCTTCTAGAATTTTTATGTATTTAAAATCCTCGGGTATATTTATTGAGCAATTCCTATAACCTTCTATCTTTTTTCTTATTTTAAGCCCATACCTTAAAGCCCAATCTTCTACATCTTCATTAAAAGGAATAGAATGAATCTTACTTAAGATTTCCCCTGCTTTTACTCCAAGTTCATACTGAGATTTCTCACTAAAGCCATTAATTACATCTACACAATCACTTCCTGAAACCCAGCTAAGAAGCATATATGAATTTCTATTTTCATTACAAACTCCAAATTCTATTGGTCTTTGCATATTTATTCCAGTAGTTTCAACCAACTTCATGAAATTAAATTCTTTAAGTTTATTCTCATAACTTGAATACTCAAACAGCTTAAGTAAAAACTTATCTCCATTTTTATCCTCTATAAAAAACTTTTTATCTTCTGAAAAACCTTTTAATACAGGTTCAATTTTTACCCAATCCTTGTACATAGGAATATCTTCTATAGCTCTTAAATCTTCCATCACCTATCTTAGCCTCTTCACAAAATTTATACCATCTTTCCACTGACCATTTATCTCTACTACATTTTTCACTCTATCTAAAAACTCAAACCCATTTTTTATTAATACTATTTGAGAACCAATATTGTCTATTGCTGTTCCAGCTTCTATCATATGTAGATCGTGTACTTTATACGCATATTCCAAAATAAGTTCTACAGCTTTTTTCCCATATCCTTTTCCTTGATATTTTTCAGCTATCCTATACCCGAGTTCAGCTTTATTGATATCTCCTCTTGCTACCGATACAAGATTTATTCTGCCAATAAGATTCTCAAACTCATCAAATATTAAGTACATGTACACTAACTCATCTTTTTGCTCCTCAACTAGCTCCTTTTGTATCTTTCTAAAATTGTTTATATCATAATATTCATTTCCTCTTGATGGAAGAATCTTTTCAAAAAAGTCTCTGTTCTCAACTTCAAATTTATAAAGTTTATCTGAATGTGATTCTTCAAGTAACCTTAATTTAATATTCATGTTAACACCTCTAATTACTAATCAAATATTGTAAAAGAGTTAGGATCAATATATGCCTTATAACACATTTCAATCTGCTCTTTTGTATTTCTTCCAGTAGACAACTCTGGTAAGTCATCTACTTTAAAAAGCCCACTTTCCTCTGTTTCTATGTTAGGGACAAATTCTCCCCCTACTAACTTACAAAGTACAAATATCTTATAGATTCCATAAGGACTAACTTCATCTATATGTTTACTTCTATCTAATACTGCAATTAATCTTTCTGCAATTACGTTTAAGCCTGCCTCTTCTTTCACTTCTTTAACAGCATTTTCTTTAACTGATAAATTTGATTCAGCCCATCCTCCAGGCATAGACCAACGTCCATCAATACTCTCCTTAACTAACAAAATTTCATTCCCAACAAAAATAGCTGCTCTTATATCAACTTTAGGAGTTTGATATCCAGTTTCATTACAAAACAATTCCTTAATCTTCTCACTGCTTGTTTCTGTATATTCCTCTAAGATCTCAACTGAAATATCTCTTATTTGATAAAATCTCTCTACATCATACTTATCCTTCGAATATTCTAATCCAGCTTGAGCTATAGACTGAAGCCTTTTAGCCCAATCAAGCCATCTTGGTTCCATAGGTATCCTCCTTTTAGTTATATATCTTTTAAAATAATATTTACACATATTTTTTAAAATTGCTAACACCTAAATTATACTATATTTTTACAGTTAGGTTGTAGATTTGTTTATATTATATTAACTTTCTATTTTTATATTGATTTTATAAATTTAGTAGTATACAATTCACTTGTGCAATACTAATAATTTCATGAATATCGATTAAATAAGGAGGATTATCATGTTACTTTACGCTATAATTTCTATTACGTCAGCGCTTATTTTTTATACCATTGGAGTATGGAGTGAAAAAATTCAAGGTGAGTTAAAGAAATGGCACTTAGTTGTTTTTTGGATAGGTCTATGTTTTGATACTCTTGGTACAACTCTCATGAGTAATATAGCTGGAGATGGATTTCAACTTAATTTTCATGGAATCACAGGATTAATTGCAATTGTTTTAATGTTATTCCATGCTCTTTGGGCTACATTTGTATTAGTAAAAAATGATGTTAAAGCTAAAGTCAATTTTCATAAATTCAGTATAATTGTTTGGATAATTTGGTTAATACCTTTTATATCAGGAATGATTATTGGAATGTCAAAATAGAGAAGTAGTGAAGAAGCTTAAAAGTTCTTCACTACTTCTCAAAATACTCTACTATTTCTCTACCACTTCTCAAATTTCTCAACTACTACTTTTTCTTAAACTTTGTAATTTTTCTGCAAAACTCATATTATCACCTCAACTAAAGACTACCCCACTACAGTTTTTATCTCTATACATTTCACTTTACATCCTGTCAACTCTAGGTTGCAATTAACCTATTCCATTTTATAGAATGAATTTATTTATTAGATAAATAATTGCTACACTTAACAGAACTATTGCCGTGGAAAGTAATAGAATTTTCACTATTCTATATTTAAATAGTTTTGATATGAAGTACCCCACTCCTTCAAATACAATTTCAAAGAGAAACTCAAATATAAAATCTAACATTTCAAATCAACTCCAGCCATCCTTCTTACTCTTTTATAAAACTATACCATATATTTGAATTAATAATAATTACTAACTTCTTAATTTTACTAAATATATAAGACATAAGAATATTTTTCCTATATTTGTCCATAATTCAAATAATAATCGATGTAAGGATATGATAAATTTATGCAAAATAACACTTTATCTAAAAATCTTCATACTAATTTACAAGTTATTAAAGACCTATTTAAAAATGATAGTACTCTAAAAATAAGAATATTTCAAAATGAATCTTTAGGATATATAGAGGGATGTATCATTCATATAGATGGAATGGTAGACAACAAATTTGTAAGTGAGAATGTAATAAGTCCTTTTTTAAAATCAGATTTCTCAAATTACAGTGGTTCTGATATATTTAAAATATTTAAAAATCAAATTGTTACTTCAAATGAATTAGAAGAATGTACTAGTCTTGATTCTATAGTAGATTCTATTTTAGAAGGCGATACTGTATTTCTATTAAATAATTCTAAATATGCTTTAATCATAGGTTCTAAAAATTTTCAAACAAGATCAGTAACGGAGCCAACTTCTGAAAAAGTTTTAAGAGGTCCAAGAGAGGGATTCACTGAGTGCCTTCTTACTAATATATCTTTAATAAGAAGAAAGATTAAGAATCCAAATTTAAAGTTTCAATTTAGGGAAATTGGTGAAGAAACCAATACTAGGGTTTGCATATGTCACATAGAAGGAATAGCCTCAAATAAAATTTTAAATGAACTTATAAAACGACTTGATTCTATATTAATTAATAGCGTGTTAGATTCTCAATATATCCAAGAAATCATAGATGACCTGCCATTATCGCCCTTTGAAACTATAAACAGCACTGAAAGACCTGATGCAGTTGCAGGAAAGTTACTTGAGGGAAGAATTGCTGTTTTTGTAGATGGTAGTCCTTTTGTTTTAACATTACCTTTTTTATTTATTGAATATTTTCAAGTTGATGAGGATTATTATAACAACTTTGTATTTATGTCTTTCAATAGATTGTTAAGAATTTTAGGTTTTATTCTATCCATAAGTATTCCTGCAATCTATTTATCTTTTGTAACTTACAATCAAGAAATGATACCTACTCCTTTATTAATAAGTATTTCTGCTGCAAGATTAGGAGTACCTTTCCCAACAGTTGTTGAGTCTTTTGTTATGCTGATAGTTTTTGAAATCCTCAGAGAAGCTGGCGAAAGAATACCTAATAACATGGGTCAGGCAGTTAGCATAGTTGGTGGTCTTGTTCTTGGTCAAGCAGCTGTAGAAGCTAGAATAGTTAGCGCTCCTATGGTTATTGTTGTAGGATTAACCGGTATATGTGGACTTTTAAATATTAGAGTAAAAGGAGCTGCTATCTTTTTAAGATTCTTTTATTTAATATTAGCATCATTATTTGGCATGTATGGATATATAATTGGACTTATATCTACGCTTATATACTTAATGAGTATATATTCTTTTGGAGTTCCTTATATGACTAGGGTTGGTTCAATAAAATTTCAAAACATAAGAGATTCAGTTGTTAGAGCTCCCTGGTGGTATATGGGCGTAAAACAATATATTATTGGTTCAAAATTAAGTATGAAAAATAAAAGGAAAACAGGTTATGGCGATGAAGATAAATAAAAAAACCTATATTTTGTTACTCTTTATTTTTATTTCTACTAACTTAAGTAGTTGCTGGAATTACAGAGAAATAAACGATATGTCCATAGTTTCTGGTGTTGCTATTGATAAAGGTGGTGCTGATGGAAAATATGAAGTTACAGTTGAACTAATTGACATACAACAAGGAAAGGACATAAATATGCACTCCAAATATATAACCCTTTCTGGTGATACCATGTTCGAAATTAGTAGAAACATGATATCTCTTATTGGAAAAAAATTATATTGGAGTCACTCAAAAAGCATAATTATAAGTGAAGATATCGCACGAGATGGTATTTCTGCAATACTTGATTTGTATAGTAGAGATGCTGAAACAAGAACAGATGCTTATATATTAGTCTCAAAAGAAAATACAGCTAAAGAAGTTTTAAAATCAAAACCAGTAACAGAAAATTATACATCTTTTGAATTATCAAAGCTTCTAAAAAACGAAGATACCTTATCCAATGTTCCTGTAGTAGACTTATGGGATATACTTGATACATTGGCTCAAGATGGTTTGAGCACATGGCTTCCAACAGTAAAAATCAATAAAAACAATGATGATAATATACTTCAAGTAGATGGTTCTGCAATTTTTTCTAAAGATAAACTTATAGGCTGTATTGATGAGAATTCTACAAAAAACATATTGTTTGCTAAAGATAAGGTTAAGGGAGGATTGCTGATTTTAGATAAAGAAAGTGAATCTCCTGTTACTTTTGAGATATTCAAAAATAAAACTACAATAAAACCAAGTGTTGAGAAGGGAAATTTACAGTTTAATATATATACCGATACAACTGTAAGTTTGGATGAAATACAATCCGATTATGAATTTTATACTGAAGAGGGTAAAAGTGAATTGGAAAATGAATTATCTGATATGCTTCAAAAGTCTATCTATTCTTCAATAAAAAGAATTCAATCTGAATATGGTGCTGATATTTTAGGTTTTGGTGCAAAACTATATGAAAATAATCCAGCTACTTGGAATGATGTAAAAGATGATTGGGATAAAACATTTAAAACGTTGACTATATCAGTTAATTCAAAAGTTAATATAAAAAATAGTGCAGTTACATCTAAACCAATAAAAGTAGGTGATTAAGTGTTAATAGTAATTTTTTCAGCTTATATACTGATATTTTTAAATGATCAAATTCCTCTTTATAAGCAAGGACTTAAAAAAGACTTTTATCTTAGCACAGTTATATTAACCTTATCCTTAATTATATCGGTTTTAATAACCCTAAGAATAAAAATTCCTAGTCCATCTAGACCATTAGAACAACTAGTTAAATTAATTGTTGAAAGGATTTAATAATGAATAAAGAAACAATTTCTGATAGCCAAGGGTTTAGTATAGTAACCTTATTTTTCTTGGGGAGTATTGCAATATTAGGAACTGCTAGCGAGGCGAAAAATGACAGTTGGATTTCTATATTAATTGCTATTGTACTCTCTATTCCTGTAATATTTATTTATGCTAGAATTTTATCTCTTTTCCCAGGAAAAGATTTTTTTGATATATTAACTATAGTGTTTGGTAAATGGATAGGAAACTTTTTTTGTATAATATACACTTGGTACTTCTTTCATTTGGGAACTTTAGTTTTACGTAACTTTGGAGACTTTATGAATACTCTTGCCTTTCCAGAAACTCCATCTATAGTTTCTATCTTGTTCATAAATGTATTATGTATATTAAGTGCCAAATATGGTATTGAAGTCCTTGGCAGAAGTTCTAAAGTTCTTTTAATCATATGTGTAATTGTATTGTTAATCATTCAAGTTTTATCCATCCCACAATCACATTTTAATTATATTAAACCAATCTTAGGTAATGGATTACTTCCTGTGCTTAAAGGTGCTTTTTCAGCTTTCACCTTTCCATTTGCAGAATCTATAGTTTTTTTAGGAGTTTTTAGTTCTTTAAAGAAAAAAAATTCCCCTTACAAAATACTATTCTCAGCTTTATTAATAGGTGGTGTTATAATTTCTATAGTCCAGATAAGAAATATAGTTCTTATAGGTAATAACGTATTATCCTCACTATATTTCCCTTCTTATATTGCTGTAGGAAGAATTCATATAGGGGACTTTTTTGAGCGAATGGAAGTAACAGTATCTATTGTTTTAGTTGCTTCAATATTTGTTAAAATAAGTGTATGCTTAATAGCTACCTGTAAAGGGATAAGTAAACTTTTTAATACTAAAAGCTATAAATCCATAGTTATTCCAACCAGTTTATTAATGAGCTATTTTGCATATTTTATTTTTGATAGCACAATGGAAATGCTTAATTGGGCTACTGTAGTATATAAATTTTACGTAATTCCTTTTCAAATAATTATACCTATTATTACAATCATCTTTATTGAAATAAAACGTAAAAAAGGCATATTAAAAACAACTTAGTAGCAAATAATCTCTATAACAAATTAGGTTATAGAGATTACTTTTAATTATCTGTAAATTTCAGCTCACTTATTACTATTTCTTCATTTGGATTTGGTATAGGCAAGGTCTGAGCCCCTAATGATTGGTTTGGACTTGGTACTGGTATATCTTTTACTCTTCCATCTGTATTATCTATAACTTCTGAAATGTTATTATCTTTTCCTTCATCTTGAGTTTCGTAAGACTTATAAGTTATTCTTGATTTGATTTTAGATTCCTCATTAGTTGGTTTTAATATTAAAAAGGATAAGCAAAAAATCATAAACGTCATAACTAAATATCTTATTGCCCTTTTCACTAAAACCATCTCCTTTTACTTTTTTCTTTATATACATATTACATAATATATTTCTATATTCCTATTTTATTATTTTAATATGTTTTCTTGCTCTATAATTAAAAAATAAAATACTTCCTATCAAAATCCAAGTAGCCATCATAATAACTATTCTATTTGATATAAAGATGCAAGCTACTCCAATAAGAAGACTGCATAAGCTGGCTGAAATACTTTGCCAAATCATAACATTATTAAGCTTTACTTCATCTATAATCTCATATTTTTCTCTTCTAAGTCCATTTATAGCTTTAGGCATGTTCTTCCTATTCTTAAAAACAAAAATCCCGCCTAAAAAAGCTACTAATACAAATATTATTCCTGCAATTTGATAGTTCATAAAAAGCCCCCCAATTTTATTATTTTATATATTATAGCATATATGTCTTTATTCTTTAAATAACAATTACGGGGCTTTTATAGGTATTATTAATTTTCTTAACATTTAAGGTTTATAATAAACAAAGTTTCTCTTCTTCAATTACTTTTTTGTCTATTCTCGGAAATAAAATTTCAAACTCACCAATTTCTTTTCCACCTTCAATATTTAATATATTCCAAGATGATTGAAGCTCTTCTGTTGAAAACCAACTCTTTATCTTCTCAGAAGACTCTGGTAAAAATGGATGAAGTAAATTAGCTATATTTATTATTGAAAACAAACAATTATATATACTTTCTTCACACTTTTCTTTATCTTCATCTATAGTTATCCAAGGGGTTTCCTCATCAAAGTACTTATTAATACTTCTTATAAAGTCAAAAATTCTCCCTATGGCAACTTTTATTTCTCCTTTTTCTATACTATCACCTATATTTTTGTATAGATTTTTTATTTTAGTTTCTATGGAGTCATTTAGTTTTCCATTAGGTATTTTATTCTCTAAATACTTTTTAACAAATACTAAGGTTCTATTTACTAGATTTCCATAAGCTCCTAAAAGTTCACTATTATTACTGTTTACAAATTCTCTACAAGAAAAATCAGAATCTCTTTTTTCAGGTGAATTTATAAAGAAAAAATATCTTAAAGTATCTGACTTATATCTATCAATTATATCAGGTACCCATACCGCCCAATTATTGCTTGTAGAAATCTTTTTACCTTCTAATGTCATGTATTCACTAGAAATTATCCTATCTGGAAGTTTCTCATAACCTATACCTTTTATTAATGCAGGTAATATAATAGAATGAAAAGGAATATTGTCTTTCCCATGGATATAGTAGGCAAGTGCTTCATCATTCCAGAATTTATCCCAGTCTTCCCCGCCTTCTTTCCCCCATTTTTTACTTGCCGTAAAATACCCCAGCACTGCATCAATCCATACATAAACTTTTTTATCTTCATATCCTTCTATAGGAATATCTATTCCCAATGATAAATCTCTTGAAATTGCTCTATCTTTTAATCCTTCCTTTAAATATCTCAATGTGTTATTTATTGCGTTTAATCTCCAGTTTTCTTTTGTATTTTCTAGATTAGTTTTAATATCATCTTGAAACTTTGACAAAGCAAAATATAGCTGTTTTGTATTTTTAATTATAGGTTCATTAGAGCATAACTTACATTTTCTATTTAATAATTCAATAGGCTCTAATAAACTTCCACAACTATCACACTGATCTCCTCTTGCCTTATTTCCACATTTAGGGCATATTCCTTCCACATATCTATCTGGCAAAAATTGATCACACTTTTCACAATATATTTGCTCCACGTTTTTTTCATATATATACCCCTTATTATAGAGTACCTTTATAATATTCTGAACCTCATTTTTGTGAAATTTATCATCAGTTCTTGAATAATAGTCATAAGAGAATTTCAGCTTATCAAAACAATTTTTAAATTCCTCATGATATCTGTCTGCTATATCACGTCCCTCTACACCTTCTTCTTTGGCTCTAATTGCTATAGGTGTTCCATGGCAATCGCTACCTGAAACATATAAAACCTTATCTCCCTTCGCTCTATAGTACCTTGCTAAAACATCTCCTGGTAATAGTGCCGCAATATGTCCTATATGCAAAGATCCATTAGCGTATGGCCATGCTCCTCCAATAAAAATATTTTTCATCTTTAACTCCTCCTTTAAATTACAAAATAAAAAACTCCCGTTCCCAAGAATTTAATTCTTAGGAACGAGAGTAAAAACTTCGTGTTACCATCCTATTTCATTTATAAGTCACCTTATAAATCTTCTCAAGTACGTCAATTAAGCTTGATTATACTCTATCACTATAACGGGTGAACCCGTTGCAGCCTTAAATTCTTAAAGAAATCTCGGTGCACTACTCCAAGGCCATTTTCCTTTTAATATCCTTCGCTTCTTCTCACCAAATAGAAACTCTCTGTAAAAGTATTTTTAAAAGTACTTTCCTTTTCCTTGCATTTAAATAAATTATACACTTAAACATATCATAGTCAATAGTCTATTAAAATATATCATAGAGTTTCTCTTCATTATTGACTTTATTAACTATAAGTAACTTAAGAGGAGATTTTTTATCACTCCTGTCATGACCTAAAAAACATAATGTGTTATCATCAATTTCTCCATAATAACTTCCAAACTCCATAGGACTATACTTTTCGCTATATTTTCTATAAACATCATAGTCCCCTTCTTTAATACCTACATATCTATCTTCAAATTCCCTATTATCAACTATATCCAACTTATCTTTTTCAATATCATATAAATATGTATTCTTGTTTTTTATTTCAGCCCCACTATCAGCAGTGTTAAACATTATAATTTTTGAACCAGTATTATCTACTCCATAAAAAGTGGTCTCTAATCCTTGGATATTATTCATATCTATATCTTTTAGGTCTAAAGCCCTAGAGATTTCTTGTTTTTCTAAATCATAAACCATAATTCCAACAGCACCACGAAGAATTGCTTTATCTTTAGAAAAATAAATTAAATCTGTAAATGAACCTCCGTACTCACTTTTTTTAATCTCCTCTATAATTTCATCCATATTCTTGTTAATTTTTGCTGCTTCGTTATTTCTACACCCAGCAAACACACTAATAATTATAAAAACAACTGTTAATAAACTAAGCTTTTTTTTATTCCTCATATCCCACCTACCCTTTATTAAGAGATTCATTCTCAGTCATGATTTTCTATATATGAAATTTTCTTATTTTCATACATAAGCATGTCTATATGTTTAAAGAATTCATCTGCTTCCATTTTAGAATTACAACTATAGATATCGTACCCTATTGAAAAGTTAAGGTTGTATGGTTTTAAATTACTTACATTAAAATTCTCAACATTTTTTCTTATTCTATTTACTACCTTATCAAGAGTTTGTCCATTATATATGTCTGTTATAATCACAAACTCATCTCCTCCAAATCTTGCTATAAAATCATCTGTATTTAAACTTCTTCTTATAATCTCAACTGAATCTTTTAATGCCTCATCTCCAATTTTATGTCCAAACCTATCATTTATAGATTTAAATTCATTCAAATCCAATAGTATTGCTGAAAATGATTTGTTTTCAGTTGAATTCCTAATTCTTTCTCTTATATACTCATCAAGTTGTCTTCTATTATATATTCCAGTTAGGTAATCAGTATTTATTCCCCTATTTTGTATGTTAAAATATATAATTAATAAAGATAACATCATTCCAACCCAATTTAAGGAGTACCCATAAAAAAGTACTTGGATAGTTGTCCCAATTGCCATTGGAATAAAATAGACAATCATAGAAATATACTTGCGTTTTTCAATGTACTGTTTATGTTTAATTAAATACATTAAGGAATATATAAGAAGGCCATAACAATATGCTACATGTAAAGCAAAATAAGGACCTCTATGATATATATTATTTTGGTCAACATAAAAAAAGCTTCCAGTAAATAAGCTTATAATGCATATCATTAAATTTAATAGGAAAAATGCCATCAAAGCCTTTTGTTTTTCTTTAACCTTAACATCACTAGAAAAAACATGATAACTAGTATAAAGAACACTTAAAGATGGTGGAATGGGTTCTAGCACATAAAGTAAAAAATTAAAACCAGTATTCAAAGTTAAATTCATAGATCCTTTAAGTCCATTAAATTTCCAAGCAAAAGCATCTATAATTATCATCACTATATTGGCTAAAATCATAGCTTTAAACAATTTATATTGCATTGAAATATTCTCTGAACTGCTTCTTATATTTAAAAATATAAACACTAAAATTATAAGAGATACTGTATTAGCATCCAATGTTTTTAAAGTCACCTTAACCGCCCCATATTAAATAATATTTTAATATTAAATATACCTTGTTTTTACATTAAAATCAATTACATAAGTTAATTGTATCACAACTACTACTTTTTGGTAATTTTTTTGAATCTTTTTTTATAAAATTTAAACCCCGCAAACTAGTCAACTAGTATACGGGGTTTTTTAAATATCTATTTAATATCTAAAAGCCAATTTTCTGCTTCAGATTTATCCATAAATACTCCTAATGCCTTACCTTTATTGCTTTCTAACATCATTTCTCTAAATCTATCATTTACTCTATCCTCATTGTTTAAAACAATTACCATTTTTATACGATAATTTATAAATTTCTGAAGTATCATTCCAGCTAATTTTGTTCTTAAATTAAAAAAATCATCTGATAATATTTCCTCATGTAGTAATACGTTATATACATCTGCTTCCCAGCAACTAGATATAATATCTAAGCTGTCTTGTTCAGATTTAATTTGCTCGTTAGAAGCTCCATCAAATTCTAAGTATTTTTTATTTAATTTCTCAACTACATTGTATTTCATTTAAATTCTCTCCATCCTTTTATGTATTTTCAGTAAGAAGTGCTATTGTACTTAACATTTCCTGAGTAAAATCTATACTACCCCATAGAACCACTTTAAGTTTTCTGTCTTCAGTATAATATTTCGCATTAATTGCAGCTTTTCCAATCTTAGAGTCTCTACTATTTGTAATAGCAACTAATGTATTTGATATTCTCATATATTCATCTGGAGATATGTTATTAATATCAACTACTGTAGATACATTTATATTATGTTCAGAAACTTCACCACTTGAAGTGAATTCAAATTCATTCTCTTCCTTTTTATCTTCTTTACTAACAGAAAAATCATTTTTCTCCATGAATGTACTTAAATCATGTCCTGATATTCTCCATTGCTTTCCTACCTTACGAGCTCCAAGTTTTCCTTCATTTATAAACTTTCTTATAGTTTTATGGTGCATACCTAATAAATCTGCTATTTGGTCAATAGTATAAAACTTTTCTTCCAACTTAATACCTTCTTTCAAAGTTACTCTATATTTAGATATTAATGATTTTATTGCTATTTGTCAAGTTTTTATTGTATTTTGTTGCTATTTATTGTGCTTTATATATGAAAGTACCATAATACTTTTCCAAATACTATGGTACCTCTTTAACTATTTTACTTTTCTATAAATTTAGTAAGTTCTTTATTAAATCTGTCCTTCTCATCATAGAAGACCGCATGTCCACTATATTCAAATGGTATCAATTTAGAGTTTTTAATAGCTTTCTTTTGTGCTTCTCCTAATTCAAAGAAACAAACCTTATCATGAATTCCATGAAGAATTACAGTTGGAACTTTAATTTTCTTAAGGTCAGAAAATAATTCTTCATCTCCTAACCAAGTTTTTGCAACCATTGCTGTTCCCCATCCTGATGCTTCTAATCCTATGTTAAAAAACCATTCTGACATTCCTTGACTAATATATTGAAAGAAAAATAAGTCTCCAAATCCCTTTAGCATCTTTGGTCTATCAGTATATGTTCCGTCAATAATATTATCTACTACTTCTTTTTTTTGTCCATATGGAAAGTTGTCTCTTTGTATAAGACTTGGTGCAGCTGCTGCAACTAAAGCTAACTTTGATACTCCATATCCATCATGTCTAGCCATATATCTAACTGCAATAGCTCCCCCAGTTGAATGTCCTAAAAGTGTTATATCCTTTAATTCAAGAGCATCAATTACACAGCGAACATCATCAGCTAAACGATCATAATCATATCCACTCCACGGTCTATCTGAATTACCAAATCCTCTAGTATCTATTCCTATACATCTATATCCCATCTTTGGTAGTTCATCAAACTGATACTCAAATAACTTAGTGCTTCCTGGCCAACCATGTAAAAACAATATAGTTCTTTTTCCTTCTGGATTAAGGTCCTCTACATATATTTTCACATTTTTTTCAACTCTAACGTAGTATCCCACTAAAATGCCTCCATATATATTTTTTCACTATATTTTATTCATTATCATATAAATAAGTGAGTTATTTTTTAGATTTTGGACAACTTGTTAATTATCTATTATAATGTAGAAAATGGTTGAAATATGTTTTGATATGAACACTTGAGGAGGTAACAAAGTGAATTTTTTAAAGAAACTATTACTTCATAGGATTACTTTTGTATTTGTCTCTATTTTAGTTCAAATTGTTGTCTTGGTATGGGCTGTATTTAAGTTAGATGAATACTTTGTTTATTTTTATGGAATAAGTGTATTCATAAGTATGTTATCCGTATTAGCAATTACCAACAGTAATAGTAATCCAGCTTATAAAATTGCATGGATAATTCCTATATTATCTCTTCCTGTTTTGGGCGGTCTATTTTATGTGTTTTTTGGCGGAAGCAAACTAAACAGACGAACAAGAAAAAAAATGAAATACATAGCTCTTAAATCCTCTGAGGCACTATCCTCAAAGGATGATATCTTAGCTGATATTAAAGACAAAAATCCTATTGCAGGAATACAATCTACATACATAAAAGATTACGCTTTTTGTCCACCTTATGATAATACTTATGTGGAATATTTTCCTCTTGGCGAAGATGCCTATAAAGTCCTCATTGAAGAACTAAAAAAGGCAAAACATTATATTTTCCTAGAATATTTCATTATAACTGAAGGATTTATGTGGAACAGCATTTTAGATATACTTATAGAAAAAGCTAAAGAGGGTCTAGATGTTAGAGTAATGTATGATGATGTTGGCTGTCTTTTAACTCTACCAGAAGGGTATGACAAAAAATTAGAGAAGCTTGGGATAAAATGCTCAGTTTTTAACCCTTTAAAACCTTTTATATCTTTTAGATTAAATAATAGAAACCATAGAAAAATTGCTGTTATTGATGGAATTACAGGTTTTACAGGGGGCTTTAATTTAGCTGATGAGTACATAAATGAATATGAAAAATATGGACATTGGAAAGACACTGCCATAATGCTTAAAGGTGATGGAGTCTGGAGTCTTACTGTAATGTTTTTAACTATATGGGATTTTCAAAAAGGAATTGATGAAGATTTCAGTAAATTTAAGAACCCTTTAATTTCAGAGCTACTATTCAATAAAAATGAATATGTCCAACCCTTTACTGATAGCCCTTTAGATGAAGAGCCTGTGGGAGAAATTGTTTATCTTAATTTAATTAACAAAGCAAAAAAATATGTGTACATAACTACCCCTTATTTAATTATTGGTAATGAAATGGTCACAGCTTTAACTTCTGCTGCAAAAGGAGGAATTGATGTTAGAATAATAACACCACATATTCCAGATAAAAGAACAGTTCATGAAGTAAGTAGATCATATTATAAAACCTTAATTAATAGCGGAGTAAAAATCTATGAATATCTTCCTGGATTTATTCACTCAAAGTCTTATATTGTTGATGATGAATATGCAGTAGTTGGAACTATTAATATGGATTATAGAAGTCTGTATTTGCACTTTGAATGTGGTGTTTGGATGTATAACTGTTTAAGTATTAAAGATATATATTCAGACTTTATGGCAACATTGGAAAGATGTAAACAAATAACTCTTGAAGAAACAAACAATATAAAATGGTATAGAACAGTTCTTCGTTTGATACTTCGTATATTCTCCCCAATTATGTAATAAAGGCGGTACAAGAATATTTTTTTAATCATTCTTGTACCGCCTATTTTAAGCCTTTTTACAATATATATCATAACTATTTAGCTATCCCATCTAAATTAAAGCCTTCCATTTCATGTTCAAATAAAGGCTTACTGTAATAATAACCTTGAATGACATTGCATCCAAGCTCATTAAGTATATCCAATTGTTTTTTCTCTTCTACTCCCTCTGCTACTATTCTGTACTCAAGGGATTTGCATAAATCAATAATACATTTTACTACAGCCTTATACTTATTAATATGTATGTTATCAATAAAAGACTTGTCTATTTTAAGTGTGTTTATAGGAAGTGCCGTAAGATAAGTTAATGAGGAATATCCTTTTCCAAAATCATCTACAGCTATCTTAATACCTCTTTTAATAATCTCATTTAAAATTTCAATTTTATTATTATGAAGATCTATAAGCATTCCTTCTGTAATTTCGATCTCGATTGAAGAAGGAGACGTATTATTTTTCTGACATATATCTATAAGTTTATCTATAAAATCTTTATTGAGCTGCATAGGAGATATATTTATAGATATATTCTCGAAGTTATAACCTGACTTATTTAATAAATTTATCTGTTTACATACATTATCAATTACCCACTCACCTATTTCTACAATACTCCCTGAAGACTCTGCTATAGGGATAAACTCACTTGGGGCAATTAACCCAAGCTCCTTGCTCTTCCATCTTAATAAAGCTTCAAAACCTGTAGTTTTATTATTGAAACTATTAACTTGAGGCTGATACATTATATATAATTCATCATTACTTATAGCACTTTTAAGTTCTTGCTCTATTAGAAATTTTCTATCATATTTATTTGACATTGATTTTTCAAAAAATGTTATGAAATTTTTCCCCTTCATTTTGGATTGAGCCAAAGCTAAGTCTGAATACCTGTATAATTCTAGCATGCTGGTCCCATCCTTTGGAAATAAGGATACTCCAAAACTTACAGTTATGTATAAATCTTTTTCCTTAATCTTTAAAGGTAACTTTAATCTTTCTAATATTCTTTTACACAACTTATTTATGTCTTCAACTTCATGGAAGTTTTCTACTAATATTATAAATTCATCTGCACTCAAACGGTGAATTTTTCCACTACCGTAAATAGACTCACACAATATTCTAGAAACTTCTTTTAGGACCAAATCTCCATAGCTAGGTCCATATATATCATTTATCAATTTGAAATCATTTATATCCATATAAATAATAGATCCTTTTTGATTTTTAAGCTTCCATCTATTTAAATATAATTTAAAATTCTCTTTAAATAATGCTCTATTCGGAAGTTTTGTCAAAGAATCATAGTAATATAGATATTCAATATCATCTTTTAATTTTTTCTTATCAGTTATATCTTCTATATACCCTGCTAGTAACTTTATCTTGTTTTCATGGTTTTTAATTAAATCACCTTCAATTAAAATCCATATTTCTTTACTATTTTCGTTTTGAATTTTAAATTCTTTTTTATATAAATCACTAGCTCCATCTATCAATGATTCTAGTTCATTTATAGGGTCCATTTTATTTTCTTTTATAATTATTTTATTAATGAAATCAAATAAATTCTTAGTGTTTTCTAACTTTTTTTGTACTATATTCTCAAGGTTTTTTGAAAAGTAAAATTTGTCTTTCTCTATATCCCATTCCCATACTGCTATTCGTCCTTTATTTAACCCTTTTAAATATCTTTCTTCGACTTTTTTATAACAAAGTTTCATAATCTTCACTCCACATGAAATTACTCTATTTTACTTTCCTGGAGATAGTCTACTATAAGTTTATCCATCTTTTCGCTTATCTCTTGAAGAATATCTCTATCTGATTTATTTAAGAAATTAATATTTATAATTAATTTATTTAAAATCTCCCTCATAACCTCAATTTCTTCCTTTTTCCCCATGATTCACCCCCAAGAACATCCCTTACTATTACATATATTTTATCTTTTAAACAAAATACATATTTTGTGCATTTATTTATGACTAAATACTGATTAATTCTGTATAAAACTATAAAAATTTATATATATTTTTAAATTAATTATATATATCTCGGTAAATCATTTCATAATACCCCAAAATAATACATTATTTTATTAATATTTGGCTTTATATGAAGATTATGTTATAATGATTATGTACAAAATATGTATTTTGTAGATATTTTGTATTTATATACTATTATTATAATTATTGTAATTATTTTTAACAAAAATTTAATTTTGACCAAATAAAAAGGAGTAAACTTGCGTTCACTCCCTTTATATATTACTCCATTAATTCAACACGAGAATATATTTTGTTCTTCAGTATTCTTTTGCCTATTCTAGCCTTTTCATCTGTTTTTATATTATTTTTAGCTGAAAATTCTGCTTCAACTTGTTTTATTCCATAAGAAGATTTTTTTTCAGCTATTTCTTTAATCTTCTTTAGAATATCTATGCGGTCTTTTTCCATATTCATCACTCCTCATGTTGACTAGTAAAAAGCTCCATTTTTAGAACCTCTATTTCTAATTTTTGTTCTAAGTAACTTATTACTTCAATAATAATTATATGCTCCTTATCTATTAATAAATTTCCTTTTAAAACAAAAATTATATTCTCATTGAGATATTTGGTATTAAGCTTTGCAAATATATATTTACTTTTCCTAAACTCTTGAGGTTTACAAAAACCAAATAAATTAATAGAATACATTATAGAACTTAGTGATTCTAATGTAAGCTTAATGTCTTTCTGCATTCTGCTAATGTCCTCTTCACTATCATAATATGTATATACTTTGATTTGTTTTCTAATTTTTGCATATTCTTTTATTACACTTTCATATAATTCATTTATATCAACATCTAATCCATTTTCTAAACGAGTATCAATATACTTGAGTACTTTAATCTTGCTATTAAGCACAGCATATAGAGTATCTATTTCATTTTCTTGAAGCATCTCAACATACTTAACACTTTTTATCTCATCTAAAGTAAATTCTGTGTTTTTTAATTTTATATTTATTAAAGTTCTACAGGATATAAAAACAAAGTCCCATATTATAGCTAATAAAGACATAACTGCTAAGAAAAATATAAAATTGAATCTATGCTGTGGCGACCAGCTAACTTCTATAATAGTAAACTCTTTAATCTTTTCATAAAAAGAAATTGAAAATAAGGAAGTCCATATAAGAACTGCTACATAGTATCCTCTTCTAGTTAGTTTCATGTCCTCCTCAAACCCTTGTTTAAAATGAGCCAAAAACATATACATAATGAAAAAAACTATGGGAATAAAAATAAATAATAAAAGTTTTATATCCATAATGACCTCAACATAAATTTTTATATTAATTTCTATTCCTTTATAAATTAATTTAGTACTACTATAATAAAAACTCCTCAGAAAATCCCTATTTTCTGAGGAGTTTAGTTTTATTTTAAGTTTACTAATAATTGACCTGCTTTAACTTGTTGACCTTCTTTTGCAATAATTGATCCAACAACACCTTCAACAGCAGCTGTAACCTTAGCTTCCATCTTCATAGCTTCTACAATAATAACTGCTTGATTTTTAGCAACTGTTTCACCTTCTTCTACAAGAATTGATAAAATAGTTCCTGGAATAGGTGCTCCTATCTGTTTTCTATCAGAAGGATCTGCCATTTCAATTGTGTTAAAGTCTTGAATAAACTTGTTGTTTTTATCTTTAATCTTAACCTCTCTGCGGTTACCATCAACTTCAAAAACAAGAATTTTATTTCCTTCATTATCAGGATTACTTACGCTTAGAAGTCTTATCATATAAGCTTTTCCTTCAGCTACTTCTACTTCACAAGTTTCACCTTCATAAAGTCCGTGGAAGAATACATCACTTCCCATTCTCGTAAAGTCTCCAACCTCTTTTCTGTATTTTACATATTCCTCAAATACATCTGGGTAAAGAGCATAACTTAATATGTCTCTCTTGTCTGGTTCAATTTCTAGTTCTTCTTTTAAATATTTCTCTATCTTATCAAAGTCTTCTGGAGGAAGTAGTTCTCCTGGTCTACAAGTTATAGGTTCTTCTCCCTTTAGTACTATCTTTTGAAGTTCTTCTGGGAAACCTCCACTTGGTTGACCCATCATTCCTTTAAAGTAAGAAACTACTGAATCTGGGAAAGCTAAATGTGCTGCTTTTTCTTGAATATTTTCTGGAGTAAGATTGTTTTGAACCATAAATATAGCAAAGTCTCCAACCATTTTTGAAGATGGTGTTACTTTTACAATATCTCCAACCATATCATTTACAACCTTATAGTTTTCTTTAACTTCATGGAACTTGTGTCCAAGCCCAAAGCTTTCAACCTGTGGTTTTAAGTTTGAATATTGTCCACCTGGTATTTCATACTTATATATTTCAGCGGATCCAGATTTTAAATCAGACTCAAAAGCTTGATAAACTGGTCTTACTGCATCCCAATAATCTGAAACAAGCTGAATTCCTTTAAGGTTAATTCCAGTATCTCTTCTAGTATTTTTAAGTGCAGCAACTACTGAATTTAGTGCAGGCTGACTTGTAAGTCCTGACATACTATTAAACGCTGTATCAACAATATCAACACCAGCCTCTGCTGCCATAATTACTGTAGCTACTCCATTTCCTGTAGTGTCATGAGTATGAAGATGTATTGGAATACTAATTTCTTGCTTTAATGCACTTACTAATTTAAAAGCAGCATGAGGTTTTAAAAGTGCTGCCATATCCTTAATTCCTAGTATATGAGCACCAGTTTTCTCAATTTCTTTTGCAAGTTTTATATAATAATCTAAGTTATATTTACTCTTCTCATCATTTAAGATATCACCTGTGTAACATATAGCAGCTTCTGCTACTTTTCCTGTTTTTAGAACTTCTTCTATAGATACCTCCATGCCCTTAAGCCAGTTAAGAGAATCGAATATTCTAAATACGTCCATACCATTTTTTGCAGCTTCTCTTATAAATTCACGAATTACATTATCAGGATAGTTCTTATATCCTACAGCATTTGCTCCTCTTATAAGCATTTGGAATAATACATTAGGAATCTTCTTTCTAAGTTCAGTTAATCTTTCCCATGGTGACTCATGTAAGAATCTATAGGCAACATCATAAGTTGCTCCGCCCCACATTTCAAGAGAGAACAAGTCATTGCCATATACAGAAGTTGCATCTGCTATCTTTAACATATCTCTAGTTCTTACTCTTGTAGCCATTAAAGATTGATGAGCATCTCTCATAGTTGTATCAGTTAAAAGTAACTTATTTTGATTTTTAATCCATTTAATAAGTCCATCAGTACCTTCATTATTTAGGATTTGCTTAGTTCCACTTAAATTTTCAGGAATTTCAATCTTAGGAACTACTGGAACATCAAAGTCTTTTTTAACTCCATTAGTTTCATTAACTACCTTTTCCCCAATGTATCTTAATATCTTACTTTCTTCATCTGTCTTAGCTTCTATAGAAATAAGTTCAGGATTTTCTTCAATAAAGCCAGTATGACATTCTCCTTTTAAGAAGGTAGGATGATTTAACACATTTATTAAGAAACCAATGTTAGTTTTAACTCCCGAAATTGTTGTTTCTTCTATAGCACGAATACTCTTTTTTATTGCATCTTGGAAGGTTCTAGACCAAGATATATTTTTTACAAGTAAACTATCATAATAAGGACTAATAACAGCACCTGTAAATCCATTACCACCATCTAGTCTTATACCAAACCCAGAACTTGTTCTATAAACATCTATTTTTCCTGTATCAGGAGCAAAACTGTTAGATGGATCTTCTGTAGTAATTCTACATTGAATAGAATATCCTCTTGGTTTTACATCATCTTGAGAATATAAACCTATTTCTTCAGAGTTTAAAGGAAAACCTTCTGCAATTAAAATCTGACTTTGAACTAAATCTATACCAGTTACCATTTCTGATACAGTGTGTTCAACTTGAATTCTTGGATTCATTTCTATAAAATAGTGATCTCCGTGCATATCTACTAAAAACTCTAAAGTACCTGCACCTCTATAATTAACATGTTTAGCTATCTTTATAGCATCTTCACAAATTTCATTTCTTTTTTCTTCTGAAAGAGAAAATGCAGGAGTAAATTCTACAACCTTTTGATGTCTTCTTTGTATAGAACAATCTCTTTCATATAAGTGAACTATATTACCAAACTTATCTCCTAATACTTGAACCTCAATGTGTTTAGGCTTTTCAAGATATTTTTCAATAAACATAAGATCATTACCAAAAGCTTTTTTAGCTTCATTTTTAGCACTGCTAAAAGCATACTCAAGTTCATCTTCACTATGAACTATTCTCATACCTCTACCACCACCACCTGCAGCAGCTTTTATCATGATAGGATATCCACACTCTTTTGCAAATACACTTGCATCATGAACAGTGTTAACTCCATCTTCATGCCCTGGAATAGTTGGAACCCCAACTGCCTTTGCAACTATTTTTGATTTAATCTTATCCCCAAGAGAATCCATCATATCGGCTGTTGGTCCTATAAACTCAATACCCGACTCTTCACATCTCTTTGCAAACTCAGGGTTCTCAGATAAAAATCCATAGCCAGGATGAATAGCATCAACACCCTTTTTAAGCGCAAGGCTTATAATTTCTTCAATATTCAAATACGCTTCAACAGGACTTTTATTCTCACCAATTAGATAAGCTTCATCTGCTTTAGTTTTAAACAAGGAATACTTATCCTCATTAGAATAAATAGCAACTGTTCTAATTCCAAGCTCACTACAAGCTCTAAAGACTCTTATAGCAATTTCGCCCCTATTTGCTACCAAAACTCTTTTAAATTTCTTCATAAAAATGCCCCTTTTCTCTCCTAAAATTTTTGCCTATAGCTAGAATTGGTTTAATGGCTAATAATAAACTTGTAACCACAAAAAAACAAACCTTAACGAACATTTAACAATATATATTAAGGCTTCTTTCTTATTTTCTATATTACTCTATAAAAGCCACCTTTGCTCTTTTTATTATAAATTCAATCTACAATGCAATATACACACTTAATAAAATTCATTATTATAATATATATTCTCTCATTGTTTTCAACTTAAGTACATCTTTATTTTAATTATTATATCATAATTCTTTTAATACTGCTATTCTACAAGTAAAATAAATATATTTTTATTGAAGGCTTTTTACTATGAAAATTTGAAAAATGCAAGTTTCACTTCATATTTATTTCGTATTTCACTTTAACACCATCTTATTAAACAAAAGTAAAATTCTTCATTTATATAGCCAAAACCCGAAACTTATCTAACAAACGCCATTATCCATCCCCCTAAACTATTAATAGGAACTTTAGAATTTTAGTTCTAATATTTCAAAGTTCATAACCACCAAAGTTTTAAAGTTCTTTGGTTCTTTGGTTCTTTGGTTCTTTGGTTCTTTGGTTCTTTGGTTCTTTGGTTCTTTGGTTCTTTGGTTCTTAAGAATTTTACTTCCTAGGTGAATAGTAAGCAATAAAAAAAACGCCTTACTACTCACCTAGGAATCTTAAAGCGTTTTTCATTGTTATTATTTTATTCCTTCACTCAAATAAGGATTGTACACCATATATGCGTGATTTTCAGTTATATACTCATCTTTTACCAATCCAATATTATCATACATTTTTCTATATATTATGTTGTTTCTAATATATCCTCCAAATAATCCTGCTGTTATTGAATGTTCCTTTTCATACACTTCATATTTATTAATTGATTGTACAGTGCTCCTCCATTCACCAACTAGATGTTCATCAGTCAAATAAACTACTAATTGATACTCCTGTTCTGTATTATTGTATATTTGTAAATCTAAAAAATTATAAGCGCAGGTTGCCCCGGTACCAAAAGGCTGAGTTCTATTACTATCTGGAAATACATCATGACTATGTCTATATCTTTCAGTTACTGTTAGTGACGTATGTAATGTCATCCAATATATTAGATTTGAAAGCTGACAAAGCCCCCCACCAACTCCAGCTTTAAAGCTACCATCTGCACATAGCATGAGTCCATCTAAATATCCCTTTTTATAAGATGCCTTTCCTATAAGCTTCCAATAAGAAAATGTCTCTCCAGGTTTTATTACTATTCCATTAAGTTTCTCAATCGCAAGCCTAAGATTTGTTATCTTATTATGTTGAAGTTTCATATCTACATTCTTAAGTTTTCTTAATAATGGTGTTTTATGTTCAAAAATAACATACTGTGATTTCTCACTAACAATATTTTTTGAATACTTTTTCCCACTAAAATACCATTGCTTGTACCTTTTCATCGAATAGTATAATTTCCCTAAAAATAATCTAAGTTTTGATCTCTTAATAGGCTTCCTCTCAATATAGCTCATAAAACCCTCCACCTTTTTGTTAAGTAAGATACTCAAGATTTATTACTGGTAATTATATCATTTAATTCAAATATATTGATTACAAACTCTATACAATAATTTATTTACTTTTCCCATACAAGCTAATGATACCATTTTAAATCTTCTCTAAATAAAAATGAGATTTATTTAATAAATAAACCTAAAGCACCACTTTCCAATATAATAAAAACTCCTAACGCTACAAATATTATTGGAACAAAAATATGCTTATACTTTTCAATATTCTTATTAACAAAAGGATGTTCAGCTAATTTAAAACCAATAAAACACCATACTCCTGTAAGTAATAAAAAAACTATAACTGTTATTAATATTGAATATAATTTCATACTGGAAAAGAGAGGTATATAAATACCAATGTTGTCTCCACCATTTGCAATGGTTACTCCTGCTACCTTTAGTATATTTGGACTAATAAACTTTCTAATAGATACTAAGGTTTTATTTTCTTGATTCAAAACTACTTGTTCTTGTATATTCTCCTCAGCATCTTGAACCTCTTCTTCAACGTTATTCTTGATTTCTTTTTTATACTCAATATATTCCTTTATCCCTAGATATATAGGTACTAAACCGAGTAACCCAACATACTCCTGTGGAATTATCGATATTCCTAATGCCCCCGCAATACTTATTGCTGTTAAAGCACCAATTCCTAAATATTGACCAATGACAATATGCTTAACTTTTATATCTTTATTAACTTGAGAGAAAAACAGCATTAAAATAAAAATATCATCAATATTAGTGCTAAAAAATGAAACTAGAGCAGTTATTATTGTACTAATCACTTATAATCCTCCACATAATTAAATATCAGCTAATCTATTTAAGTATATTATACTATTAATTCAAGTATATGATATCCTTCATCTATGCAAATTACTGTCATCCATTAATCTTCGGCATTTATATTTTATTTTAATGGTAACGTCATCCATTTATTCACATATAATATATTAAAACTAAAGTTTATAATAAAAATACCATCTCCTCTAATGCTTAGAACCCCTATACTATTGTATAGAGGTTCTTTTAGTTTTCTGTCTTCTTTAATGATTTTTCTTTTTTATATAGGCCTTGATCATATCTTTCGATTTTACCACTTAATCTTTCTACTGTTCTTTTCATTTCTTCCATCTTTAACTTAAGTAAATCTCGTTGTTCAATTAAAAGTTCTTTTCTAGCTTCAACAGTTTCATCGCCTTGTCCAAATAGTCTAACATATTCAATTAAAGCTTCTATTGGAAGTCCTGACCTTCTCATACATTTTATAAACTCTACCCATTTACAATCCTCTTCAGTAAAATCTCTTATCCCATTTTTCTTACGATTTACACTTGGAAGCAATCCAATACGCTCATAATAACGTATTGTGTCTTGTGAAAGATCAAACATTCTACTAACTTCTGCAATAGTCATTTTCCTTTCCCCCTTAAGTTATTATTTAAATCCTACTACTGAATGAGGTACATATGGTTCTTCAAGATACTCGATTTCTTCTTGTGTTAATTTAATTGAAAGTGCAGCTACTCCATCCTCAATATGAGAAACTTTTGTGGAACCAATAATAGGTGAAACAACAGCTTCCTTTTGTAGAACCCAGCTAAGTGCTACTTGAGCTTTTGGAACCCCTCTTTTTACTGCTATTTCTGTAACCCTTTCAACCACTTTTTTATCAGCTTCTAAAGATTCTGGGAAAAAGTTTTTACCTGCTTCGTCTATAGATGATCTCTCTGTTGTAGTATTCCATTCACGAGTCAATCTTCCCTTTGCAAGTGGGCTCCAAGGCATTACTGCAATTTTCTCTTCTTTACAAAGTGGCAGCATTTCTCTTTCTTCTTCTCTATATATAAGATTTACAAGATTCTGCATGCTTATAAATTTAGCCCATCCATTTTTATCAGATATATTTAAAGCCTTCATAAACTGCCATGAGTTCATAGAACAAGCCCCTATATATCTAACTTTTCCAGACTTAACTAAGTCATTTAAAGCTTCTAACGTCTCTTCTATCGGAGTTTTGTAATCCCATCTATGAATCTGATATAAATCAATATAATCAGTTCCAAGTCTTTTTAAACTTTTATCAACTTCACTCATAATAGCTTTTCTAGAAAGCCCAGAACCATTTGGTCCTTTATGCATCTCAAAGTAAACTTTTGTAGCTATAACTACTTCATCTCTATTTGCATAATCCTTTAGTGCACGTCCAAGGATTTCTTCACTCGTCCCATCTGAGTACACATTTGCAGTATCAAAAAAGTTAATCCCAAGCTCAATAGCTCTTTTAATAATAGGACGGCTTTTCTCCTCATCAAGTGACCAAGGTGCAATCCCACGCTCTGAAACTCCAAAACTCATACATCCAAGGCAAAGTCTTGATACATCTAAACCTGTGTTTCCAAATTTAACATATTCCATTTTTTGTTCCTCTCTTTCAGATGGTTTTTATTACTTATTGCATTTCTCTTCTAAGTTCAATTATTTCTTCTATCAAATTCTTTTCTGATATACAAGTCATTAAATGATCTTGTGAATGTATAAATAACATTGAAAGATTTACGTTTTCTCCACTCGCTTCTTTGGTTAACAAAGAAGTTTGTACATTATGTGCCTTTTCTAACTCATCTTCAGCTTTTTCAATCAGATTACCTATCTCTTCAAACTTTCCTTCTTTTGCTTTAGAAAGTGCTTCATACATATATGCTTTAGCTTCTCCAGCAGTCATTATTATATCCATAACTATCATTTCTTCGTTACTCATTAAATAATCCTCCAAAAATCAAATTTTTGTTATTCCCTTTAAATTTAGTCTACTATTTGGAGTTAACTCTAAGTCAATAACTTTTATAAAAATAATTTTATTAAGAACCTTGTTTTTCTAGACTTGAACCTAACCTAATAAATCCAAAGGAAAATATCCCAACACAGGCTGCTATAGTTACTGTAACCATCCCAGTCCAGCTAATCGCCATTATTGAAGCTCCTTCTACAACTATTCCACCTACTACTGCTCCTACTGCAAAACCAAGTTGTACAAAGGTACTATTTAAACTAAGTAATATTCCTGATGCCTCTGGAGCTTTTGAAACTAAGTTATAATTCAACATAGGTCCGCATGTCCAAGCTGCTGTTGCCCAAATTATTAAAAATAAAACTACAACCATTTCTGATGTAGAGAAAAGAGAAACTATTGTAAGTGAAATAACTTGTACAATAATACCTCCAATTAATGTGCGAGCTGCTCCTATCCTATCTGCTAGAAAACCACCAAGTTTAGACCCAACTAAGCTTGCTAAGCCTAATGCAAAAAGAACTATACTTATACTTTCCTCAATACTAGGTATCACAGACTTCATAAAAGGAGTGATGTATGTATTAACCACAGAATAACTAACAAACATTAAAAAAGTTACCCCTAAAGCCATAGATATATCGATTCTCTTTAAAATTGACAACTGTTTTCCTAATGGAATAGGAGCTTCTCCTTCCACTGTTGGAATTAATCTCATTACACAGAATATAGAAATCAAAGTTAAAAAACTAGTTATTCCAAAAATTATTCTCCAATCATATTGTGAAGCAATAACTCGCCCAATTGGCACACCAAATACTAAAGCTGCACTAGATCCCATTGCTAGGTTAGAAAGCGATCTAGCTTTACGTCCTTCTGGAGCTATACTTGCAACTATAGAAAATGCACATACTCCATAAACGCCTCCTCCAATACCAAGCAATACTCTAGAAAGCATTAAAAACTGAAATCCTTGAAGAGAAAAAGTAAAAAACATTCCAAAAAATATAATAGTTAATGCTATCAAAAGCTGCTTACGCCTATCCATCTTTGCTGTTGACATCATAAAAATAGGTGTACCGATAGCCGCAGCTAAAGAAAATGCAGTGGTAAGTTGTCCTGCTGTTGATACATAAACTCCTACGGATTCTGCAACCTTATCAAGAATACCTCCAAAAACAAACTGTGCTATTCCAACTAAAAAACTTATAAATGTTAACATATAGATTTTAGAACTGCTATTTATTGTACTTTTAATTGTTTTTTCCATTATGAATCATATACTCCTTTAAATATAATTTTATTGCTACGACAATAACTCGTTATAATAAAGTTATCACTTTAGAGTAACTCTAAGTCAAGCTATATATTTAATAGTAAAATCAGATTCCAAAGTACACAAAATCTAATTTTCACTATCTACTCCAAAACAATTAGCTAAAAACAATTATTTTTATATTACTTTAAAATTCTTCCATTTTCCACTCTTATATCTCACAATATAAATGATTGCACGAAGCATCCAGTCAAATCCCATAGCAACCCATATACCAATAACCCCCATACTAAATACAACTCCTAATATATACCCAAGAGCTATACGCAATATAAACATAGAGCCAATTGAAACCATCATGGTGTAACGAACATCCCCTGCTGCACGTAAAGAATTTGAAAAAGTAAATGAAAGAGGCCATAAGAATATAGCAAATACATTATGAATTATTACAAGTATATAGGTCAGTCTGCTTACTTCATCGGATAAAGTATATAAGTTTAATATCCATGGAAGTAAAGCAATCTCTGCTAAACTTATAATTAAGGTTGCAATATAAGTAACCTTTGTAAGTTTCTTAGTATAATAACTAGCCTGATTATAATCCCCTGCACCAACACATTGTCCAACTACTGTAACTATAGCTAAATTCATAGCACTTGCAAAACTTATAGAAATTCCAACTAAACTATTAGTAATTCCATTTGCTGCAATCTGAGCTGTACCAAATAATGAAATAATACTAACTAAAAGAACACGCCCTAATTGAACAATCCCATTCTCTAATCCATTCGGAACTGCAATATTTAAAATTCTTTTTATCATACTTCCTTGCCATGAAAAAATCTCAGGAAAACTTACAAATATATCATTTTTCTTATTTAGAGACTTGTACATCATAATTGATGCTGCAATTCCACGAGCAATTAATGCTGCAACTGCTATAGCAATAACTCCACCATGAAACACAAATATTCCAACAGCATTTCCAATAACATTAATTACATTCATTATTATAGAAACAATCATAGGAACACGAGAATTCCCCATAGATCTAAATAAAGCAGCACATGAATTATAAATTGCTAGAAACGGATAGGATAATCCAGAAATAATAAAATATATAATTGCAGCCTCCATAACATCAGCTTCTATATTTCCAAAAAGAACGCTTAGTAATGGTTTATTAAACAAAACTACTAATAACATTATTCCTGTAGAAATAACTACAGTAATAGTAATTAACTGACTAGCAGCGTTACGTGCATTATCTTTTTCTTTTTTGCCAATATACTGAGAAACAATCACAGCTCCACCTGTCGCTAAAGCAGCAAGTACATTAATTAATAGCATATTTATCATATCAACTAGTGAAACACCTGAAACTGCTGCTACACCAGCATAAGAAACCATCATAGTCCCAATTATCCCAACAGTTATGATTAAAATCTGATCCATAAATAGAGGAATAACCAAATTTTTAAGATCTTTATTTGAAAACATAAATCTCCCCCCAAACTTTTTAATTATATATCTAATTTACAATTTAACATCTTATTTGCTTAGGGTCTAATGCTTATATCTCATCACCCTCAATGCTTAAAAGGCATGATAAAAGCTGTACATAAATACACGTACAGCTTTTATCATTAATTGAATTACCAATATATTCTTTTGCTAATTATGCCTTAAAAGCATTCTTAATATATTCTATAAATTTAGTTGTAGATTTAGAAAAAACCTGATGTTTTTTCCATGCTATAACGCAGCCCGTTTGTAATTCAGGATAGAAAGGTTTAAAGCAAGTTTTTGTTTCATCGTTCATATTCACTAATTTTTTTAGACATATTGCATACCCAAACCCCTTTTCCACCAAAATAGCTGCATTATAAACAAGATTATATGTGGCAACTATATCTAGTTTTTCAAAATCTACTCCTAACCAGTTTTCTATCTCATTTTGAACAATTACACGTTTTGTATTTATTATTGGTATTCCAATCAAATCTTGTTTTTCTATATATTCTTTTTGTGCTAAAGTACTATCTTTACTCATCAAAAGTCCCCAAGTTTCTTTCTGAGGAAGCCTTATAAAATCATATTTTTCAATATTTACAGGCTCTAGAAGCAGACCTATATCAATTAAGCCTTTATCAATTCGTTCTTTTACATCATCAGCATTACCACTATGAAGATTATATTTAACCCTTGGATATTTCGCTCTGAATCCTTGAATCATTTCTGCAAATATATGCATTGAATTTATTTCAGCAGCACCTATAAATACCTCGCCGCCAATTAAATCATCTTGTTCATTAAACTCTCTTTCTGTTTTATCAGCTAAATCAATAATCTCTTCTGCCCTTCTCTTAAGGAGCATTCCATCTTCAGTAAGAGTTATCTTATTCTTCCCTCTTAAAAACAACTGCGTTCTTAGCTCTTCTTCTAATTGCATTAATTGACGTGATAATGTTGGCTGAGTAATATGCAATAACTCTGCTGCTTTAGTAATATTCTCTACCCTTGCTACTGTCAAAAAATACTTTAATACCCTTATTTCCATATTAAAATCTCCGTATATTTTTTCCATAAATATTTTAAAATAAAGAGGTGCTATAAAAACATTTCTATAGCACCATCAATACAATTTATTTGACAAAGGTTACTGCATGTGGCACATATGGTTCTTCTAATAATGAAATTTCTTCTGGTGTAAGCTTAACATCTAACGCCCCTACTCCATCTTCAAGATGAGATATTTTAGTTGCACCAATTATTGGAGCTGTAATAGGTTCTTTATGAAGAAGCCAAGCAAGTGCTATTTGAGCTCTTGGAACACCACGTTTTTTAGCAAGCTCTGCAACTATTTCTACCACTAATCTATCAGTATCTGCTGTAGTATCATATTTAAACTTGGCAATTTCATCTGTTTCAGAACGATATGTTTTTTCAGCCAAATCACGTGTAAGTCTGCCTGCTGCAAGTGGACTATATGGAGTCATAGCTATTTTTTCTTCTATACAAAGAGGCATCATTTCTCTCTCTTCTTCACGATATAAAAGATTATAATGGTTTTGCATAGATACAAACTTAGTCCATCCATTTTTCTCAGCTACATACAAAGCTTTTTGAAATTGATATGCTGCCATAGAAGAAGCCCCTATGTATCTTGCCTTACCAGCCTTTACAACATCATGTAATGCCTCCATAGTCTCTTCAATTGGTGTATTATAATCCCATCTATGAATTATATAAAGATCTACATAATCCGTTCCTAGACGTTTAAGACTTTTATCAATTTCACTCATAATTGCTTTTCTAGAAAGTCCTGAACCATTTGGTCCTTTATGCATCTGTCCATGCACCTTCGTTGCAATAACTATTTCATCTCTATTTGCATAATCTTTCAAGGCTCTTCCAAGAATCTCTTCACTTGTTCCCCCTGAATATACATTAGCTGTATCAAAAAAGTTAATCCCTAATTCAAGAGCCTTCTTTATTATAGGACGACTTTTCTCCTCATTAAGAACCCATTGATGAATCCACTTTTCAGAATCTCCAAAACTCATGCCTCCAAGACAAAGTCTCGATACATCCATTCCTGTGTTACCAAACTTTATATATTCCATGTTTCAATCCTCTCCTTTAACAAAATTAATTATTAATATGAGTTTTTTTAACATCACTTATATGTTCTATCAAATTCTTTTCTACTATACAATCTTCTTATTATTCCTTTTAAGTCTAGTCTACTATTTAGAGTTAACTCCAAGTCAAGACTTTTTAAGAAAAAAATCTACTACACTAATTTATTTAACAAGTGCAATAGATTCTACTCTCTTTTTATTTAATATAGTATATATAATTTTCTTTTCTAGCAGCAGGATTAGGAAGTTCACAGTCTGGATAACCAAGAATACAAGCTCCAACTCCACTATACTCCCCATCAACTCCCCATTTTTTTAACAAAGCTTTTCCTTCTTCTGATTCAAACGTCTCATAAACACGATTAATCCAACAAGAGCCTATGTTTAATGAATGAGCTGCATTCATCATATTACCCATGCACAAACTTCCATCTTTTATATTGTTTTTATTGTTTTTATCCCCTAATACAAGAACAACAGTAGGAGCTCCATAAAAAGGCTTGCTCTTAGGATTTGGGCTAAAGCTTGCATTTAACTTTTCTAACTCTTCAATAGTCTCTTTATCTTGAACTGCAATTAGTATGGCACTTTGCTTTCCCATAGAACTTGGAGCATAGCTACCTGCTTTAAGAATTATATCTAACTCTTCACTTGAAATCTGTTCAGATTTGTATTTTCTTATACTTCTTCTTTCTAGTAAATCTTTAATTGTTTGATTCATGTTAATCCTCCTTTATCTTTTAGAAATGCTTTTTCTTTTGGCACTTAAAGATTCGTTTATATGTACCATATTATGTCTTGTTGCTGGCATTAATATGATACCTGCCACATTTTTTCTTCCCCAGAAATCTATGAGCCAATTTGAAGCTTCCACATCTAGAACCGCTCCTTCATCTATAATCCTTTGTAATTTTTCTTTATCAAACTTTCTTTTCATATCTTCATTAGTTAAGTTTCCTATGATTGTCCTTGTTTTTTTACCTACAGCTATTCTATAGTTTTTTAGCTCTTGTATATTTATATTTTTGCTAAACTCTAATATCTCTTCAGAACTTAAAGCATTTCCAGTGTCAATAACTTCAGTATTTATTTTTTCTTTCCAATTTCCAGAATTAAATACTTGCTCATCTCCTGCAACTAATAAATTCATTGTTATGTCTTCAATTCTGCTAGAGTGCCATAATCCATATGCTATAGTACGTCCTTTTTCATTAATTGAAGTTCTAAATATTTCATCCTCTAAGTCTTCTAAAAGTTCATCTTCAAAAGTTTTCTCATCAGTTCCTGATACATAAGATGAGTGTACCATAGAATGTACCATCCTAGCTAAAGCCTTACTTTCCTCAACTTTATCTTTTTTTAGAATTATTTCCCTCAATTCTTTTAAATGTTTATTCCAAGTTTTAAAATCCATACTAAGCCCCCTCTTTTATTTATTGAATTATCCTAATTATACCACATTCCAATTTATTCATATTAAACAAAAAAATATCCTAAAATTCAGTTCTGAGTTTTAGGATACTTCTATTTAGTGACTAATTTGTTTTGGTTTGTTTTGGAGTAATTGTTACTTCTCCTTTACCTGTTACCACAAGTAAATATTCTGGTTTCATAGGGATTGTATCTATTTTAGTTGAATTAGGGTCAAGTTCTATATGTTGAATCGGAATATACTCCTTATCAAAAATTAGTACAAGAACTGGGTCAGTTTTTGAAATGTTATTAACTGAGTATATGTTGCCTTCAGAAATATTAAAATCAGCTAAATTATATATGCCTTCTTTATAACTTGTTTCAACTGCAAATACAGTCTTTGAGAAATTTACATTAAAAAATAGACATAAAAAAATTAAAAATAAAACGATACACTTCTTCATTATATTACTCCTTTATTCTTTAGGACTTAGATATACCTGTCCTTTGCCAACAACCAAAATAGTATAACTAGATTTTAGTGGTACTGTATCAAGCTTTTGTATAGTTGGTAAAAGACGTATAGATTCTACTATAACTAAATTTTCATCCAATATATATAAGTACATTTTATCTGCTGTTGAAACATTTTGAATAGTGAATACACCAGACTTTGATATATTAAGATCTGATAAAGTATAAATTCCTTGTTTAAATACATTACTAACTGCAAAAGCAGATTTACTTGTAACTATATTAAAAGATAAACATAAAATAATTAGAAATACCTTAATAAATCTTCTCATTTTTCACACACCTTTCGTTTTTATTTTACGTATTAAATATAATAATATTCATAAAAAGAGATAGCTATAAAATCCATAGCTATCTCCATTTTAACTTATTTAAATTTCTGTATAACCTTCTTTCTCTAATAGTCTTTTTAGCTTATTAAGAATTTTGTTCCTAGATCTTATTGCGTGCATATAAGGAATGTTTTTATATTCCGAATATCTCATTACAGGCTTTTTCTTGAAGAATATGAACTCTATTAACTCAAATTCTTCTTCATCTAACTTCTTTAAAACCTTACTTAAAGATTTATAAAGCCCCTTCTTATAAACCCTATCTTCTACTCTGCTTCCCTTATCTTCTAGGGTGTTTTCAAATATTTCATCTATGATTAAACTATCAAAACCATGAGTCTTAGATATAACCCCAACACTTCTACCTATATCCTCCAGGCGATTTATTATAACTACCTTTGCATAAGCAGTAAAAGTCTTTTCCCCTACTTTATATCTATCTACAGAACAAACTACTTTAAATAAACACTCATTTATTATCTCATCAATATCATATTCATTTATTTTATTTCTTCTAATATATTGGTTAGATAGATTCTTAGCCATATTATAATATTCTTGTACTAGCAAATTTTTAGCTTCCTTATCCCCCTCTTTACACTTAAGAACAATCTCGTCTATATAAATATACCTATCCATATCTTGCTACCACTTTTTAAGGTTAATATTTCTAACATATATATTTCCCCCTAATCATATAAATTTTGACATTATAAAGTCTATAATTTTATATATATGCAAAAACCTACAATGTTGCGTGGTAAATATAGGTAAATAAAAAAATGCAGCGACTCCTATACTAGGATATCACTACATTTCAAGCTTTTTGTTTTTTATAAATTTTTAAATATTTATTAATTCATGAGTTGTTTCTTTAGAAATGCTATATATCTGAGTTCCTAAAGCTCTTCCTATTTTATCTCCTACAGCATATAAGTCCTCATATGAAGAATCTGGATTAATGTTTCTAAAAACTAAGTTTCTAAAAATATCCTTTCCTTCCTTATCTAGCCCAGCTTTATATTTAACTATTAAATATAAAGACGTCTCTATAGCTTCAACCATAATTATTTTCCCCCTTAATCATAATACTTTCTATATAATCAAGTACGGAGTTTATGATCTTTTTAACATATCTTTGCTATATAGTTATTCTATATTTTTATAATAAATAACTGTATCATGTAACCCACCTTCAGTAGATTTCGCATATTTAGGTATTCTTCCTGCTTCAATATAACCCTTAGATTTATATAACATATTAGAAATATAGCCAGCTTTTGTGTCTAAAGTAATAAGGCTTCTTTTTTCCTCAACTGCTCTTTTTTCTGCCGCTTCCATAAGAGCTTTTCCAACTCCCATTCTTCTAGAATTAGGCTGCACTAAAAGTTTAGCTATTTCTGCTCTGTGTTTTCCATTTTGCTTCATGCATAAATGTAGCTGTATAGTTCCAATTATCCTTCCATCAACTTTTACAACAAAAAGTATAACCCCATCATTTAAAACCTTGCTCCAATACTCTTTTGCATCCTCTAAACTTAATGGCGCTAAAAATCCAACTGAAGCTCCTGAATTAACTACATCCATTAATAATAATGAAAGTTCTTCTAGAGTTTCACTTGTAAGTTCTTTTAATTCTATTATTTCAAAATTGTTATTCATAATATTCACTTCTCTTTCTGATATATTTCAAATCACTTTTATTAATATTCTAGCATACACAAAAATAAGGTTGAAGTTATAAACCTCAACCTTATCAGCTTTAACAGTTTTGGATCTCATTCCAAAACTACATTATTCATTTTTATTACATTACTCTTCTTGCAGCATAGAAGGACCAAATATTAGATACCTTTACTACATCTCCAGTTTGAGGGGAATGAATCATTTGCCCATTACCTACATATATACCTACATGTCCAGGACTTGTAAATACTAAGTCTCCTACTTGAAGGTTAGAGTAGCTTACTGGTACACCATCATTAACTTGAGTAAATGTTGTTCTTGATAGAGATACACCAACTTGTCTAAATACATATTGTGTAAATCCAGAGCAGTCAAACACGTTAGGACCTGTAGCTCCATAAACATATGTAGCTCCTAATTTACTATATGCAACTGAAAGTAATGATGATCCTGATACATTACCATTTCCACCTCTACTCATAGTAGGTGCTGTTTTTTGTGAAACTAGGCTTTTAGCTTTTTCTATTAAGTCAACTAGTTCATTATCAACAGTAGAGCTTTTAACACTCTTTCTTAATGCTCTTAGAGTAGTTATAGCATTGTTTAAATCATCAACTGTACTACTTGAATTATTTACTATGTTAGCAAATGGTCTATATAAGTTTCTTTCAGTAGTAGCTAAATCACCAGCTATTTTATCATATTCTACTTTAGCTTGATCCACATATACTTGTTGTTCTGCTTTTTTAACATTTAGCTCGTCTAGTTTTACTTTATTATCTTTATTTAAGTCTTCAAGTTCTTGAATCTTAGTTTTAAGTGTTGCAATATGATCATCATATTCTTTTTGCTTAGCTTCAAGCTCGTCTATAATTTGTTTATCTAAACTCATTATCTTACCAACTGCTTGAGCCTTAGATATGAAGTCTCCTAAGCTGTTAGCGCTTAACAGAATTCCTACATAGCTTTCTTGTCCACCTGATTTATATAGAGCTCTCATTCTAGCTCCAAAAACCTCTTCTTTTTCTGCTAATTCTTTTTTACTTTTTTCAATGTCTTTTTTAGTATTATCAATTTCTCTATTTGTATTACTAATTTTAGTATTATTATCGTTTAATGCGATTGCTATTGGTTGTATTTGTGCATCCAATTCATCAACTTTATTTTTTAATTCAGCATATTTGCTTTTAGCAATGTCAGCCTTTGCACTTTTGTCATTAATCTCTTGTTGCTGTTCTTGCGTTATAGGCTCTGCCCACGCTTGTGTTCCTATTCCTAATATTAATGATGTCGTAATTAAACCAGATATTACTCTCTTTTTCATTTTCATACCAGCATTACTATCTTAATAAGTAACACTTTCCCCTTTCGATTATCAGTAAACTACTATCATAATAACACTTGTCCCTATAATAGCCAATGTCAATTCATTCCATTAATAATCCTTTACAATTTCTTAAAAATGCCACCACTCCTTATATACTGCGAAAGTTGGCGGATGTAATTCTTACATTTTTCTTAATATTTTATAAATATTAATTTTTTGTGAACAAGCTTATTTGTTTATTAATAAATTTATCTGAATAACGGGGTACCCTTTCTATTTTTCTAAAATAATAATTCTGTACATACCACCTAAAATGCTTTTCTTTTCTTCTTGTACTTTTAAGTTCACATTCTCTATTATCTTAGAAAATTTTCTATTTATATCTGTACCTAATGATTTAGTTATTCTATTTAATAATAATCTCATAATATTAGGACTTTTTTCATCTTCAATAAATTTATCAAATATAGCAATTTTCCCTCCTGGTTTTAAAACTCTATAAGCTTCCTTTAAGGCCTTATTCCCATCAGGTATTACTGATAAAATTAGATTTAATACCACATAATCAAAGTGATTTTGCTCAAACTCTAGTTTTTGACCATCCATATTAATTATGTTAGCTTTTTCTAATCCTAATTCATCTACTTTTTTCCTAGCTATATCGAGCATTTCATTAGTAATGTCTACACCAGTCACATTAATTCCTTTTGGTATAAAACTTAAATCCTCACCTGTTCCAATTCCTAAAAATAATATATTATCCTCCTCCTTCAAATTAAGCATTGATATCTCAGCTTCTCTTTGTTTACTGATATATTTACTTCCAAATAATAAATCATACAGCCCCACCCATCTCTTATATATCTTAATGTTATCTATGTTATTCATGTATACCTCCTAAAAAATGCAGCCATTATTTAAATGACTGCATTTATATAACTATTTCTTTTCAATTTTCATAGCTCTCATAGAGTTTAATACTGCAAGAATAGTTACTCCTACATCTCCAAATACAGCTTCCCACATAGTTCCTAATCCTATAGCTACAAGTACTAATAAAATTGCTTTAACTGCCAGAGCAAATATAATGTTTTGCATTACTATAGTTCTTGTTTTCTTTGCTATTTTTATAGCTTCTGCAATTTTTGATGGTTCATCAGTCATTATAACCACATCAGCAGCTTCTATAGCAGCATCTGATCCAACCCCACCCATTGCTATACCTATATCTGCTCTAGCCAAAACTGGAGCATCGTTTATTCCGTCTCCTACAAATACTAGCTTTCCTTTAGAGGATTTTTGTTTATCTAATAATTCTAACTTTTCAACCTTTTGATCTGGTAAAAGTTCAGCATGAACTTCATCAAGTCCTAAGTCCTTAGAAACCTTATTTCCTACTGCTTTATTATCTCCTGTAAGCATTACTGTTTTCTTTACGCCTAAAGCTTTTAAATCTCTTATAGCTTTGGCTGAATCATCTTTAACTTCATCAGATATTACTATATACCCATAGTATTCTTTATCTATAGCTACATGAACTACAGTCCCTATTGTCTCTACTTCATTGTAGTTTATACCTTCTTTATACATAAGCTTATAATTACCAGCTAAAACTTCTTTTCCTTTAATACTTACCTTAACACCATGTCCAGAGACTTCTTCATAATTTTCAACAACTTCTTTTTCTATATCTTTTCCATAAGCATTTAATATTGAAGTAGCTATTGGATGATTTGAATAACTTTCAGCATGAGCCGCATAATACATCAATTCATCATTTGTGGTATTTTCTTGAGGTTTAACTTCAGTTACTTTAAATACGCCTTTAGTAAGTGTTCCTGTTTTATCAAATACAACAATTTCTACATCGTTAAGAGCTTCAAGATAGTTTCCACCTTTAACAAGTATACCGTTTTTTGAAGCCCCGCCTATTCCTCCAAAGAAACCAAGTGGAATAGATACTACTAAGGCACAAGGACAAGATACAACTAAAAAGGCTAATGCTCTATAAAGCCAATCTGAAAAAGTTGCACCTTGAATTACAAGTGGTGGAATTATAGCCAATGCCACTGCTGCAAAAACTACAGCTGGAGTGTAATATCTAGAGAACTTTGTTATAAACTTCTCTGTTGGTGCTTTCTTACTACTTGCATTTTGAACTAAATCCAATATTTTAGCTACAGTAGAATCTCCAAACTCTTTTTCAACTTCAATAGTTAAAAGACCATTTTTATTAATTACTCCACCTAAAACATTGTCTCCCGCTTCTACTTGTCTAGGAACTGATTCCCCAGTTAATGCTGAAGTATCAACCATAGAAGTTCCTTTAATCACCTTTCCATCTAAAGGCACTTTTTCCCCTGGTTTTACAACTATGATATCACCTATACTAACTTCTTCTGGAGATACCTTCTTTAATTCATCTCCAACCATAATGTTAGCAAAATCAGGTCTTATATCCATAAGTGAAGTAATAGATTTTCTTGAGCGATTAACAGCTATACCTTGGAATATCTCTCCTATTTGATAGAATAACATAACTGCTACACCCTCTGGATATTGACCTATTGCAAAAGCTCCAATAGTTGCAATACTCATAAGGAAGTTTTCATCAAATACTTGCCCTCTACGTATATTCTTTAGAGCTCTTAAAACAATTTCTCCACCTACAATAATATAACTTATAACGTATAGTATTAATTCAGTAATAGGGGGAAACTTTGCTATACTTGCAACTCCAAATATCGCAGCTCCTACAATAAACTTAATTATTTCTTTTTTACTTCCCTCTCCATGTTCGTGATCATGTCCATCATGATCGTGGTCGTGTTCATGGTCATGCTCCTCTCCATGTTCATGATGATGAGAATGACTTGTTGTTGCCTTCTTCTTACTTCCAACTTCGACAACTTTTACATGAGATTCTACTTTAGGAACTAATTCTTTAATTTCTGAAACTAATTCCTTAGCTCTATCTCCTTCATTTATTTCTACCGTTAGAGTTTTAGTCAAAAAATTTACGTAAGCTGAATCAATTCCAGCTATTTTTGATACCTTATCTTCTATCTTAGCTGCGCAGTTTGCACAATCTAGACCATTAAGGATAAATTCTTTTTTTATTAGTTTATCATCTTGTTTTTCTACACCTTTGTTAACTACTTTAAAATCACTTTTAATGTTTTTCTCAACTACTTTATCCATGGAATCTCCTCCTAATATAAATAATTACTTCTCTTCTATGTGAGTTAATCCAAGATTAAATATTCCTTTAACATGTTCGTCATCTAAGGAATAATAGACTACCTTTCCTTCTTTTCTGTATCTTACAAGTCTAGATTGTTTTAAAACTCTTAATTGGTGAGAAATAGCAGATTGAGTCATACCAAGTAATGCTGCTATATCACATACACACATCTCTGCTTGAAATAAAGCACATAATATTTTTATTCTTGTTGTATCACCAAATATCTTAAATAAATCAGCTAAGTCATATAGAACCTCTTCTTTAGGTATACAATCCTTAACTCTAGTAACTATATCCTCATGAATTACTGTACAATTACAGCTTTGAATAACTTCTTTTTCTTCCATAAAATCTTCTCCCTCATCTACAAACATATGAATACTTGTTCATATGTTCATTATATGCAACTATGAAATTAATGTCAACAAAACTCAGAAAATAATTTAATATTTTTTGAGTTTGTTTTAAGATATCCTTATAAACGTATAAAAAAACACATCTTTCATTTCTGAAAAATGTGTTATCCTCTAGTCTTTAACAAAATGTGTAACAACACTTGTATATATTCATATGATGTATTATAGTTAATAGTTTTTTGTTCATAACCGATTCTCCTAACCTATTTTTTATACAAGTGAAAGCCCCCTTACAGGGGCTTTTCTTATATCATAGATCATCTTATCATCCTAGTTTATCGCCTTTCTTAACGCCCTGCTCTGGTTGAATTAGTACTACTCCCTGCTCAGCATAAATTCCAAGCACTAATACTTCTGACATAAAATCAGCTATCTGTCTTTCTGGGAAATTTACTACACCCAGAATCTGTTTGTTTATAAGCTCCTCTTTGTTATAGCATTTAGTAATCTGAGCACTTGACTTCTTTATTCCAATTTCATCACCAAAATCAATCCATAATTTATAAGCAGGCTTTTTTGCTTTTTCAAAAAATTCTACTTTAATTATTTCTCCCACTCTAATATCTAACTTCATAAGATCTTCAAAAGTTGCCATTATAACACTCTCCTATATAACTCTTTAGTTTTAAACTAATATATAAAAATAAAGAACTATTGTCTTAAATAGCTCTCTTTTTCTATACTATTAACTTATATTATATGTTAAATAAAACAATTTTCTTATCCTAAATCAAGTTATTTCTTATTCATTCTTCTGATTCTTTTTCTATAATCTAAGGGAGTAATTTTCTCATGTATCTTAAATACTTTTGTAAGTGATGAGTTATAATTATATCCAACTTCATTTGCAATCTGCATTAAGTTTAAGTCAGTATCTCTTAAAAGTTCTTTTGCCCTTTGTATTCTTAATTTCTGTATATATTCAGTAAGATAAACCCCTGTTTTCTTTTTAAACCATTCACTATAATAAGTTGAATTATAATGTTCAATATCTGCCAAAGTCTTTAAATTAATATCCTCATTATAGTGTTCATGAATATATTTAACGGAATCCTCAATCCTCTTTTCAAATATAAAAGAACTAAAGTAATGATATAACTTTGATATTTTTTCACTGCTATAATAACCATCTTTAAGCTCATTTAAGATTAGAAATCTAATTGCTTTCCATTTATCATCTAAGGATAATTCAACTTCCTTCTGCAATGTACCAATACTATTTTCATTAATAATATATTCAGGTATATCTAAAACCAAAAACTCATTTTGCTTTTCTGATTTAAATGTATGGATACTACTTGGAGGTAAATAAAACAAATGCTTTTCATCAAGTTCAAGCTCTTTATATTTAGTTTTAATATCTAACCTACCCATGATTGGTAATATAAGTTGTCCATACTTATGAAAATGCGTGGTTACTATATCTTTATATACTCTTACTTCGCTTAAAATTCCATTCATTTTAGCCATTACTTTTTTTCATTTCCTTTTCTTTATCAAAATATTCTCTAGCTAAGTCTAGCATATTATTTCTTTCATATATACCTTGTTAAATCAAATTAGTAATTTTTCTATGACCCCAATTCCTGCTCTATTAATATAATTGATTCCTCAACTTCACCAATCATTTCAACAGATATTTTTCTTACTTCAGTGTTAAATTTATCACTATACTTCTGTACATCCTCAAAAGCTTTATCAAGTAATTCAATAGAGGGCAGCTTTCCAACTGTCATATGTGGAATGTATTCATACCCTAAATCAAACTTCTTTAATTTATCTTTATATAAAATATCATGAATCTCTTTAATTACCTCTATACCTTGTACTACATTTAAAAATAAGTAGTTTCCATACTTGTCTACCTGTTTTCTAAAACCTTGTAATTCAATCTCAAATGGTTTTATATCTTTTAAAGCCTCTTTTAAATATAGGCTAAGCTCCTCATTACTTAACTCATCTTCAAAAGGGAAAACCAATGTAATATGAGGCTCTACAAAATCTGATAATGGATCATATTTCTTTCTGATATTATTTATAATGTGCATGTTTTCAAACTTAGGAAAAATCATTATAACTCTTGTATTCATAATATCACTCCTTTACTAACTTATTTATAAGGAGAACTCTAGTTGATAATCTCTCCTATCAATTTCATATAGTTCATTGAGATGGATCTATTTCCTTTATACATTCACATTCTTCTAATGACAGCTTTCTATATACTAACTCCATTTTTTCTACCTTCCATCTTATTTTCTCCAGTTAAATACAATCTCTAATTAATTTATTCCAATTATATCATATCATGGTATATAATTGGACAAGATTTACATCATATAGGCATTTAAGTGTAAAAAAGCCGCAAATTCAATCTATGAATATTGCGACTTCTTAATATTTCTATACACCTAATCTATAATTTTCAATATCTCTGTATTCTCCAAACTTCATTCCCACTTCTTTTATTGTTCCACAAAACTCAAATCCAAATTTCTCATGAAGTTTTCTACTAGCTTCATTTCCTGCTGTTATAACAGAAACTACAGTATGAGTTCTTTCGTCTTTTTTAGCTTCATCTAAAGTGAATTCCATAAGCTTGGATGCAACTCCTTTTTTTCTGTAATCAGCTCCTATATATATTGATAACTCTACGGTACTCTTATAGGCTTCTTTTTCTCTATAGGAAGATAAACTAGCATAACCTGCAACACAATTATCTATCTCCGCAACAAATAATGGATGGTTGTGTATGTTGTGCTTATAAAACCATTCTTCTCTTTGCTCCAAGGTTCTTGGTTCTAAATCTAAAGTAGCAACTCCGTTTTTTACTTCATAATTATAAATTTCTAGTAGTTCTTTTAAATCTGTTATTTCAGCTTTTCTTATTATCATATCCATTAATTCCTTCGCTATTTAATTTTTTTATTATCATTGTTTTGATTTCTAAGCATTCCATTCTTGTTTTCAGGTAAATACTCAAACTTGTGTTTATTATACAGTATGTCTGCTGGATGATTTGCTATTAAGCAGATATAACTATCTTCATGTGTATTTTCTTCAAAATAACCATCAATAGCCTTCATAATTTGTTCTGCTAAGCCTCTTCTTTGGTAATCCTTGTCCACCATAATGTCACTCACAACATAGGTTATTCCACCATCACCAACTACTCTACCAAAACCAATTAGTTTTTCTTCATCATATAGAGCTACTATGAACAAAGAGTTCTTTAAAGCAACTTCACTTCTTTTTAAATCTTTATTCCCCATGCCAGAACGAAGCCTAAGACTCACATAATCCTCAGCTGATGGTGCTCCATATACAACTTGTATATTCATCTATTGCCCTCCATAGCTTTCTATTTATCTATTAGTTTATAAATATTATATTGCTTACTTGGCTAAGTTTTCAACATATAATTTTCTTAGGTTAAAATGTTTCTCTACTCTAAATCAAAAAGTACTATTTCACCTTCAGAAGTCTTAATATAATACTTATTTTCATTTTTGTAAAAATCACTTTTATTAACCTTCTCTTCTGTAATATCAGACTTTCCATATTTGTCTTTTGAGTTATCATATTTATACATTATAGAATCACCACTATATGATAAACTAAAGTAAATAGGATCACCTTCCTTAGTGAGCTGTACAATAGTTAAGTCACTACTTTCGCCTTGCTCTACCTTAAATAAAAATTCATCAAGTTTCTCAACATTATGCTTATTAGAAATCCCAGAAACTGCATATCCTTTATTAATATCTGATTCCATATTATACGAAGCTGACTTACACGAGGTCAAAGAAAGTATTAAAAACATAATAAATATAAATTTTAGTCTTTTCATCTCTTATCTCCCCTTGATATATTCACTCTCTAAAATTGACATCACAATTAAAGACTCATAAGCTCCTTCATGTAAAATACATTCTCTCAAAATCCCTTCTTCTATAAAGCCCTCGGATTTATATAGATTTTGCGCTCTTTCGTTTTTTTCTCTAACATCAAGCCATAATCTATGCGCTTTTAACTCTTCAAAAGCAATCTTTTTAATCAACTTTAATGATTTTCTTCCAAAGCCGTTTCCTTTACTTGATATTACAAATCTTCTAAATTCAATATTTCTATTTGAATTTGTTAATCCTGCTATAATTATATATCCAACATTTTTCTTTGCAGTCTTATCTTCTACTATTAAATGAAGAATATCCTCTTGAACTAATGCATTTCTATGTTGTTCTTTTGTCCATTGTCCAACATACTGAGCATTATTAGGTTCTCTTTCGCATTTAACTACAAAGTCTAGGTCGCACTCCTTTGTATTTCTTATTATTATGAAATCAGATTCTATTTGAACAGTTCCAGTGTGTATTAACATTTTGTACCCCCAAGTTTATAATAGCCCTAACTATAACTTTATCCCATCTGCATCTAGCCTTAATTTATAAAAAAATGCTAACCAATTTGGTTGCTTTTCTACTTCACTAACTAACTTTAACAATGTTCTTTTACCAATTCTTCTATCCATTACTGCAAGCATTCTTACAAGCATATTCTTAGAATTTATACTTTCAATAATACTTGAATTTTTATATTCATATATAGCCCTTGTAAAATCATAAATTTCAAATACACCATCTTTATGAGCTATATCTCTAATTTTATCTTCAATTATCTCATTCTCTTCCTCGTACAGATACTCCTTATCTGTGTATTCTCTACTTGGTGCTTTAAGCTCATTTTTAACTCTTAATTCCTCTAACCTATACCCTTTAACATAAAAATCATAAGGATTACCTTTAACTACTTCCTTACCATCAACCCTAACACACACCCTCCCATACTTATCTGGTGCGTTATGGTAATGAGTAAGAAAATATTTAACTCTTCCTTTCAAAGAATCACAAATTAAATCCTCTTCTAATTCTCTTCTAAGTCCACTCCACGATTGTCCCATCTCATTTACCCCAATCTTACAAAAATTAATTTAGATTAAATAAATCACCCTAGGAATAATATCTACTATCAAAACCGTTAATAATAAAATTATTGCACCTATAACTTGGTATCTATAATATTCTGGATACTTAGTTTTCATACTCACTCCACTTAATATAAGGACAATGCATGTTAAGCTAAAAATCAACGTACTAAATAAGCTTCCATTACTTAAGTTTTCTTTAAAGTCGCCATTACGAAAACTTATAAAAACCATAAAAACTGAAGCTATAATTGAAAAAGCTAAAATGAATCTACCAAGATTTTTATATGATCTTTTTTCCATAAATTCTCTCCCCTTACTTTACGATATCCAAATACTCTTTCAGTTTATTTTTTCTCCAATAGTTTCTTTTTCTCCATATAATTATTAACTTGATTTAATGTACTAAGTAGTAATGTAATTACTAAAGATAACATCATAATATCTATATTTCCATTAAAAAAATCAAAGAAATGTAATACTGCTAAACTAATTGTTATGATGGCAGATATAATTGATACTATAAACAATACTTTTTGACTAACCTTCATAAATAATCCCTCTTTTCTTTTATTTATAATTCTTCTAAAATCTATCATAAAACTAAGTCTTATAGTAAAATACGGTTTTATAACTATATTTTACAATTATAGGATAATTATATCACAATAATTAAAAAAACAAGCCCCGTAATAGACTTAATTTCTATAACGGAGCTCATTTTTATTTATTTCTTCTATTTGAAAAACTTTTAATTCGTCAATTTATACTATAAGTATTAATTTTTAGAATTCCACTCATCACTTAATTTATCTTTTGCTTCTTCATCAATTCTAGGCCTTCTAACAGTTGAGGTTCTACTAGTTACCTTAATTGTTTTTTCACCACATTCAGGGCACTCATACCAATATTTCATTCCAAGTTCATCATTCTCAAGTACAGGATACATCTGACACTTTGAACAAACTTTAATTCCCATAATTATTCTCCTTCAAAACTATAATTTAATCTTTGCTGTAGATAAATTATAACATGTTTTTATGGAATTACTTAATTATCAGAAAAACATTTTTATTGCACAATAGTCTCTTCCCCTTATTTTTTATATTATATTGTTACTTTTTTACAAGGTAAAAAATATCCAAAAGTAAATATATTATTCCCATTATCCTCAATATTTACATATTTATCGAATGAATAGTATTCCATAGAGATTGCAACTTCTGAATAATCAGGAATATATCCATTTTCTTTCATGATTTTCTCTGTTTTACTATGAGCTCCGTTCTCTAAATTAGATGTGTTTCCTTGTATCCATCCAACACCCATCATACAATCAGGAATATCCCTATAAGAAAAGCCTTTTGGAACAGTGGTGTTAGGCTTTACAAATACGCCTGCAATATAAGTAAACTCTTTTCTCTGTGAATATATTCCCCCATCCATCCAATTGTATCTCCCATGGGAGATACACGTTCAGGCATGCTTTGAAGAAAATCATTTGTTCCATCACTTAACATTTTCCTCCATAATTCTGGTACAGGATTTTTCTTACCTACTATAACCTCTTTACCTATAACCCTAACAGAATCAAAGTTTTTCACTTCAAAAGAAATTTTTATTTTCATAAAGCTACTTCCCCTTTCTGCTTAACATCTCATATATAATTATATACCTTAATTCACATATTTTTCTAATGCTATATTATGAAATAAATACTTATTTCATAATAATTTTAAAATACTTGGTACTATTTTTTATCACCATTAATAAAAAACTCCTCAAAATTCATCTCTGAATAATACGGTATTTGAGAGTATTATATTTCCAGCCACTTATTTATACTTTTTTTCCCACTTAAAATAACTACATTTTTTTTATCTTTTTTAGCCTCGTTGAATAACTTTTGCCTTTCGTTTTTCCTCTTCGGATAATCAATTAAGATATACTTCACAATATCAATATCAATTTTTTCTATACACCCTTCCGTAATATCAGGACGGTGAGTACCTCGATACTTTAAATATCTTCTCACAAATCTATACAAACACGTGAATCTATTTATTTCTAGGAAAATAATTGTATCACATCTATTATACCTACCATCTTTTTTGTAATAATTAAACCTATTACCTTCATATATCCACCTATCTTTTTCTGATATACCTTTAGCTATGTTTATCTGTTCATTTACTGGACGTTTCTGCCAATTATCTAACCAGAAAATTTTATCGTTATGATAAACTGGTATATTAAGTTTACTTCCGATAATATTCGCCAAAGTAGTTTTACCAGACCCTGATGAGCCAGTTATCCATATTCTCTGCATTTTATTTTCCTCCATATAAATAATAAATTACAATTGAGAATTAATTAAATCATATTATTCTAACGTCCTATTATTCAATTTCAAAGCTAAGCCCTTAGTTAACGATACTCTTTAATGCATCAAGCCTTTTAGCTTTTTCATAAGCCTTATGTAAAAATTCTTTAGGAGATAAATCCTCATAAGCCCAGTTCATAGGCTCTATTGCAATGGCTCCTGAGTAATTAGTTTTTGCTATTTCTTTCATCGTTTTTGACCAATCAGTAGTTCCATCAAAAGGTAAACCATGCTGCCCACGACTTCCGTTATTATCATGTAGATGCAGAGCCATTAACCTTGAACCATACATAGATAAAAAATCCTTTTCAGGATAGTAGCGATAATGATGTCCACAATCATAACAAAATCCTATATGCTTAGAATCTATTTTCTCTAATATATATGTCAAATTAACAAGATTCCTTAAATTCTCAAGTGCAACATTAACCCCAAGCTGCTCAGCTTTTTCAGTAATTTTTTTCATTCTCTCAAGTCCTAATTCATTGTGTGTATGATCTTCATCAGGCAGATGTACAACCATTGTTGGAATATCAAATTCAGCACAATCTTCAATACATTTTAAATAACATAGAGTTAAAGCTTCTCCATCTAAATTGTTACTCCAAAGGTTGTTTTGATTTTGTATTGGGGTGTGAATATTTTCTATAAAAAGACCCGCATCCCTAGCAATTTGTGGTCCTTTTCTATATTCGTTACGTCCAAAATTCTCACTCCACCATAATAAAACCCCATCAAATCCTATTTCTTTTATTAACTTGTAACGTTCCTTTATAGGCAATTCATATCCAAACCAATCATAAATTGTAATCATAATCTACTTCCCTTCTTCCCACTCTTCTTTTAAGATTGCATATATTACATCATCTGTCCATTCATTATTAAACCAAAAACTTTTCTTAAATTGCTTTAGCGTCCAAAGGCTTAATACCTATCAATTCTAATCGTTCTGTTAAAATATCTATTTCCTTAATATTCATTACTTCCCTCTCTCCTTATGCTTTATGTAAAATTGTCTTTATGTGCTAATTATATTATCACACTTGTATTGCATAATATAAACTATTAGTGTAATAATTATATTGAGGTGATAAGCTATGAAAAATAAAAAACCAGAAAAAATAGTAATAAAAGGCGGCTATGTGAAAACTCCAATTGAAGACATTCATTCTCACAATAAAGAGGTATCAAGAGGCACTGGAATTCAAAAAGCTAAAAAAGGCAAAGGCTCTTATAGTAGAAAAGAGAAATTTAAAGGAGGTTGTACAAGACAATCTCCTTATTATTTTCCCTTACTACTCATCTATTCGTTTGTCTTCTTCAATTAGTACCAACCGAATAAACTTTTTTCGGTATCTAATTTTTCTATTTCTTTAACTTCATTATGACTTAATTCGAAGTCTAATATATCTAAATTTTCTTTCATTCTTTGAATATTTACTGTTTTAGGGATTATTAATATATCTTTCTGATATAAAAATCTTAATGCAACTTGTGCCACTGATTTATTATGATTATCAGCAATTATTTTTAATATCTTATTATTAAAAATATTATTTTTTCCACATGCTAATGGTGACCATGCTTCTAATCTTATATTGTATTTATCCATTTCTTCTTTAAAATGCTTTTGTTGCATAAACACATGAGCTTCAACTTGATTAACCATTGGAGTTATTTCACAGTTACTAATTATTTTCTTAAAATCTTTTCCATAAAAATTAGATAAACCTATTGCTTTTAATTTACCGGCTTTATAATAGTCTTCCATAGCTCTATAAGTCTCTACAATATTGCCAGATGGCCAATGAAATAATAAAAGATCAATATAATCTGTTTGTAATTTATTTAACGCTTCATCAATATATCCACAAGCTTCTCTATAACTGTAGGCTCCATATATTTTTGTTGTTAGAAAAATCTCTTCTCTTGTGATTCCACATTTCTTAATAGCATTACCAACTTCTCTTTCATTATCATAATTTCTAGCCGTATCAATGTGTCTATATCCACTACTTAAAGCATCTATTACACATCTTTCTGCAATATTTGATGATACTTGATAAACTCCAAAACCTATTCTTGGTATTTTTATACCGTTATTTAATATTTCATATTCCATACTTTCACCCCCTTAAGATTTGCCATTCATTTAACTCTTTCTACAACCAAATATAGAGGCATAATTACTATATAAAGTTTATGATTAAACTAATGATCCGCACTGGTTTAATTATAGTCAGTCAAATCATATTTTTGGAATATTGGTTTTAATAGTTTCATGAATACTCCCATTATTGGTCCAAAAATAATCATTCCTATAACAGTACCTTCTCTTACAGACAACGGAACATTAAATACAAATGCCATAATAATTGTAATAACAATGAATGCAACATCTACACCCTGTCTAAAATTATGAAACAGAATCTTTGTTTTATCAGATATTGCTTTGCAAGCACCTTCTAAGGCAAACGTCACAACATCCAATAACATAATCACTGCAACTGTAAAGGCATTGATAACATATCCTATGATTAAGACAGCAACTCTAACAAAATAGTTTGATAAATTAATTCCACCTAATACATCATAGAAAAAGAAATTCACTGTATATCCAATAATAAAACAAAGAACAATTTGTAAAGCATGTTTAAGCTTAAAATCTTTTCTTAGTATTACCAACTCAATAAAAATACATAGAAAATTAAGTATCATTCCTACTGTACCAACTTGAATTCCAGTTATTGAACTTCCTGTTAGAGCTAATGCATCCCAAGCACCCACACCAACCGCTGCTTTAAGTGTTAAAGAAGCTCCAAATGATACCAGTATAATCATTAAAAAACATAATATAATTCTTTTTATTTTCATCTTCTCTCCCCTAAACTTAATACTCTCTATACACACATTTCAAATATTTTCTCAATATCTGCTTGAGTTAGTGGTTTGAACCCTGGTAAAACACTGTTTCCACAAGATTTTTTAGCCATAATAGGGAAATCCTTTACTTCAATCCCTACTTTTGTAAAGGTATCATCTAATTGTAATGTATTAAATAAGAAATCTGATAATTTCTCAATAGCTTTATTAGCAATTGTCATTGGATCTAAGGATGAATCAATTCCAAATACATTAACACCAAATTGAACATATTTAGATACAGTTGTTTCATCCAGACAGTATTTTAACCATCTTGGTGTCAAAATAGCTAATCCTAATCCATGCGTAATATCATAGATTGCTGATAATTCATGTTCCATAGGATGACAGCTCCAAGCTAGTTGTTTTCCTCCATTAACAAACCCATTGATTGCCCAGGAAGATGTCCACATCAAGTTAGCTCTTGCTTCATAATTGTCAGGTTCCTTCATAGCAATTGGTGTATATTTAATAATTGTTTTCATCATTTGTTCCATAAAACAGTCCAACATATATAAATCCTGTTCCATATTAAAATAGACTTCCATGATATGACTCATTATATCTGCTGCACCACATGCTGTTTGGTAAGAGCTTACGGTATATGTGTTAGTAGGATCTAAAAAAGAAACCTTTGGTAATAGGGGTTTTTCCCCACGGCCAATTTTATCTTTTGTTTCAAGATTACTGATAACTCCTCCATTATCCATTTCAGAACCTGTTGCTGATAGAGTTAACACTGTTATAATAGGTAATGCTTTTTCTACAGGTGCCCATTTACTGAAGAAATCCCAGGGATCATGCTCAACACATGCTCCCGCTGCCATCCATTTTGTTGCATCTATAGTAGATCCACCCCCTACAGCAAGCAATACATCTATGTTTTTTTCTTTACAGATATTAGCTCCCGCACGTACAGAATCAATTCTAGGGTTAGGTTCAATTCCAGATAACTCATGGAGTTCTAAGCCGCTTTTTTTAATTTCTTCTACCACGGTGTCATATAATCCTGATTTCTTAATTGAACCGCCGCCATAAGTCAATAAAACACGTTTTCCATACTTAGCAAGTTCTTCACCAAGATGTCCTAATTGATTTTCTCCAAAATAAACTTTTACTGGAATGTCATAAATAAAACTGTTCATTTTTTCTCCTCCTTTAGGTTCAGACCTCTTATATATTTATTATGCTCCAAAAAAATAAAATTACAAATACTTATATTTTATGCTATACCATGCTTTTTATTTATAGTTTGCTGTAGTATTATAAAAATAACGGAGGCACAACGATTAATAATCTTTGTGTACAGTATAACAATCCAGGAGGGTTATTATGGATGTTCGTATTTTAAAATATTTTCTTGCAGTTGCACAGGAAGAAAGCATAACAAAAGCCGCTGAAGTTTTACGTACTACTCAGCCGAATCTTTCAAGACAGCTTACCGAACTTGAGGAAGAGGTAGGCAGAAAGTTATTTGAAAGAGGCAGTAGAAAAATTACACTGACAGAAGAAGGAATGTTTCTGCGCAAAAGAGCAAAAGAAATCATTGAATTAGTAGAAAGAACAGAAACAGCCCTTTCCTCCTTTGATGAAATGGTTAGCGGTGTGGTTCACATAGGTGCAGCTGAGACTCATGCCATGCGGCTTATTGCTGATGCCATGCTGTCACTGAGAGAAACTCATCCACAGATTCAATATAATATTTTCAGCGGCAGTACCATAGAGGTAACGGATCAGCTTAATAAAGGATTACTTGATTTCGGAGTTCTGGTTGCACCAGTAGATTTGCAAAAATATGATTATCTAAAGCTTCCGATAAATGATATTTTTGGAGTCTTGATGCAAAAGGATAGCCCTTTAGCAAAACTTAACTCCATTTCTCCAGATGACATAAAGAATCAACCTGTTCTATGTGCCCATCAACAGGTTGATGGAAATGTTTTGTCAGGTTGGTTAGGGGATGATTCCAAAAACTTAAATATTGTTTCAACTTTCAACCTCATAACTACACCTGCAATGATGGTAGAGGCTGGACTTGGCTATGCTTTTACCTTTGATAAACTTGTGAATACTTCAGGTGACAGCAATCTCTGCTTCCGTCCATTGGAACCGAAGGTAGAAACAGGACTTTATCTTGTTTGGAAGAAGTATCAGATATTTACAAAAGCTGCAAAGATGTTCTTAGAAGAAATTCAGCAAAGTTTATTCTAAGATATATATAATGATTCTGTAATCATATGGCAGAGGTGGCGAAAATCCAACCTCTGCCTATCAAAAAAGTCTAGTTTTCATTTAGAACTAGCTTTTTTTCTTAAAAATGATGTTATAGTTTTTACCTTCTAATCCCTTACTATTTCAATTGTCGCCGATGCGTTATCAGGTATTTCACCAAGCTCGTCTACACTCGCATTAATTCGTCCTAATGGCACTTTTCCAAACCAATATAACCATAATATAGTTATTGATGTAGAATAACAGAAGATGTTATTCTACATATTAGTATTTAGAGATTTCTTGTAGCACTTTTGAATTTCAAAAATAAAAAACACCGCAAACTCACTTCTGAATTATACGGTATCTAAAAATATCATTTACTTTATTCTTTTAATGGTAATCTACTCTTTCAACTTAACTCCTTTTATCACCCTAACAGTATCCCCTAATTTAAGTATGACATATATTCAAATGCTGTTATTCCATACATTCTTTTAAAGTGTTTATTTAAATGAGTTAAATCAACAAACCCGCACTCTACAACAGCTGAATAAACATCTCTATGCTTCTCTATTAACTTCTTTGCAAGCTCTACCTTATAGTTAAGAAAATACTGATATGGTGATATTCCAGTGTTTTCTTTAAATAATCTTATAAACTTAAATTTTGACATTTCAAGTTCTTTACATATATCATCAAGACTTAATATATCTTTTGAGTTACAAGAAATCATATCCTTTGCTTTTTTAACTACTGTATTCTCTTTCTTGTAGCTTCTACCAAAATCAGTTTGAGCAAAGCTATCTGCAAGAGATAAAAGTAGCTCACTACATAATGCTTCATCTTTCTCTTTTAATATAGCATTAGAAAGACTTAATATTTTTTGTTCAAGCCTATAATCATATACAATAGGAGAATCAAAAGTAACTATATCCTTTTTTTCAATAATTTCTAAAAATAATTTTGGCTCAATATATAGCATAACATAATCAATACCTGACTCATCATGTGCCATTCCGTCATGAGGTTGTTCTGGATTAAAAAGCATAACTCGATTTTTATGAGATGATTGAATACTCCCATTCAAGTTATACTGCTGAATACCACGCAAGGTTACACCCATTGCATATTCCTTGTGAGCATGCTTCTTATATCTAAAATTTGACATACTTGCTGACAACACAGTAATATCTGCTGACTTTTTATATATAAACTTTTCCATATAAATCACCCCTTAATCATCTTGTCCACACCTGATACCATTATTGCAGAATAAACTAAAAATAATGCCATAATTATATTAACAGCCTTTTGATGTTTCTGTAAAAAACTTTTAAAGATTGTACCAAAAAGTATCCATGTAGCAAATGCCATAAATCCTATAATTGTTATACATACAACAAATATCATCAACGTAGATAGTTTTGTGTAGTACGGCATAACAAAGCTTGGAATTACTGTCATTGTAAATAGTATAACCTTTGGGTTGATAAACTGCATAAGAAATCCATACATAAAGGTAACATTCTGTTTTTCAATTGTTTTTGAGGTATCCATTTTATATATTTGGTAAGCAATATAAGCAATATAACTGCTCCCTATTATCTGCATAATAGGCAAAATCTTAGGTATTACCGATACAAGCATAGTATTTAAAACAGATGAAATGGTAAGTAATAAACCAAATGCTATGGTTGCTCCATATGTATATTCAATCGCTTTTTTCGTGCCGAAATTATTTACTGTAGACAATATGACAATATTTGTAGGTCCAGGTGTAACTGTAACAATAATGCAGTATATAAAAAAAGATGTAATATTCATAAAAGAAACTCCTTTGTAAGTATTTTTATAAATTATACATCTTAAAATTAAAGTCATATAGTACATTATTGCAAGAGCTATAGCTCATATTACAGAATGATATTTTTAAATAATCTCACTTTCTAAATTAATATTAATTACCCCTCATCCACTCTTTACTACTTATACTTCCAACCTTATTTTTTACATCTATAGTCCCAGTAGCATCTGATAAAAAATCAACTCTATATCCTTTATGAAAGGCTTCTCAAGAACCTTAGGGTGTATCTCCCACTCATTTGTATTTTTAATAAAGGTATCTCCAGAAAGAGAGGTATGCTGAACACCTATAACAAGAATCTTATTAGCTTTAGCATAATCCATAACCTTTAATATATTTTTAAGACTGTTATGAGGATAAATTTCACTTTAAAAATGAAAGGATTTTAAGCTTTATGTTTGATTAAATAGATTTGAAAATCATAGATATCTTAAAAAGCAACTCCAAAACCCCACTTAAAGAGATTGGTGAAAAAGTTCACTTAACTCCTCAAGGGGTATCTAAAGGAGACTAATCTATGATACCTTAAGAACGTCTAATATATCCATAACATTTTCAGCTATAAAGTCAGCTCCTGCGCCCTCAAGTTCTTCCCTATCTCCATATCCATATAAAACCCCTATGGATTTTATACCTACTTGTTTTGCACCTATAACATCATGTTCCCTGTCCCCTATCATAATTACTTGTGATAGATCCTTTATCTCACAGCTCTCTAAGGCATACCTAATAACATCTCCCTTTTTAACTCTAGTTCCATCAAGAGTACTACCTGCAATATATGTAAAATACTTTGATAAATTAAAATGATCTAATATCTGTTTTGCAAATATTTCCGGTTTAGAAGTTGCTACAATTAACTCCTTATTTTCATCTTTTAGAGTTTTAACTAAATCCTCAAAACCATCATAAACTAGATTCTCAAACAAACCTTTTTCTTTGTAGTATTCACGATAGTAGTCCACTGCTTCTATAGCTTTCTCTTTTGAAAATCCATAATACTTCTCAAAGGAATCTCCTAAAGGAGGACCTACAAATTTATTTAATTGACCCTTGTCCTCAATTTCAATTCCGTATTTCTTAAGGGCATATACAATTGAATTTATTATCCCAACTCCTGAATCTGTTATTGTTCCATCTAAATCAAATAGTACGTATTTATATTCCATTTATAATCTCCCCTTTCATAAATTAATTTTAACATTACCTTAAAATGAATACAAATTTTAGAAAATCAATTTTAAAAAGGATACTAAAAATAACGTATCCCTTTAATAATCCTCAAATTCTCCTCCGCCCTTTATATATTCATAATAATGATTAAAAGCAGCATCCACTATTCTATTTAATGAAATGTTTATATCTGGATGTATATTCTTAAGCTCATTCATCTTTCTATAGGATGAACTTCTAATAGAAAAGGCTCTCCTTACCTCAACATCATCTTTGAAAGACAACTTTCTCATTTTTTCAATATTATTTACTATCTCAGTTTTATCTATATTTTCTTTTTCTAACTTTGTTTCACTACTTATTATATTAGCAGTTTTATTTATGCTGCTATGAAAGAATTCTCTTTCAATGTTATCATATGGTTGCATTTCCGCCCAATCTTCTATTATATCTTCTTCTAATAAATTTTCATCTTCTACTTTTGGTTCTAAATCATTTTCTCTACTCATTTTAAACCTCCTATAAAATATTTATATAATACTATATGCTTTTAAAAGAATTTTTGTACATTTGTACACTTGTACATCTGTACAGTTTAATTTTTGTAATATTGTACACTTTATTTTTTGTATTTCTGTACAATTGTACAGTTGTACAGCTGTACGTTTGTACAACTGTATTTCTAATTCCTATTAGACAATTTAATATATCTTTAAACATTTTTCGTTCAAATTTTATACTTGTACTTTGTTAAAATATCTTAATTGTGCGTATTTTATATTGATAGTAATTTCTGAGGAGGTGATGTAAATGCCTGCAGAAACAAGTTTAGTTTCTAAATCACTAATATTAGAAATTGAAAATGGAACAAAAAGTTCTGGAGAAATACTCTATAGAAAAAAGACCTTTTCTGGATTAAATCCTAATGCTACACCTGAGGATCTTCTTGTTGTAGCAAAAGCTATAAAGGCTGTTTTAGCTGATAATACAGGTAGATTTCTTGAAAGTGATCTATCAGAATTAATTGAAGTTTAAAAAAGTAAAGTTTATTAACAAGAGGAGGCAATATTATGGATAGAGCCCTAACGCTAACTTTCCTTAACGAAAATGGCGATAAATCAACTTTAACAATTGCAGGCATTAAAGATAACCTAAGTGATGAAGAGATACTTTCATTAATGGATACAATCGTAGAGAGAAAAGTTTTCTTGAGTAAAAATGGGTTATTTATAGACAGTTATAGTGCAAAAATAACTACTAAAGAGACTCAGAAAATCGATTTTAAGAAAAACAAGTAATATATTTAAGGTGGTTGGATTTTATTCAACCACCTTTTTTATAATATTTCTATTTTATTGAACTATAATAAAATAACAGCAATAAACTATTAGTATATTAAACATAATAGGTGAACCGCATGTATGTATCAATTCCAGATGTTTTTTATGTTCCTGTTAGATATTCACTAAATAATGAAAATCTATTTAACTCTAATCAAAACATCACTAGGCAAATATTAATAGGAGTTTCCCTTCCTAATCAAAGAGAAGATAGATGGATTAGGGATGCTACTGCCATGAAAAAAGAGGCTGATGCTCAGGGAGCTACTTTAAAAATAGAATATTTCGAATTCGATCCAGTAAAACAAGCTGAACAAGTAGCTGAAATGATAAAAGAAAAGGTCAATATAATAATCATTGCATCAATAGATGAAGAAAGCACTAAAAAACTAGTGGAAGATGCTCATGCTGTAGGCATAAAAATGATTTCCTATGAGGTAATTGCAAAAAATTCAGATATAGACTTTTTTATAGGTTTTAACAATATAAGAGTGGGAGAACTTCAAGGAAGGTACCTTACCTCATATGTTCCAAAAGGAAATTACATTCTTTTATCAGGGTCCCCTAAAGGAGAACAGTTTAAAGAAGGAGCAATGGAGTATATAACCCCTTTAGTTATAAATAGATCAGTAAAAATAATAGCAGATAAGGTAATTGAAGGATGGCTTCCTCTAAATGCATATACAATTGTATCTGATATTTTAAACAATGTTACTGATAAAATAGATGGTGTTTTAGCTCCAAATGATACAACTGCTGGAGCAGTAATATCTGCTTTAAGTGAACATGGTTTAGCTGGTAAAACGGCTGTAACTGGTCAAGATGCTGACTTAGCTGCAGTTAAAAGAATAGTTGATGGGACTCAATTGATGACTGTATTTAAGGACAGTAGAGAACTTGCTAAAACAGCTGTGGATACAGCTATTAGATTAGTTAATGGAAGTGTAATTGATGTAACTAATGATATTAATAACGGATTAAAGGACGTTCCCTCAATCCTAGTTGATCCAATACCAGTTGATAAAAGTAATATAGATAAAACCCTTGTTGCTACTGGGATTTATAAAAAAGATGAAATCTTTAAAAGGCTAAATTGAATAGTTTTAATTCAACTTAGCCTTTTAAAGTGTTATTGCTTCTACATCTTAAATAAAGTCCATTTACAGGTTTGGAGTTCATATTTTAATTCATAAATTTTATTTATTTTATTAATCATACTTTGACATCTAAAAACTAGCATGGGATTTCCAGCTAGTTTTTCTTTTTCTTTAAAAATCACTTTATCTACTTTAATTATGGTAGTAGATTGGTCCTCATTTTTCATTCTAAATCTTATAGGACTAGGCTCACCAGCTTCAGTAAACCAGGCAATTACATCGATGGATTTAGCTATAACTTTCACTTAATACCAGCTCCTCATAATAAATTAGACATAACTAAATATTCATCTTCTCCTACTCCACCAGACATGTTTTTAACTCCTGATTTTATGAAGGATGAACGCACTATTGATTTCTGTCCGTATTTTAGCCTAATTTTGTCTATTACCTTATCTAAGTCACGCATCTTATCTACATTTCTAGAATCTAAAATATCATATTGATAAAACGCATTTGTAGATAAATCCGTAACATGAACACCTACATGACGCACATGTTCTCCCTTCCATGCTTCATTAAATAGTTCTGATGCAGTTTCTGCAATCTTTTGTGTTGAATCAGTTGGGCAAACTAATTTTCTTTGGTGAGAATAGTTTGTGAAATCGCTACTTCTTATAGAAATAGAAATAACCTTACAGTAGTTTTCAGACTTTCTAAGCCTCTCTCCAACCATCTCTGCAAGAGATAAAATTATCAACTGAATAGTTTCTCTATCTCTAACATCATAAGGTATAGTAGTAGAGTTTCCTATCCCCTTCATATCAATATTTTTATCTGCTTTTACCTCAGAATCATCTATTCCATTTGCATAGTTCCATATAAGTCTGCCATGACTCTTGAGGTGATAAGTTAAAAGACTAAGATCATAATTTGCAAGTTCCCCTATAGTATAGATATTTAATTTATGGAGTTTAGGTAGTGTAGCTCTTCCTACCATAAATAAATCTTCCACAGGTAGTTTCCACATCTTATTCTTTATTTCATGTGGAAATAGGGTGTGTATTTTATCTGGTTTTTGAAAATCCGAGGCCACTTTAGCTAAAAGTTTATTGTTTGATATACCTATATTTACAGTAAATCCTAATTCTTTTTTAATTCTGGTTCCTATTTCCTCAGCAAGCTTTATTGGATCAGGATATAAGTTCTCCATATTGCTAAAGTCAAGAAAACTTTCATCTACTGAAAAACGTTGTATCTTATTAGTGTATTCTTGTAATATTTCATTTAAGGCATTACTGCACTGCATATAAAGCTCATAACGAGGTGGAACTACCAACAAGCCCGGGCACTTTTGTCTTGCATTATAAAGAGTTTCACCAGTTGTCACCTTAAACTTCTTAGCTGGGATAGACTTTGCTAGGACTATTCCATGTCTACTTTGCTCACTTCCACCAACTACACTACATATATTCCTTAAATCAACTTTATCTCCATGCTGCAAGCGATAAACAGCCTCCCATGAAAGATAAGCACTATTAACATCTATATGAAATATTAATCTTTTATTCCCATTCATCTTTCACTACTCCTCTATTACCAATATTAATGAAATTAATATTATTATATCGAACTAACGTTCTCATGTAAAGGGGGTGTTTTTGTCAAACCCATAAAACATTAATAATATTTCTATTTTATTGAACTATAATAAAATAACAACAATAAACTATTAATATATTAAACATAATAGGTGAACCGCATATATGTATCAATTCCAGATGTTTTTTATGTTCCTGTTAGTCGTTTACTAAATAATAAAAATCTATTTACCCCTAATCAAAACATCCCTAGGCAAATATTAATAGGAGTTTCCCTTCCTAATCAAAGAGAAGATAGATGGATTAGGGACGCTGCTGCCATGAAAAAAGAAGCTGATGCTCAAGGAGCTACTTTAGAAATAGAATACTTTGATTTCGACCCAGTTAAACAGGCTCAACAAGTTACTACTATGATAACTGAACAAGTTAGTATAATAATTATTGTCCCAATAGATGAGGAAAGTACTAAACAACTAGTGGAAGATGCTCATGCTGTAGGAATAAAAGTGATTTCCTATGAGGCAATTGCAATAAATTCCGATATAGACTTTTTTATAGGTTTTAACAATATAAGAGTGGGAGAACTTCAAGGAAAGTACCTTACAACATATGTTCCAAAAGGAAATTACATTCTTTTATCTGGATCACCTAAAGGAGAGCTGTTCAAAGAAGGGGCTATGGAATATATAACTCCTTTAGTCCTAAATAGATCAGTAAAAATAATAGCAGATAAGGTAATTGAAGGATGGATTCCTATAGATTCATACACAATTGTATCTGATATTCTAAATAATGTTTCCGATAAAATAGATGGTGTTTTAGCTCCAAATGATGCAACTGCTGGTGCTGTAATAGCAGCTTTAAGTGAACATGGTTTAGCTGGAAAAACGGCTGTAACTGGTCAAGATGCTGACTTAGCTGCAATTAAAAGAATAGTTGTTCCAATAGCAGTTGATAAAAGTAATATAGATAAAACCCTTGTTGCTACTGGGATTTATAAAAAAGATGAAATCTTTAACAGGCTAAATTGAACATATTTTAATTCAACTTAGCCTTTTATTATTTTTTACTTCTTTATTAAAACTATTGATGAATAACTTTTTCAAATCTAAAGAAATCTTCTCCTCCTGGTAATTCTTCATCTTCTGATTCATGTGAACCTAGATGATTTTTATTTAGATATTCTACTATTTTAAATCCACATTTATTTACATAGAAGTGGATATTACGTTTCTCAAAATATGGTGTATGAGTTTCCCAAACCTTAGTTTCAGGATGTTTTTCTTCGATGGTTTTCCAAGCCTTATAGCCAATTCCATTACTATGGGCATCTATATTAATAAAAAGTAGATCTAAAGAATTGTGTTGTGTTTCTTTATCTATAACAACTACAGTTCCACCAACCTTTTTTCCATCTGATAATATATGATAAACAATGGCTCCTTTAGCATTAAAAGATTCTTCTATAGTTTTATCTGAAGGGATAGGTTTATCTGAATCCTCCCCAAATTCTTTAACTATTGCATAAGTAAATGATTCTTGTAGGTCTTTTTTAAATTTCTGTAATTCCTCTTTTTTAGCTATGGTTAGTGTAACTATATTTTCTTTTTTAGTTTCTATCATAAATTCTCCTCCTATAATTGTTACATATATGTTATCAAAACTACTTTTCTTTTACAGTCTATCCCTAATGACTATACTTCTTCAGCTTCAGCTCCTGAAAGTTTTTCTATAATCTTATCTTTATATACCATACCCAAAATAAATAATACCACTGCTATAATTGAAATTACTATTATTGAGGTATAGTTCTCATAATGTATATTAGCACCTATTACCACAGGAGCGGCTATTGAAGGTAACCTCCCTACCAGTAAAATTACAAAAAACTTTATTGGTTTTATTGGTGTTAATCCTGCTAGATATATCAAAAAATCCTTTGGTAATCCTGGGATAATAAAAAACACAAATAAGGTAACAGTAAACTTTTTGCTATCCATAATATCAAAAAGCCATTTATATTTTTCCTTATCTATTCGTTTTTCTACATAGGAGGCACCTATGAATCTTGTAAAGTAAAAAATCATAACTGACCCAATCATCATTCCTATAACTGAATAAAGTAATCCTAAAGGGACACCATATACATAACCTCCAGCAAGCTGAATTGCTTCTCCTGGAATTGGTGCAATTACAGTTTGTACTATTTGAAAAAATATAACTAAAAAAGCCCCAAACTTTCCTGTAGAAATTATATAATCTCTAAACTTATCAAGTGATGTAGTTAATTCAATAAGTTGTGGTAAATATCTAAATGCTAATATTACAACTATGATCCCTAAAATTATCAAGGCTATTTTCCCTAATAATATTTTTTTTGTTTTTTCCATAACTATCTCCTTCTTCATCTATGCTTTGACTTGATATTCTAAAGTTTATCTTTAACATCTTAAGATTTAGGTACATCAAATCTTAAGAAATCTTAAGTAGCTTTAAATGTATAGATTTAAGATATTTTGAGATATATACTAATAACATGCGGAGGTGATCAATGCATTATGAAAAATATTTTAATTGCAGATGATAATGAAGATATAAGAGAAATAGTCAGAGTTTTATTGGAAAGTGAAGGATACAATGTAGTTGAGGCAGTAGATGGGGAGGATGCTATAAACAAAGTGGATGATGAAATTGATCTAATAATCCTTGATGTTGTAATGCCTAAAAAGACTGGCTTTAAAGCATGTATAGAAATTAGAGAAAAAACAAGTGCTCCTATTTTATTTTTAACTGCAAAGTCCCAAGACTCAGATAAATATATGGCTTTTTCAGCTGGAAGTGATGATTATCTATCTAAACCATTTTCATATACAGAATTAGTATCAAGAGTTAAAGCCTTGCTTAGAAGATATTATGTATATAAAGGAAAAGAGATAAAAGATAGCGACAATTCAATAAGTATTAATAGCTTAATAATAAATACAAGTTCAAATGAAGCTTCAGTAGATGGAAAAGAGCTTATTTTGACAGAGATAGAATACAACATTCTTTTATTAATGGCACAAAATCGAAAAAAAATCTTTTCAGCCCAAAACCTTTATGAAAGCATCTGGAGAGAGCCTTACTTCTATTCATGTAATAATACAGTTATGGTTCATATAAGAAACTTAAGAAGTAAATTAGAAGAAGATCCACAAAATCCTGAATATATTAAAACAGTTTGGGGAAAGGGGTATCGAATTGAGTAGAAAAGCTTTCTTTACTAAGTTAGAAGTAAAATTAATACTATCATTAATCTTTTCGTTTATAGTATCTATTTTAATCTTTTTCTTAATAAATAACCTTGGTGAAAAATTATTAAACAACTATTTTAATAAAACATCCTTTTTATTAGATAAAAAAAAGCAAGCTATATCAGAATTTAAAGACTATGTTTCATATAATAAGCTATCTATAAATGATTATGATTCTCTAAAAAACTGGGCTGGTAATGAAAAGTATGTAGACATATATCTTTATAAGGATAATAACCTAGTTTATACTTCTAACTTAACTAGCGAAGTAACAAATTATGAACAATACAAGGAAGCTCCTATATTTCCTACTAATGTTCTTGTTGATATTCCTTTTGTTGATGGTAATGCTAAACTACATATGGAGTGTTTTTTTGAGTATAAATACTACTATATATTAATATTCTTTTCAGTCTTTATATCAGCACTACTTTTCATAATACTTATGCTGTTTTTTATTAATAAGAAGATAGGCTACATAGGTCAGCTTGAAAAGGAAATAAAAATATTAGAATGTGGAGATTTGAATTATAACATATCTATAAAAAGTAATGATGAACTTTCATCCTTAGCTCAAAGTATTGATGATATGAGAAAGTCTTTTATAGAAAAGCTAGAAAGCGAAAATGAAGCAAGACTTGCTAATAGTGAATTAATAACTGCACTATCTCATGACCTTAGAACTCCTCTTACAGCATTAGTTGGATATCTTGATATTATAGAATACAAAAAATATAAAACTAATGAAGCTTTTAATCAATATATTCATAATAGTAGAGAAAAGGCATACCAAATTAAATATTTATCTGATAAATTATTTGAATACTTTACAGTCTTCAATACTAGCGATGACTTAAAATTAGAAATATTTAATGGAAATGAACTATTTGAACAGTTAATTCAAGAGCAAATTTTAACCTTAGGCAATAACGGTTTTACCTTTAATGTTGATTCCTGGGATAGGCTGTTTTTTGTAGAACTTAATTTAATATCAATTCGTAGAGTTTTTGATAACATTTTTTCTAATATATCTAAATATGCTGATACTTCTAAAGAAGTTAATATTAAATACTATATAGAAAATGAAAAAATAGTTATTACCGTAGAAAATAAAATAGATACTCTAAAAAGAGTTGATAGTACTAGTATAGGACTTAAAAACTGCAAAAAAATTATAGCCCTCCATAAAGGAGAATTTCACACCTTAAAAACAGATGATACCTTTTTAGTTAAGTTGATTTTAAAAACTTCTCCAACTTTAAATTATATTTAGGAAGTAATTTATAAAAGCACCCTTTATTTTAATGCCTGTACATTATACCAGAATATACGTTCCCTGTCATTAAAATAAAGATTTCTATGCTAATATGTAAATATTCTATCTAATAAAATCATTCCCTGAAGATATCCCCCCTGCAATATTATAAACACTATCTTAGAGCAGACTATACCAATTATCATTCCTGCTATTACATCTGTTGGGTAATGAACATATAAATAAATTCTTGATAAAGCTATTAAGAAAGCTATAGCTAAAAATATTATTCTAAACTGCACAAAATACGCTGATAAAACTTCTGCAACAGCAAAAGATGATAATGTATGCCCTGATGGAAAAGAATATGATAAAGGCTTGTCAATTAATAAGTGCATACTCTCCTTGTAACTACATGGCCTTGCTCTTCTAACTATATGTTTTATAATTCCTTCTCCAACTAAAGTACTGATAATCAAAGTTAATAGAACTACTTCTCCAATTAATCTACGCTCTTCATTTATCATCAAAACCCCAGCTATTATAATCCATATAATACCCAAGTTGCCTAAGCTAGTTATCATGGGCATCGCTTTATCTAAATATCTATTTTTAATACGTCTACTTATAGTGAATAGTATATAATTATCAAATGTATGTATTCTTCTTAATATATCCATTTTGTGCCCCCTTTTTTCTTATTGTTTATATTATTAACCATTTTAATTAGAAACAGATTAAAATATAGTTATTTTTTCTTTAAGAATTGTGAATCCTCAAGTTTTGTTATTATTTATGTTATAATAAAATTAAAATTATTGCAATGAGGTATTGGATATGATGAAATTAAACTATGTGAAAAAGTTCTAATTGATCATATGGAAATTAGAAATACTGGCTGTGAGTATGGAGAATATTCTAAATAAAAATAAGGAGTACTTCGTTTATGAAGTGCTCCTTATTTTTTACACTTTTATTTAATATTATTATTTAATAAAACCATATGTATATGATCTTCCCAATTTCCATTTATCTTTAAATATTTATATGATAATCCTTCATTATAAAAACCTAATTTCTCAACTACTCTTAAAGACATTTTGTTTTTTGGCATAATATTAGCTTCAATCCTGTGCAACCCATACTCATTAAATATAATTTCAATTCCTTTTTGAATTGCTTCCGTTATATATCCTTTATTTATTTCGTCTTGGTCTGATCTATAACCAAGATAAGTTGATAAAAATATCCCTCTTACTATATTTGTAAAAGCTATAGAACCTATTATTTTAGAATCATCTTCCTTTTTAAATACCCATAGTCTAAATGAGTTATTATTTTTAATTTCTGTTAGTTCTTTATCTAGCTGCTCTTCATGATATTTTTTTGTATAAAACTCTTCATTTCTCACTGGTTCCCAGGCTTCTAAAAAGGACTTATTTCTTAAATAATAATCAAGAACCATTTCTGAATAGGATTTATCCACTACTTTTAATAAAAGTCTTTCAGTTTCATAAACTGTTTTCACTAAAATCACTCTCCAAATTTATCTGCAATTAGTATAAAGACGTCTCTATCCAAAAACATTATAGCATTAGTTATTAAAAGTACTAAGTCTCATATATCCCTCTACTATATACTAGTATTAACTAACACCCAAGCTTCAAATATATACTTAAACATTCTTATTTTTTCTTGTACACTTGTAGTTTTTAAGTTAGAATAATATTGTTAGGCAAAGGATGTTCTCAAAAAACATTTAACTTTTCATCATACATACTTTAAATCAACTTGTCAATAGTTATAATCACACAAAAATCCAGCACACCTCTACCTCTTATAAATTCTCTAACTACTCTTAAACTTTTTATTTGGTCTTTTCTTTATTAATAATAATTGTTCTATATCTTTAGCTATTTCATCATCTACTCTATCTATGTATAACCATTTCCCATCATGATATTATTAACCTTTTACCATTTTTATACTTTTATTGTAACCTTATAGTAATTGACTTTCTCTTTCTAGAAGCATAATCTTTAATTGTATATTATAAGAACTATTGGCTTCTTATAAGTTAAATTGAAGGAGGATTACTATGTTAAAATACTTTAAGAAAAAAACTATTATTTGTACTATTTTTACTCTTTCATTTGTTTTTCTTGTAGGTTGCTCTAATTTCTCAAAACCTACAAACGAAGATAAACCTTCTACTGAATCTGAAGATAATGTATCACAAAATCCTACTAATGAGAGCGGAAATACTGGTGGTGACTCTTCTTCTAAACCAAATACAACGCCACAAACACCTTCTAATTCTAATAGTCAAGCTGATAATAAAATTATTTTAGATAATATTAAAAAGCTTGCTATGGAAGGGAAAATAATAAACAGTGAATTTGGAGTGAAAAACTCAAATCTTTCAGATATAGAAAAGAAATTAGGTACAGCTGACAAAACTGATTGGGTAGCCTCTGCAAAAGGCAACTACTCAACTTTCTCAAAACATAATTTAGTATTTGGTTCTAATAAAGGAGCTCAGATATTTGAAGCAAGATCTTTTGATCCTAGCTTAAAAAACCTAACCCTTTCAGAAATAAAAAGTGCCTATGGAACACCAGCTCATGATGTAAAATCTAATGGAGAAGAAATCATAGGTTATACAGCTGGGGATGAATATAAATTATTATTTGTATTCTCTTCTCCTACTAAAACTAATAGTGATCCTAAACTAGATCATTATTCTGTTCTTTATCCCAAAGGAACAGTAAATTCTATGGCTAATGATCCAGGGAGAGAGTGGTAGTTAAAAAGTCAGAATAAGTTAGTTCTTATTCTGACCTTTTATTTCTGAAATATTCTCTAAGTTTCTCTGCATACTCTATTCTTTCCTCTGGTTCTGAGTTCCTTCTATCTGTTTCATATAAATTGTCATTTTTATATCTTGGAAATACATGAAGATGATAATGCCAGACATCTTGATCCCCAGAAGGTTCATTATGCTGCCTTGTAGAAACTCCATCACATTTATATACTTCTTTTAATGCAATTGCAACTTCTCTTTCAAAATCATGTATTTTATAAGATATTTGAGAAGATAAATCATATAAATTTTCTATGTGTTTATTAGGAATTATAATAACATGTCCTTTATTATTCTCCCACCATCCTGAAGCTATAAATGCTGTTATATACTCATCTTTATATATTATATCTTTTTGTTTTGTATATACATGTTCATTTTCTATCCCTTTAACTATGTTACAAAATGGACAAATATATCCTTGTGGTTCATGATTATACATCATATTACCTCCAGTAACTATATATTAATTATACTCTCTTTCCTCTAGCAACTTCATCCATAATCTTCATTACTTCTATGGAGTCTTTCCAACTCATAACTTCACTTTCAAGTTTTCCTTCTCTTATGCAGTTACTTACTTCTTCAATTTGATATTCAAAACCATTTATTTCAAAAGGAAGGTCTATTACTTCCTCTTTTCCATCTGACATTAAAATAACTTTTTCTCCACTTGAGTATCTTGGGATGCATATTCTTCCCTTGGTACCAATTATGTTAGCTTCTCTTATTGTTGGAGCATTTACTGCACCATAAAGCTGTGCTTGTTCCCCATTTTCATAGGTTAAGGTTACAGATACATTTTCATCCACACCAGTTTTACCTATATAAAGAGTGCTATCAATAGCCTTTGGCTTGTTTCCAAATATAAATGCACTATAGGATATATTATATACTCCAACATCTAACAATGCTCCTCCAGCTAAATCCTTGTTATATATTCTTCCTTCTGGGTCAAAAGGAACTAAACTTCCAAAGTCCGCTTGAAGTAATCTAACTTCCCCTATTTTTCCTTCCTCAATTAATTCTTTGGTCTTTCTATGAACTGGTAAAAATCTAGTCTTCATAGCTTCCATAAAGAATACTTTGTTTTCTTCTGCAACTTTAATAACTTCTCTTATCTCTTCTTCACTTATAGTTACAGGTTTTTCGCATAATACTGCTTTACCATTTTTAAGACACAATATAGAAAGTTCCTTATGAAAATTATGTGGAACTGCTACATATATTACTTCAACTTCTTTATCTTTAACTATTTCATCATAACTTCCATAACACTTATCTTTAGTTACACCATATCTATTTCCAAAAGCTTCTGACTTCTCTTTACTTCTTGAAGCAACTGCTACTAACTCAACATTACTCATTGAAGTTACAGCTTGAGCTAACTTATTTGCTATACCACCAAGTCCTATTATTCCCCACTTTATAGTTCTCATAATAATTCCTCCTCTTATCTTTATTGATATAGGAGAATTATACCATGCCTAAAAACAAAAAGTCACCTTATAATGTTTAACTATAAAGTGACCTTCTTTATTATAATATTCTTCCGTCTCTACTTATAACTACTACTTCCCAAGGTATTACCTTACCACTCTTAAGCATAGCATTTTTAATAGCTACTTCTAAACCACCACAGCAAGGTACTTCCATTCTAACAAGTTTTAAACTTTTTATATTATTTTTCTCTAATATTAAGGCAAGTTTTTCAGAATAGTCTCCTTCATCTAGTTTAGGACACCCTATAAGGGTAACTTTTCCTTCCATTAAGCTATGCATGTCTCTATAAGCATAAGCAGTACAATCTGCTGCTATTAAAAGTTCAGCATCTCTAAAAAAGCCTGCTGTTGGCTGAACTAATTTTATCTGACATGGCCATTGTTTTAATGCAGAAACCTCATCCTCTTCTGATTTTTCCTTATCTTTAGTTGACTTAATCTTATTATTTTGAGAAGCTATCCCAAATGGTGTAAAGTCCATTATATCCATGCTTCTATTCTTCTTTTCATTTTTGCTTTTGATTCTTTCTTGAACTGCATCATCATCATATTCTTCTGCTGATCTTTCAATTATATTAATAGCATCCATTGGACATCCTGGAAGACAATCCCCAAGTCCATCACAATATATATCACTAACTAAAGTAGCCTTACCATCTACAAGTTCTAATGCTCCTTCATGACATGCTGTTATACAAATACCGCAACCATTACATTTTTCTTTATCTATATTAACAATTTTTCTAATCATTTTAACCCCTCCACTATTAACTTATATTTAAATTATAGTAAATAAAGTTTATAAATTCAGTAACTAATGTTACCATCGTCACGGAAATTTAATTAGATTAATGTTATTTAGACATAAATATGAATATCTTAAATGTTTCTTACCATTATTCCAATTAATTGAAAACATTGTAAATGCCCTTTATAATTAAGTTGAGAACATCTTTTAAATAAGGTTTTATGGTGATTAATATGAAAATATCAAAACTAAGGTTTTTGAAAATTTTTATACTACTATTGTTATTTATTGCGCTTAGTAATAGAGCAATCTACGGAACTTTTAATATTTTTGCTTATCCAACTAAACTGACTTTTGACAGCTTTAGTTTTCCTAGTTACGAAAATACTATAACACTAACTGGGGAAAATAAACCTAAATATTATATTTCTGATCCATTACATAAACTTACAGGCAAAAAAATCTATAGTGATACTTTAGATTTTAAAGGACCTGCAAGAACTATCTATCTTAAGATTGGTGAAGATGAATATCTTATATTCTCAACTGGAGGAGAAAATAACGACCCAAAGTAATTAGTTATAAAAAAGAACACACCTCTAAAATCCTAGAAGTGTGTTTTCTTTATAAGACCTTATCAACTATTCCATACTTAAAAGCTTCTTCTGCCGTCATATAGTAATCTCTCTCCATATCCTGCTCTATTCTTTCAAGAGGTTGACCTGTTCTTTCACTATATATTCTGTTTAGCTTAGCTTTAGTCTTTAATAACCAATCAGCATGAATTTTTATATCTGTCGCCTGTCCTTGAAAACCTCCATGTACTGAAGGCTGATGTATTAGAATCTCACTGTTTGGAAGAGCGAATCTTTTTCCTTTAGCTCCTGCTGTTAATAAAAAAGATCCCATACTTGCAGCTAATCCTAAACATATAGTTGATACATCTGACTTTATATATTGCATTGTATCATATATAGCCATGCCTGCTGTTACAGAACCTCCTGGACTATTTATATACAAGTTAATATCTTTATCAGGATTATCTGACTCTAAAAATAATAATTGAGCAACTATAGTATTTGCACTTTCATCTGTTACCGTTCCATTTAACATTATTATTCTATCCTTTAGAAGTCTTGAATATATGTCATAAGACCTTTCCCCTTTATTAGTCTGTTCAACAACCATTGGTACATAACTCATATTTATCACTCCTTTTAACTTTATGCTGCCATAGAAAGTTTAGTTACATTAGAACTTCTTCTATCAAATACCATAACCTTACTTGTTCTAAATTCTCTTGGAGGAACTCCATAAATCCTTTTAAACGCTTTTGTAAAGGCCTCTTGAGAACTGAACTGATATTTTAACGCAATATCCACTATCTTATTATCTGTAGTTACTAGTTCACTTGCTGCCTCTTTAAGTCTTCTTTTTCTTATATATTCTGCCACTGGTTCCCCAACAACAGAATGGAATACTCTATGAAAATGATACTTTGATAAAAAAGCTTTATCTGCAAGTTCTTTTAACTCTATTTTGTTATCTAAATTGTCTTCAATGTATTCAATAGATTCTTTAATACAGGCATCATAGTTCAAGCTTAAACACCTACCTTGTTTATATCTGTTGATTATATTATAGTTTATGGTTTTTTATAAATCCTGTCTTTTTTTGCTAAAGTGATTTCTAGCATAATTAAGATATGTTATAATTGGGTTAAAGACTATAAGGAGTGATTTTCATGATTATGTTTTGGAATCAAAGAGAGGTTTTTATAGGTAATTCTCTTGAGAATTTTAATAGAGCTCAACATCTCCTTCAAATGAATAATATTAATTATAAGATTAAACTTTCTAGCAATAATAGTCCTAACTTAATTGCTTCACGTAGAGCAACTATGGGAAGCTTTGGTGAAAATTCTACAGTTTCAACCATGTATTACATTTATGTTCATAAAAATGATTATGATGAAGCTTGTTATTTATTAAATGCTGCACACTAAATCCTTGGTGTGCAGCTATATTTATATTAAAATCCTCTTTTATATTGTTCTGGTATTAAGTCATCTCTTCCTTCTTCTTTAGCCCATTTTAAAATCACATATGGATCTCTAAGTAGTAATCTAGCTAGGAAGACAAACTCGCTTCTTTCATTTCCAAGTATCTCATCTACCATTTTCTTATCTGAGATTAATCCTCCAGCCATAACTAGTATTCCTGTATCTCTCTTAATAACTTCTGCAAACTTTACTTGATAACCTGGATATAGGTTGATTTTTGCATGAACTACAGCTCCTGCACTTACGTTTATTAAATCTATTCCATTTTCTTTTACTAAGTTTATTATCTTAGCTGTATCTTCTGGAGTGTTTCCACCTTCAGTAAAGTCTGAGGCAGATACTCTTAAAACTATAGGCATAGTTTCTGGAACTACTTCTTTTATTGCTTTTAATACTTCGTCTAAGAATTTAGCCCTATTTTCTAAAGTTCCACCATATTCATCTTCTCTTTTATTTGATAGTGGTGATAAAAACTCATTTATTAAATATCCATGCGCTCCATGTACTTCTATAAAGTCAAAGCCTGCTCTTACAGCTCTAAGGGCACCTTTTTTAAATGACTCTACTACATCTTTAATTTCATCCTTTGTTAACTCTTTAGGAGTTTTGCTTTTATCGTCAAAAGCTATCTCAGATGGCGCAACTATATCTCCTGGATATTCAGATTTTCTTCCTGCATGAGCTAGTTGAATTCCTATTGGTGCACCATAAGCTTTAACTGAATCTGTTAGCTTTTTTAATCCTTCTATGTGTTCATCTTTCCATATACCTAAGTCTTTTTGAGATATTACACCTCTTTCTTCAACAGCTGTAGCTTCAATAATTATTCCGCCAACTCCTCCTATTGCTCTTGTTATATAGTGATGAATATGAAAATCCTTAACTTCTCCACTTTCATCACTTGAATACATGCACATAGGTGCCATCATAATTCTGTTTTTAAAAGTTATGTTTTTGATTTTAAAAGTATCAAATATTTTTGCCATTAGACTACCTCCAATATTTTAGTTTATATTTAAGCTAATTATATATTACTTACTAATTTTTTTAAAGTTGCTCTATATATTATTTGTGTTAAAATTATTTTTAAGGATGGTGAATACATGAGCACACTTATTTTCTCCGATTTAAATATTGAATATGATAAAGAATGGAATAAAGATATTCCAAATTTAGTTTCTTATATAATTGATGAAGATCACACCATAAGTATGGGCGAAAAATTTACTACTAATATACATACTGATATAGTTGTAAAGGATAAAAAGAACATATTTTTAAAGATTCCCTATAATACTAATAATCTCAATATACAAATACGTGCAGTTATAGACAATGATATTCTTATTTTAGATTTTGAAGAACAAGATTTTATAGACTTTTTAAAAGAAAAAGGTTCTATCGCTGGCAGGTTTAATTCTATAATTATATTACTTTTCCTTTTTCAATATCTAGCTATAACCTACACTGATACCTTATTAGGTTTAGAAGATGATTTAAATGAACTATTTGAGAAAGCTATAGATAAAGGTCATATTGATTTCAAAAAACTTCTTATAATGAAAAAAGAAAGTTCCTTAATAAAAAGAAATACTGCTTTCTATAAGTCTATGATAAGTTATCTTGATGATGAGTTAGACGATTTACCTCTATATGAAAAGTTGATTTTTGTTCTAGATAATACTATAAACATGGTTGAAAATATAGAATCCTCAATATATTCATGTATAGATATGTATAACTCCCTATCATCTAATAAGATGAATAAAACAATGCAAGTTTTAACTATAATTACTGTTATATCCCTACCTGCAACTATAATTACAGGTATATTTGGTATGAACTTTGATATTATGCCTCTTCTTCATAACTATTATGGTTTTACCTTATCTATGGTTTTATTAATTTTAATAATAATCATAGAAATATATTTATTTAGAAAAAACAAATATATGTAATTTTATCTCATAAAAAGAGTGCTACAAATCTTCTTTTAATACGTTTGTCTCACTCTTTTAGCTAAAATTACTATATCTCAAATATACATCTATCATCATTACAAATCTTATCTCTTCCAGTTCTTTTTGCTGTATATAATGCTCTATCTGCCATTTCTTTTAACTTATCTAAATCAACTACTTTATCTGGATAGGTTGATACTCCTATGGATACAGTTATGTTAATATACTCTTTATTCCCGATTTCAAAATCATATATCTTTACTGCTTTTCTTATTCTTGATGCTATTTGGAAGGCTTCTTCTTGTCCACAATCTAAAAGCAATATACAAAACTCTTCTCCTCCAACTCTACCTATGATATCAAAAGATCTAGCACTATTTTTAAGAATATCTGCAAGCTCCCTCAACACTATATCTCCTACAGGATGTCCATAAGTATCGTTTACTCTTTTAAAGTGATCTATATCTACCATTAAACAAGATAAATTAAATTTGTTTTCCTTAGCTTGTACAAAAGTTTCATTTACTAATTTATCAAAATTTCTTGTATTATTTAGTCCAGTTAAAAAATCTTGAGTGGAATTTTTTTTATATATTCTATAGAGTTCATTTGATTTTAACGCATATTTTAATAAAAAATATTCTAGTGTTCCAGCAAATAAAAAGGCTATAGAAAATTCTGATATAATCAAATAATTTTTTTCTACTTCATTTAATAAATATCCATAAGTTAAAAATAAAATCACCCATGAAATTCCCAAGGCTGTAAACCATCTTTTATTAAACTCTTTAATCTTTTTATTTAAAATATAAAAGCATATTAGACAGGATATCACTTGAATAATTGCAACTAAAGAAGATTGATTTAATCCAAAATAATTTATACGAAAAAATAAAATAATTACTCCTGCTATTGCTGCGCTTGCTATTCCCCCTACTATATCCACAATCATTATAGTTAATATTCTAAGATCTAAGAATGTTTGCGTTTCAAAAATATTTATGGTATAGATCATCATGAAAATACCTAATATTCCTCCAGCTATTCCTAATAATATTCTTTCTTTTACATCTTTCATAATATTTTGAGGTAATTCCTTTAATAAATGTCCCCCTATGAATGTAAAAGAAATAAGTAACAGTGTATTTATAAATAATTCACTAACCATAATTTCACCCCCTAAAATATTATTTCTTAAAATTATACTATTTTATAGCCTATTTTACAATATTTGTCCATAATTATTTTTACATAATAATTACTTTTATTTATTTCGCTTTTATAAACTAAAAAAGGCCATTCCACCTAAGCAGAATGACCTTTTTTTACTATAATTTAAATCTCTGTATTCCTAATTCAAGAGCTTTAGCTAACTCTTGAAGATCTTGTGCATATCTTGTAACTTCATCCATAGTTGCATTTATTTCTTCTGTTGAAGCTGATACTTCTTCTGATGCTGAAGCAGTTTCTTCTGATACAGAAGATATGTTTTCAATTTGTCCTACTACTTCATCTTTTTTAGCATCAATTACTTTTGCCGAACTACCTATTTGTTTGATTCTTTCAGTTAAATCATTTATAGCATCCAATATTTTTATGAATATCTTTTCTGTCTCTTCTACTGCTATATCTTGGTCTTTTACTAAGTCATTTGATTCATTCATTGCCTTAGCTGCATTTTTAGACATAGTTTGTATGCTTTCAATTATTTTTCTGATTTCCTCTGTTGATTGTTTAGACTGTTCTGCAAGTTTTCTTATTTCATCTGCTACTACTGCAAAACCTCTTCCAGCTTCACCTGCTCTTGCAGCTTCAATGCTTGCATTTAAAGATAAAAGGTTTGTTTGTTCAGTAATATCTGCTATAGCATCAGAAATCATATTAATCTGTTCTGTTTTCTGACTCATGTCTGTAACTATCTGACTTACTTCATTAGAAGCTTCTTTGGTCCTGTCTGACTTACCTGCAAGTTCCTTAACTACATCTAATCCAATATGTCCTAAATCTAATGCATCATAGGCTACTTGTTCTAAATGGTTTGTGGTATCTGCAATTTCATCTATTCCTTCTGATAATACACTCATACCCATTGCACCATCTTGAGCATTAGATGCTTGTTCTGTAGCACCTTGAGATATTTCTTCTATTGCTCTAGAAACTTGAGTTATGGATATTGTTGTTTCCCCTGCCATAGCTGCAAGGTTTGTAGAAGTTTCTAATACAACTTCTGATGACACTTTAACTTCTGACATAAGACCAGATATATTATCTATCATCATATTGAAGTCTTTTCCTAAGAATCCAAATTCATCTCCTGACTTTATATCTACTCTAGTTGTTAAGTCACCTTTTGCAGTTTTACTAAATGCATCTCTTAAAGCCTTTGCATGACTTGCCATTGACTTACTTAAAAAATAGGATAATATAGTTGATATTAAAATCATTACTCCTATTGTAATAAACATTGCATTATTTATTGAATCTACATCTTCACTTATTTCATCTTCACTCATTGAACCAATTATCTTCCAACCAGTGTTTTCATTAGTTGTGAAAGTTGCATACTTCTTATCACCATTATATTCATAATCTGTAAATCCACTTGTACTTGTTTTTATGTAATTCCAAACAGAAAGCTTACTTGCTTCTTCTGTACCTACTATCTCTTTATTTGGGTGTGCTATTATAACGCCGTTACTATCACTTATATACGCATAACCATTTTTTCCAACCTTAGAGTTTTCAAAAGTAGTTGTCATTCTTTCAAGTGAAACATCAACTCCTACAACCCCTACAATAGCACCATTATCCTCTACAGTTTGAACTAAACTTACAACTGTTTGTCCAGTTGCTACATCTACATAGGGACTTGTATAGAAAACTTTTCCTTTATTTTTAATAGCTTCTTTATACCAATCTCTTTCTTTATGGTTAAAGTCGCTAGGTAATTCAACTTTAGGATAAACTAAAAACTTTCCACCTTCTGTACCATAATAAGCATTTAAAACATCAACATTACTTGCTTTTATATCTTTTAAGTAAGCTTCCGTATACTGACTTCTATCAGCAGTGCCTTCTGGTTTTGTAAAGTTAACATTTTGACTTGCCATCTTTAGTTGAATAGACATCGCATCAAAATAATAATTAAGTGATGTATTAATTTCACCTACTGTTTGTTTACTTGTAAGTTCAAAATTTTTACTTAAAGTGTTTTTTGCTTGTCTATAATTTGACAATCCCAATATAACTAATGGTATTAGACATATGGATATAAGACTAACCATTAGCTTAGTACGTATCCCTTTTATGTTCATTTTCCTGTTTCTAGGCAATTAAACTCCCCCTTTTATTGTGATAAATGACAAAAATCCTTATTATTTATCATGCCTGTGTTTTAATTATCGACATTATTTTATCACACTTAAGCTACTATATAAATGTAATTTTTACTATTATTTAAATATTTTAAAATAACTATTAATCTTTTATCTTAACTTGTATCAGTATTGTAACAAATTAGGTGTTCCTATCTTTAAATTACGTATTATATGCTAAAATAAGTTTAAGCTATGTTTATGCGAGGTGTTAAACATGAATAAAAAAATTTTGATTGTTGAAGATGAGGAGTCTATAGGAGATATTCTTTCCTATGCTCTTAGTAAAGAGGGCTTTTTAACTAAAGTTGCTAATAATGGAGCTATGGCTCGCGAGTTATTAGATAAGTTTATCCCCAACTTAGTTATTTTAGATTTAATGTTACCTGATATAAATGGTTTGGATTTATGTAAATTAATAACTAAAAACTACAATGTACCTATAATTATGATAACAGCTAAATCTGATCCGGTAGATAAGATTTTAGGAATTGAATTGGGTGCTGATGATTATATAACTAAACCCTTTAATATAAGAGAAGTTATAGCAAGAGTTAAAGCTTTGTTTAGGAGAATTGAACTAATCTCTTCTAATGTTTCTTCTTATAACTCTAATGTAATTAAATTGAGAGATAATATAGAAATTCATACTGATGAACGTTCTGTAATTAAGGATAATAGTGTTGTAGACTTAACTAATAAAGAGTATGACCTACTACTTTACTTAGCTCAAAATAAAGGAAGAATCCTTTCAAGAAGTCAGATTTTAGATAGTGTGTGGGGAATAGATTTTGTATGTGATACTAGAACTGTTGATATTCATGTTCAAAGAGTAAGAAAAAAACTTGATGAAAATAAGAACAACTCTATTATAGAAACAGCTTTTGGCATTGGCTATAAGCTTGTTAATTAAGAGGTGAATATGAGTTTATCTATAAGAAACAAACTTTTAATCTCATTTATATTTATTACATCTATCTCCCTAATGGCTTTAATAAGTTCATCTTATGAAGTTTTAAATAGTAATAACGAGTATTTTATTAATAAAGAAGTAACTGATACCAAAAATGGTATCGACTTATATTTGAAGCAATATTTCCTGGGAAAAACAATAGAGCTTAATGAGACTTCTATTAGGATTGAAGCCCCTAACTTATCTAAAGAGATCAGTAATAAGCTAGGTACTAGTGTAACTTTATATAACACTGGCTCTCAAGTTTTATACTCTATGGGAAATAGTTCTTTGACTAACTCTAAAGATTTAACTCAAGCCTTAGCTGGAAACATATCCTATACTATTGATAATAAAAATCAAGAAACTACAGTTTATTTTTCTTATCCAATAGTCAGTAATGATGGAGTTATAGCTGTTCTAAGATATTCTAGAGATTATACTTACTTATTTAATCAGAGTTACGGCTTCTTAAACAGAGTTATTCCAGTTTCTGTGCTTATATTCATTGTAAGTGTGTTTCTTTCTTACTTAATCTCTAAGCAAATAACAAAACCCATAACAACTCTTACAACTCAAGCAGAAAAGATTACAGAAGGCAACTGGAATGTCTCCCTTAAAACTAACTCTAACAAAGATGAAGTAAGTAAGTTAAGTAAGAGTTTTAAACTCATGGTTGATAAGATAAAGAGTCAACTAGACATCATAAGTAAAGATAGAGATACTTTAAAAGAGTTGTCTGCTCAGCAAAAAAACTTCTTTGACAATGTTACTCATGAACTTAAAACTCCTATTACAACAATTGTTGGTTATGGTGAAATCTTAAAAGATAACGGTTTTACAGATGAAGAATTCTTTAATAGAGGCATTAATAAGATTGTTTCTGAAGGAAATAGATTAAATCGTATGGTTGTTCAACTTCTCGAACTATCTAAAAGCTCATCAAATGATTTTAGTTATGAGTTTAAAGAATTAAACTTATCTAAAGTCATAAAAAGTACTGCAGAAGAACTAAGTATTAAGGCTCATAGATATGGTATATCTATAAACTTAAATGTACAAGAAGATATGACTATATATGGTGATGAAGATAAGATTAAAGAAGTTATAATAAATATTCTAGATAACTCTATAAAATACGGTTATCCTAACTCTTCTATTAAGATTACTTCTTTAACTGAAAATTCATCTTATAAACTTATAGTTCAAGATGAAGGTATAGGTATTAAACAAACTGAGCTAGAAAATATATTTTCACCTTTTTATAGAGCTACTAAGATTGAGTCTAAAGAAAAAGGAAGTACAGGTTTAGGGTTAAGCATTGTTAAAAACATTTTAACTAAACACAATGCTTCTATAGATATTAAAAGTAAGGTCAATGTTGGAACTAAGGTTACACTTACTTTTCCTAAAATGGAGGTTTAGAGATGAAAAAACATTTTGTATTAAAAGTTTTAGTCTTATTTATTTCTTTCTCTATACTTTCATTATGGTTTAATCCAACATCTATTTTTAGGAAAAAAACAAATACTATAGTACTTAATGATAGACCTATTAATATTTCATCTATTGAAGATACCTCCTCTTATGTTAAAGTAGACTCTACAGACAGCTTTAATATAGATAAACCTTTTGATAACAGTTTCTGGATAAATAACGATGAAATTTTTCTATCAAACATGTTTTATTATAAGGGTTTAAATAGCAATATAGAAATATTAAATACAAAAACTAATTCTTCTACCAAAATAGATATTAAAAATTTATCTTCAATGATTTTGGTATCTCCTTTAGGTAATGGATTTTTATATGGAAGTAGAGAGGACTACACTAATAAATTTATTAATGGTTTTAATCCAGAAGTATATAAAAAAATGTATAACAATGTCACTAAATATTATTACTATTCACTTTTAGATAATGCATCTACTCCAATTCCTGAAGGGCTAATTCCTATGAATTGGCTCCCTGATGGTAGCGGATTTATAGCAAGTTCAAATGATTTTAGTAGTTTAGTTATTTATGATTTTGATAGTAAGAGTACTCGCACTTTTATTGATAGTTCTTTTGATATAGATGTAACTGAAATATCACCAATCTCCATCTCAAACGATGGTTCAACTTATTATTTTTCTTGTTATGATTATAAATTAGAATTGTATTCAATTTATAAAATGAGTAAAGAAGACATGTCTCCAAAAAAAATACCTAGTGATATGTATATTAGACCAGCTATAGAAGTTATCAATAATAACTTACTTCTACTTACGGACCAAGTTAGTGGTATTATATTTACTTATGATGTTGAAAAACACTCAAGATACAAAATTACTACAACTTCAACTGAATTCTATATTAGTAATGATAAAAGTATGCTTGTATTTCTTGAGAGAGGTAATTTTACAAAATTAAGTTTAGTTAATTTAAATGATCCTAACTTAACTGCTACAGAAATATTTCAAAACAAAAACGCTATCTCAAACATAAGCTGGAGTAATGATAACAAACTAGCTTTTCAAGTCACTGATGGCTATAATGGAAACAATGTTATCTATACTTACTCCTTCAAATAATTTACAACTTAGATACAATATCTAGTTATTTTGATACATCAGTATTATAAAATACCTCCTAGGAACTCTTTTCCTAGGAGGTTTTAATATGTACGTTTTTAAATATATATCAAAAGATGAAGTTAATAATTTCAACTATTCTTCTCAAAAAGGGCATTTATTTCAATGTTCTAACTGGGGAGAAGTTAAAGAAAGTTGGATTTCTAAATATATTGGAGGCTTTAAAGAAAACACCGATGAGATGGTTCTAAGTTCTTTAATCCTAATAAGAAAACTGCCCTTTCTACCTAGATATATAGGTTATATTCCTAGAGGGTTTATTTGTAATTATGAAAATGAAACCCTCTTAGAAGAATTTTTTAGATACCTAGATAAGTTTATGAAAGATAATAAGATAGCTTTTATAACTTTAGATCCTGACATTCCTTACAAAGTTAATGACTCCATAAACTCTAAATCGGCTAAATTACTTAAATTTTTATCCTCAAAAAAAATCAAAGTTAACTCATCTACTAATTTTGATTCTATACAACCTGGAACTGTTTTCAGACTAGCTCTTCCTAAATGGGATAAAGATACTATAAAAGCAGCTACATTTAATAAATTTTCTTCAACTACTAAACGTAATATAAAAACAGCTTCTTCTAGAGGTTTAACTACTGAGTGTTATGATTCCACTAACATATCTCAGGAAACATTAACTAACTTCTATGAACTTATGAAAATAACAGGCAAACGAGATGGTTTTTTAATAAGAGACAGGAATTATTTTAATATACTTTTAAATAAATTGCATCCTAACATAACAATGTATTTAGTTAAATATGATTATGAAAAAGATTTTTCATATATGAATGCAAAACTCACGGAGTTGAGAGCAAAACAAGATATACTTCTTGATAAACTTAACAAAGATTCATCAAACATAAATATAAGTGATAAACTAAAAAACTCAATTAAAGATCTAGACAGACAGATACTTGAAACTAAAGCTAAAATCGCCTCCATAAGTGTATATGAAGGTAAAACTATATACTTAAGTGGAGCTATCTATGCTCACTATGGGAATAAAGCCTGGTATCTCTATGGTGCATCACACGATATCTTAAGAAATACTATGCCTAATTATTTAATGCAATGGGAAATGATTAAGCACTCAATTGACTTAGGCTTAGAGCTTTATGACCTTAGAGGAACCCCTAAACCTACTGAAGCAAACAAAAATCTTTCTGGACTATATAAGTTTAAGAAAGGCTTTGGTGGAGACTTCATAGAGTTTATAGGAGAAATATATATAATCAGAAGTAAATTGTTATATTTTCTATATAAAACTGCCTTTCCAAAGTTTAAGGAAATCAGAAGTAACTTAAAAAAATAATCTATTACTTTTTACAACTTAGATACAACTACTGTATTAGACGAAACAAATTATGGCTATATTTAAATTAGGTGATGAATATGAATGTATGGTGTGAGGTTTATAAAGATAAAATAATTCACAATGTAGACCTTATAAAAAAGAAATCTTCAAAAAAACTTATGGCAGTAATTAAATCCAATGCATACGGATTAGGTATAAACGAAATATCTTCTATCTTAAGTCCTTTAGTTGATAGTTTTGCTGTTTCAACTTTAGAAGAAGCTCAAAGTCTAACTATAGAAAAAGATATTTTAGTTTTAACTCCTTTATGCGTATTTCACGATTATAACGATATAAATAGTAATATTATTTTAACTATAGATGATGAAGAAGATTTATCTTATCTAAATATGGAAAAACAATATAGAGTTCATATTTATGTTAACACTGGTATGAATAGATTTGGAATTGAAATAGATAAACTTCCTAAGTTTATAGACTATATAAAAAGTAATTATAAAAATGTTATCATTGAGGGTATCTATACTCACCTTCATAATACTAAAAACACTAATTATTCTTTAAAGCAGATTGAGAATTTTAAAAGATGTGTAACTCCCTATATTGGAATTATTCCTAATATACATTGTTTAAATTCTAATGGCTTTTTAAATGATGTTTTATATGAGGCATGTGATTTTACTAATTTTATTAGAATCGGGAACTTACTCTATGGATATAGCGGATTAGATAAAGGATTTAAACAAACCTATTCTTTTAAAAGCAAAATACTAAAATCTTTTAAGGTCTCAAAAGGTAATACTGTTGGTTATGGAGATAAATATAAAGCCCCGAAAGATATGCTTATCGGTGTCTTACCCATCGGTAAAATTCATAATTTTTATTGTTCTGTAAATAGACATGGTTTATCTTTAATAAATCTACTAAGAATAATCTATAGATTTTTTGTACCTCTAAAGGAACTATATTTTGAAGATAAGCCTACCAATATAATTAGTCAACCAAACATGGATAATACTTTAATAGATGCTACAAATCTAAAAGTTGGAGATATTATAACAGTTAAACTTTCTCCTATTATTGCTGATAGCTCAATTAAAAGAATATATATAAATAGTAATTAAAAGTCAAATGCTGCATACATTTTCTGTATACAGCATTTTATTAGTTTTCTTTATTATAATACGTAAATTTCCCTTTACCACTTCGTTTGGATTTATATAAAGCTTGGTCTGCCATTCTTGTAAGCTCAATTGTATCTGTACTATCAATATTCCATACAGCACCACCTACACTACATCCAACTCTTATTTCTTTTTGTTCTATGACAAATGGTCTGCTTAGATCTTCTATTATTTTATTTGCTACTAGACTTCCTCTAGCTTTTACATCCTCATTAGAATTTATTGCGACAACCACAAACTCATCTCCACCTAGACGTGCAGCAAGTTCACCACTCCCTATATCTTCTTTAATTCTATCCGCTACTTCCTGAAGAAGTATATCGCCAACATGATGTCCATAAGTATCATTTACGGATTTAAATCCATCTAAATCCATATAAAGAATTGTGAATGTTAAATTTTCATCCTTTGTTAATACTAACTTTTCTAAATAGTTTCCTAAAGCTATTCTATTAGGTAAGCGAGTTAATTTATCGTAATTAGCTAACTCCTCCATCTCCCCGAGTTCACCTTTTGTTTTTATTAAACTTTTAATCAAACTATCTAATGAGGATGATAAAACCTCTATTTCTCGTATTCCTTTAAATTTAGGCACATCAACATCTTCACCTTCTCTAAGTTTGTTAGCTACAAAAGTAAGTTGTTTTAGAGGTTTAGTTATTATATTAGCACTAATAACTCCAAATATAACAAATGTTATTACCGCCAAAATTCCAAATGTCACTGAAAAAATAATTTGATTTTGTATAGCTTCATAGGCTAATTCTACTGGCTGCCTCGCTAGGATAACCCATCCTAGACCTGGATAATTTTCATATCCACTTTCTAAAATATATCCTGTCAGATATTTTTTACCATCTGGCCAAGTTTCAACCGACCATCCATTTTCTCCTGCTCTTGCTTTATCTATACTTTCCAAGTTAAGATTTGTTCCTATAAGTTCAGTTGGTCCAAGTAAAACAGCATTGTCTCCTTTACTTACAATAAAGACGTCCATTTTTTCCTTATTATTATTAGACTGAACCATAGTTCCTTCAACCTCTTTAGCCCAACCCCAACTTAAATGTGAGGCTAAAATCCCTGTAAGTTCTCCATTATCTGAAAATATAGGTGTACTTATATCTACAAACTTCATAGCTTCTCCTGTAGGATTTGGAAGCAAACTTGAGAGCAATACAGCATCGTGAACATCTCCTATATATGTACTATTTAGAGCCTGATTGTATACAGGTCTAGCAGATATATTTTTCCCTTTAAGTATTCCATCAGTAGATTCTAATACCTCTCCATTTGGATCAATAAGACCTACCCATGAATATGAAGGAAAGTTAAGCTTCAACTCATCTAAAACTTTTCTAACTTCCTTAGTATTAGATGTATTTTTAAATATTTCTAACTTACTTAAAACATTTATCTCACCATATCTTGCCCACATATATTGGTCAAGTCTATTAGACATTTGCCACACTCTCTCTGATAAAGAGTTTCCAATCTCTTTTTTATATATGCTTATAGAATTAATACTAATTACACTGCTCAATATAAAAGTAAGTACTAAGATTATTATACTAAAGCTTATTGTAAAGCGTGTTTTCAAATTTATAGATTTCTTCATTATAACGCCTCCATTACTAAATAAATATATCATAAATACATTTATTTTGTGAAGGATAACATAAAAAAGCTGTTTAGGAAGTAAAACCTCCTAAACAGCTAAATTTAACTAACTACACCCGCAACCGCAGCCACAGCCCTCTTCTTTCTTTTCACTTAACTTTCTTTTGCCACATGAGCATGTTGCATTTGGATCCTTTACTAATTCAACTGATTTATTGCCTCCACAGCGACATTGTTTTTTATTTTGTGTATTCTCCATGTACAACCATCCTTTTTATAAAATATTTGCTTTCATTATACACTATAACTACTAAATAATAAATAGTTTCAATAGATAATTATTATCATTTTATGCTTCTAAATATAGATTTATATAGTTTTTTTTAAATTCTCTATATAATTAATTCACATTTTAATCACTAAATCTATACACTATACATATAAGAATGTTTTTTGGAGGATGTAAATGTACGTTAATATCGATGAAGAAATAAGAACTGAGAGTCTGGATGATTACAGTAACTATTTCAGATCTTTATCTTATGATGACGACTACGAAGATAGCGAATATACCCCTTTTAATACGGATATTCACCAAATTCCTTTTGTACTTAATCCTTATTATATGCCTATTGGATCAGAACTTGATGAATCTCAAGATATGAGAAAAAAGAAAAGGCCTAGACCAAGACCTAGACCTCCTTATCCTATGAATCCACATTGGAATTATGGATATGGTTACGGCTACCCTTATCATCCATACCCTAATCAAGGATTTAATCCACTTCCTTGGTTCTTATTAGGATCTATACTTTAAAATTAAATGGTAGTTCATTCGTGAACTACCATTTTTAATCATTTAAATTTGGATTTTCTAAAGATATACAAGCCTTTTTTATAAGTTTTATATCTTTAAGCTCTGTATCTGAAGGAAATACTATTACTCTTATCTTATAATTCCCTTTAATATATTCTATGGTTTTGTTTATTTGTTCTACATTTTTTACTTCTTCCCCTATTTCATTTTCCACCCAATTAATGGAGTTATAAATACTGTGCATAACTTTATTACGAAATTCTAATTGAGTAAACTCTGGCTTTAAATATTCTGATAATGTATCTTTAATGTTAGAGTTAGCTTCATCTGCGCTTCCTATATATTCTAGCTCATTACTGTCTTTTTTATATATAAAGAAAATCCCTCTTTCTTCTGGAAGGCTCATTACATCAAAATCAATTAATTCTCCTAGGTTTTCTTTTATAAAATCCTTTGTTAATTCTTTTATATTTAATATATATTCATTTATTTGCAATTTTGCACCTCCTAATTATTCTATAGTATTCTCAATTATTATATGTATTATTAGAAGGTTAGCTTTTTAATGTTTTCCAAAATAGTTATTTATAATTTATTATTTTAACAACATCTTTAAATATACTTTCCTTACTTCTGTTGCCATCAATAACATAATCACATTTTATAATATTAAAAGCTTTACTATCATGCTCTACTCTTTGCAAAATATCCTCATCTATTACATTAAGCCTATTATGTTTTCTCAAACACATTCTATCAATTCTAATTTCCTTATCTGTCTTTATATATAGCACTATTATCTTAGCATCTTTTATCTCTTTTCTTATTTTATCTACTCCAATTGGATCAATTACATAAACGGATACACCTTTATTCCTATATTGCTCTCTAGTAGCCCAGTAATGATTTAAATTAAAATATGTATATGCTATTACTTCATCTTCCCTACTTGCAAACTCATGGTATGTAGCAGCATCTACAAATATATGGCCTTTTTCTCCATCATATCTTTTTTTCCTTGTTGTATAACTTTGTATATAATTATATCCTTCTTTTTCTAATCTTTCTGCAATAGTAGACTTTCCGCTTCCACTTTCACCTACTATACATATTATCTTATCCATTTTATGACTCCTTATAAAATTTGATAAATATATTATACACAAAATCAGTTTAAAATTCCTCATTCAATTTTTAATCTATTATTAAAGGATTTTCATCCTACATGTAGAATTACTTTTTAAAGGGGGTGACAATTATGTTTGAATATACATTTACTAACGTTATAGAAGTTCTTACACCATTCGAAGTTGATTTTGATCAAGTTAAAACAGAAGTTACACAAACTAATGAATACACTAGAAACTTATTTAAGTACCCAAACGGTTTGATATTAGATACTTATCAATACCGTGATAAAGTTGTTATTAAAAGCAATAGAAAGTTAGAAGAAAAAGATGGCGCTGTTAGCGTGGTACTTTAGACACTTATTTTATAGTGTTAACTTATAATCCAAAATTTTTATAATAAAAAACACTAAGTCTAAAACTTAGTGTTTTTTGTGCGAGATAAGTCTATAAGCCGAGTTCTGTATTAGTCAATCATCTATCTAGGCCTATTGTTCCCAATAGGCTCAAGCGACACACCCAGAGGCGGGACGAGCAGCCCCATTTGCCTCTCTATTCGGTCTTGCTCCAGGTGGGGTTTACATAGCCATATAGTCACCTATATGCTGGTGAGCTCTTACCTCACCTTTCCACCCTTACCCAAAAACTTGGGCGGTATATCTCTGTTGCACTTTCCTTAGAGTCGCCTCCACTGGCAGTTAACCAGCACCCTGCTCTACGGAGCTCGGACTTTCCTCTCCTGACGTAAGTCAGCAGCGATTGACTGGCTTACTCGCAAGATTTATCTTATCATATAAGAGTGTATTTTGCAAATTATTTATTTTACTAACTTTAGTGAATTACTTACAAATACTCAATGCGATAAGTAAAAGAAAAATAATAACCACACCAAACATTCCAACTCCTGAAAATAACAAAACTAAAAACATGACTCCAAGTATCCCAAGTTTAGTTGGTGTTAGCTCAATAGAAGAATATTTCTTCTTACTAATGTACTTTCCGATCTTCATATTTCCGATTTTCATATTACCTATTTTTCCTGACTCTATATTCTTCTTTAATTTAGAACTTTCATATATATCCTTTATATCTTCAAGAACTTTTTTAGAATCTTCCGCTAAGTTTTCCCTATTACCGCTAACATAACCTACCCCTGGTTTATATTTGCTTTCTCTTTTTTTACTCATTTTTTCCCTCTAAAAGTATTGTTATTATATTACTACATATATATGCTTTAGTTTCGTTTTATGATAAAAATCTTATTCAACTAAATACTCTATTAAAAAAAATAAAAGCTATCTCTAGCTCTTATTATATCAACTCTATATAAATCTATATGGATCTTCTGATTTTTTTGATATTAAAATTTCAACATCTTCAACTGATTTAATGTCTTTTATAATTTTTTTAGATAGTTCCATAAACACTGGCCACTCGCTTCCAAAGTGTCCTATATCAAGAATATTTAATCCCATTTCTTTATAATCACTTGCATAATGATAAGTAGTATCACCTGTGATTACGCAGTCTGCCCCATTATTATAAGCTATAGAGAAAAAATCTTGACCGCTTCCATTTATTATAGCTATCTTTTTAATTCTATCATTTCCAGATGGAACATATCTCAAATTACTAATATTTAAAGAGATTTTAACTCTATCTATTAACTCATCTAATGTTATTACTTCTTCTAATTCCACAAATCTTCCTATCCCACTCTCATCAAAACCTTTAACTTTTGTTGGTTCTAATATGGATTTAGCTGAAAATCCAAGAAGTTCAACTATTTTATCATTTAAACCTTCTTTAACAGAATCAAAGTTTGTGTGACTTGAATAGAGATTTATATTATTTTTTATAAGATTAATTATTTTTTTACCCATCAAAGTATCTGTAGTTATGGTAGATGGTTTTCTAAAAATTAATGGATGATGAGTAATAATTAGATCCACAGTATGTTCTTTAGCTTCTTCTATTACATCTAGTGTACAATCTAATGCTATTAACACCTTCTTAATATCCGATGTTTTATCTCCAACCATAAGCCCAACATTATCATAATCTTCTTTTAATATAGGTGGAGCTATCTTTTCCATAATATTAATTATTTGTTCTAACTTCATATTATTAGCTCCTTTAATCTTTTTATTTTAGCTGTTATTTCTTCTTTTCTTTTAACAGCACTTTCAGTATCCTCTTTTATAAAAGAAAGAATAGTTTTGTATCTATAAAGTTTATTTTCTATAAAATCTTTAATCAATGGATGTTTATCCTCTATAAGTCTTGTGCTAACTTCATAATAAAAGTAATCTTCCTTAACTTTTACTTCATCTATTTTATTTTTATTGTACTTTACTTTAAAAACCTCATAAAATATATTTTCATCTATAACTAAGTCTTCTTTTAAAATCTCAAAAGGACCTTTATATAAAAACTCTCTTAAGATTTCTGCATTTTGAGCTGGTTGTAAAATCATATATTCAAATTTTTGTACCTTCTTTATGTCTTGTACAATAATATCTCTTATTAAATTACCGCCCATTCCCGCAATAATAGCAGCTTCAACTTCTCCTAATCTTACAGTGGCTAAACCTGCACCTAATCTACATTGAATCTTATCAGAAACACCCTCAAACCTAACATTGCTTTCTGCCTTCTCTTTTGGCCCCTTGTTTATGTCTGAAGCAATCGCTTTAGTGCATATTTTATTTTTAACTGCATAAATAGGAATATATCCATGGTCTGTTCCAACATCAATCACACTTTCACACTTATCCATGTTATTCACTATACACATTAATCTTTTGCTTAACTCCATAATTACTCCGTTCTATAGATAGACATTTAATATCTTAATTTGAAACAAGAGAAATGCTAAGGCTATAGCTAAAGCTATATATATAAATTTATATGCAGATCTCTTATCATATTTTGCATTAAAATGTGAAGCATAATACATGCAAAATAGAATAATCATATTTAAAACTCCATATGACATTTGCTTAAACGCAAAGTTTTTACCAGTTCCCATTACTATGGGTTTAAATTTACCATCAAAGCTTAGTGGCATTGATGCTGGCAATGCTTGTTTTAAATATAATATAAATGGATTTAAGATTATATAAAAGATTATTACTGTAGTTAATATAAATGGAACAAATAACTTTTTATCTTTATATAATCTTCTATTTTTGTTTACTTTAGTTTCAAATTCCTGTAATTCTATATCTTTTTCTTCTATTATATTCTTAAATTTCTCAGCGTCTATTGGTGATATTCCATAACTTATCTCTGATGAATGTAAGTATATTACTTCACTATTAGAGGATGCAAACATATGGGTAACCCCAACTTTATCAACAACATAATTACCAAATCCATACCTATCTCTTCCAAATCCCGAAAGTTTAAACCCTTTTATAGGACCTGTACTAACATTGTATCCATCGATATCATCTAAGTATATTTTTATTTTTCTTATACCCATTAACGAATTTATTATTACTATATTATTTTCTATCTGATACTTCAAAGTTAGTGTGATTAATAAATAGTAAATACAATATATATTAAATAAAATAACTAAAAGCTGCAGTAATGTTAATTCTATGTAAGAATTTACAAAGCTATTTACTGCTAAATACAGCCCATTAGCAACTACTATATACATTATAATTTCCAATAATGCTAAGCCTTTTTTAGGCTTAAATTCTTCCATTAAAATCACCTCAAAAATCATTATAGCATAGGATATAAAAATTAGCACCTAAAAAGGTGCTAATAACTAATCTAAATAATCTTTTAACTTTTTGCTTCTACTAGGATGTCTTAGCTTTCTTAAAGCTTTAGCTTCTATCTGTCTTATTCTTTCTCTAGTTACATTAAACTCTTTTCCAACTTCCTCTAGAGTTCTAGCTCTTCCATCATCTAAACCAAATCTTAGTCTTAAAACTTTTTCTTCTCTAGGAGTTAGTGTATCTAATACATTAATCAATTGTTCTTTAAGCATTGTAAATGCTGCCTGCTCTGCTGGCGCTGGAGCATCATCATCTGGAATAAAGTCTCCAAGATGTGAATCTTCCTCTTCTCCTATAGGAGTTTCTAATGAAACTGGTTCTTGAGCTATCTTTTGAATCTCTCTAACCTTATCTACAGGTAAATCCATAACCTTAGATATTTCTTCTGGGAAAGGATCTCTTCCAAGTTCTTGTAATAGTTGTCTTTGAACTCTTATAAGTTTATTTATAGTTTCAACCATATGAACTGGTATTCTTATTGTTCTTGCTTGGTCTGCTATAGCTCTTGTTATAGCCTGCCTTATCCACCAAGTAGCATATGTTGAAAACTTAAATCCTTTAGTAAAATCAAATTTTTCAACGGCTTTTATAAGTCCTAAATTACCTTCTTGAATTAAATCTAGAAATAACATTCCTCTACCAACATATCTTTTGGCAATAGATACAACCAATCTTAAATTAGCTTCTGCTAACTTCTTTTTAGCATAACTATCCCCATTTTCAATTCTCTGAGCAAGTTGAATTTCTTCCTCAGAAGATAGCAGTGGAACCTTACCTATTTCTTTCAAATACATTCTAACAGGGTCATCTATAGCAATTCCTTCTGGGATTGATAAATCAAGTTCTTCTTCGACTTCTGCTTCTCCAATATCACCTAAAACTTCAATTCCCATGGATTCTAATACTTCATATATCTTTTCTATTTGTTCAGGGTTTAGATCTATTTCATCAAGTTCATCCATTATCTCCTTGTATGTTATGCTTCCACTTTTCTTACCCTTCTCAATTAACTTCTTAACAACTGTCATTTTTGTACTTTTATCTTTTAAATCCTCAGTCTTTTCAACCTTATCCTTACCTTTAGTAATTTTTTCAGCCATTAAAATACCTCCTTCCGCTACGCCATTTAACCTCTTTTTAATCTTTTGAGTTCTAAATCAACATTCTTTAATTCTTTCGCTAGATTAATTAAATCCTCAAAAACCCCTTTATCTTCACTTTCCTTTAGCTTTTTCTTTATAGTATGCATTTTATTCTCTAATCTATATTTTCTTATGTTATAAATATAATCTTTGATAGATGCTTCTATATTACCCTCTAATATTTCTAATTCTCTTATCTTAATCCATTCACTTTGAGAATTTGTATCTTTGCAATTGTATTCTACAAAATCCTCCAAGTGGTCTTTTTTTTCTTCTTTACCTTCTATAATGAGTCGGTAAATATTTTGATGAGCTTTTGAAATTAGCTCCTGTTCACTTATATTTTCTTTTATTAATTGAAAATATTCATCTTTTGTCATTAGTTTAAGAAGTTGCCTCTCTCCCTTAAGGTAAGCAGGCTCTATATATGATTTTGTTCCATTTTCTTCCTTATTATTCATAAAATTTTCATCTTTTTGGAATTTTGTCACTTTTTTAGAAAGTAGGTCATATAATGCCTGCTCTCTTATTCCTGTTTCTTCTGAAATCTTCTTAACATAAACATCTTTTTCTATTGGATTTAACTCTGCTAATATTTCTGTAACCTTTTGCCCATATAAAATTACATGCTCATTGTTAGTAAAATCTATTCCTTCTTTTGCTCTTTTTAACCTATATTCAATTAGTGGAAGAGATTCATCTATAAGTTTTAAAAAGGCCTCTTTACCATTACTTCTTATATACTCATCAGGATCTTTTCCTTTAGGAACTGTGAGTACTCTAACATCAAAACCTGCACTTCTTAAAATCTCTAATCCTCTTATGGTAGCATTTTGTCCTGCAGCATCAGCATCGTAAGATATTATAACCTTATCTGCATATCGCTTTAATAATCTTGCTTGATTTAGTGTCAGTGCTGTACCTAGTGATGCAACTGCATTTTTAATTCCATGTTGGTGAAGGGATATACAATCCATATAACCTTCAACTATTACAAAATATCTTTCTGGAAGCCCATCTTTAATAGCAAAATTTAATCCATATAAATTAGTGCCTTTAACAAAGATTGAACTTTCTGGAGAATTAAGATATTTTGGCTTAGAATCATCTAGTACTCTACCTCCAAATCCTATTACTCTACCTTTAAAATCAAAAACCGGAAATACAACTCTATTTCTAAATCTATCATAATAGTTTCCTTTTTCTGATTTAATTATTAACCCTACTTCCTCAAGTATTGCCTCATTGTAACCTTTAGATTTTAAATAAAATCTTAAACTATTCCAATCATTTTTAGCAAAACCCAATCCAAAACTTTTAATTGTTTTTGAAGACAGCCCTCTATTTTGGAAGTAACTCATAACATCTCTACTTTTAAATAAATTAGAAAAAAAGAATCTAGCTGCCTCTGTATTAATCTTATACATCAACTCTTTTTTAATTGCAGTTGAATTTTTTTCTCCATTTTCTAAATTTAGAGGAATGTTAGCTTTATCTGCTAAAACTTTTATCGCTTCCATAAAGGTTAGTTTTTTACTTTTCATTAAGAAAGTAATAACATTTCCAGCTTCTCCACAACTAAAACACTTATAAATTTGTTTGTCCTGAGACACGGAAAAACTCGGAGTCTTATCATTATGAAATGGACATAACCCCATATAATTTCTTCCTGATCTCTTAAGCCTTACAGTTTCAGAAATGACTTCTACAATATCATTTTCCTGCTTTATCCTTTCTATCAATGCTTCTTGAATCTGCAAGGAGTTCCCCTCCTTACTTTGATATTTTTTTCAACAATTATATTTATATTCGACATAAATTTTATAAATCCTTCTTGGGAAATTTAATAAATATAGAAGTTTTTACGATTATTTGTTAAAACCAATCGTATACTCCTGTAAAATTTTCAAAATTCTTTCCAGCTTCACTTATTTTACCAAAAATCATCTTCTATTATTCTTAATTCTTTAATAAATTACAAACTTTGGAACATAAAGATTATTGAAGATATTGATACAATAATCGTCACTCATTCCTGCTATATAATCTGCAACTCCTCTATGTAATCCTTCTGCTTTCACTATGTTCTGATAAATTTCTGGCATTTCTTGTGGGTTTTTATAAAAATGTTCTATTACATTCTCTAAGACAAACTTAGCTTTGTTTCTTTCAACCTTTAATACATCACCTAAATAAATATTTTTAAACATAAACTTTCTAAGTTCAGCCATAGCATCTCCAACTTCTTTACTTAAACTAACCTTAATATTATTATCATTTATGTTTTTTAATGTGTTTTCTATACAATCATTAACTAATGTATCCACTCTTTCTCCATGGGTATTTCCTAAAACCTTTATAATTTCTTTAGGAAGCATATCTTCACTTAAAAGATTTGCTCTTATAGAATCATCTATGTCATGATTAATATATGCCATCTTATCACTATATTTAACAACTTGCCCTTCAAGAGTTTTTGCTTTTGCTTTTCCATTTGAAAATCCACTATGATTTAAAATCCCATCTATAACTTCAGCTGTTAAATTAAGTCCCTTGCCGTTTTTCTCTAATTTTTCAACCACTCTAACGCTTTGTTCATTATGTCTAAATCCACCTGGTAAAAATTCATTAAGAACTTCTTCTCCATTATGTGCAAAAGCAACATGACCTAAATCATGACCTAAAGTTATAGCCTCAACTAATATTTCATTTAACCCAATTCCTGCTGCAATTGTTCTTCCTATCTGTGCTACTTCTAAAGTGTGAGTTAATCTAGTCCTGTAATGATCTCCAAAAGTTTTTATATAAACCTGCGTTTTATGTTTCAAACGTCTAAAAGATTTAGAATGTATAACCCTATCTCTGTCTATCATATAATCAGTTCTAGTAACATCCTTTTCCTCAGGAGTATTCCTACCTAATGTTTTACTAGAAAAGGAGGCTTCTTTTATCAATGTCAACTCTTCATTTCTTTCAATTTTTTCCCTAATGTTCATATAATTCACCTCTTAAATTATTATTCTATATCAATCATAAAATTCCTTCATTTTTTAATCACTATATATTATTTATGAAAGTTTTTAATATTTTATTTCATATAATTATTTTATCCTTTAATTTTATTATCCATTAGAATAAATAAATAAATTCATTAATATCATATTAATAGGAGCTTTTAAAGAGGAGGTATTTATGGCAAAAGAGGCTGTAGATAAAAAAAGAGAGTTACTAAGTATATACGAGATTAAGGAATTTATTTTATCACAATATAATATTTTTGATTGCGACATTACTCCAGTAAAATTTAAGGATACTGCAAAACAACGTGCTGTATATAAAATTTCTTCTGTTTATGGGGATTTCTGTTTAAAAAAAGTTTATTATAGTGAACAGGATCTTCTTTTTGTGTACTCTGCAATTGAGTGGTATCACCAAAAAGGTATTAAAGTACCTAACCTAATACCAAATATAAATAAAGGAAGATATGTATCTTATAAAGACATGTTATTTATATTAACTCCTTGGGTTGATGGAGTGAAATGTGATTTTGATAACTTAGAACATGTTATATATTCAATAAGAAACCTAGCAACAATGCATAAGGAAGGAGAAAACTTTTTACCTATTAACGGCGCAACTATTAGAAAGGGTTTTGATAATTTATACATATCTACAATGAAACACTTTTCTCACATGCTTAATTGTTCAAACTATGCATTTAAATACAAAGATAAATTTTCTAAGACCTATTTAAAACATTTTGATGCTAATGAATATTTAGCTAAAACATCATTAGAGATTCTTTCTACTGTAAACTTTGATAATCTTACAAAATCTCTATGTCACGGTGATTATGTTAATAAAAATATAATTTTTAATGTTGATGGTTATGTTTGGGTTATCGATTTTGACAAGTGTAGATATGATTATGTAGCAAAAGATATTTCCTATCTTTTGAGAAGATTATTAAAACGAGAAAATACTAAATGGAATGTGGAGTTAGCTTTATCTTTAATAAATAACTATTTATCAATTAATAAACTTAATAAAGACGATATAAAGTATATTTTAGCATATCTAATATTTCCACAAAAGTATTGGAAGCTTTCACGTGACTACTATAAAAATATAAAGAAGTGCAATAAAAATTCGTTTAATTTGCTTTTATCTAAAGTTGTTGATAGAACTGATTTTCAACTTAGTTTTTCAACTGACATAATAGCTGCAATTGAAGAAAATTATAAAATAAAAATTTAAAGGCTTCAAGATTTTACTTGAAGCCTCCTTTTTATATTTAATTATCTTGGATTTTTAACTTGTGCTTGAGCTGCTGCAAGTCTTGCTAGCGGAACTCTAAATGGTGAACAACTAACATAGTCTAAACCAATGTTATGGCAGAACTCAACTGATGATGGATCTCCACCATGTTCTCCACATATACCAAGTTTAATGTCTGGTCTAGTTGCTCTTCCTTTTTCAACTGCAATCTTAACTAATGTTCCAACTCCATTTTGATCTAACTTAGCAAATGGATCTTGCTCATATATTTTATTTTCATAGTAAGCATTTAGGAACTTAGCAGCATCATCTCTTGAGAATCCAAATGTCATTTGAGTTAAGTCATTTGTTCCAAATGAGAAGAACTCTGCCTCTTTAGCTATTTCGTCTGCAGTAATTGCAGCTCTAGGTATCTCTATCATAGTACCTACTTTATATTCTAACTCTGCTCCTGTTTCTTCTAGTACTGCTTTGATAGTACTAATTACAACATCTTTAACGAACTTAAGCTCTTTTATTTCTCCTATAAGAGGAATCATTATTTCAGGAACTACATTGTATCCCTTATTGTTTTTAACTTCAATTGCAGCTTCTATAACTGCTCTTGTTTGCATTTCAGCTATTTCTGGATAAGAAACTGCTAAACGGCATCCTCTATGTCCCATCATTGGGTTAAATTCATGAAGACTTTCCACTGTAGCTTTTAAATCTTCAAAAGTTAATCCCATTTCTTTTGCCAATGCTTCTATATCTTCATCAGAATGTGGTAAGAATTCATGTAGTGGTGGATCTAGGAATCTTATAGTAGCTGGTCTATCTTCTAAGGCTTCATATATTCCAACAAAGTCTCCTTTTTGCATAGGAAGAAGCTTTTCTAAGGCCTTTCTTCTTTGCTCTTCATTTTTAGCTACTATCATCTCTCTAACAGCCATTATTCTATCTTCTGCAAAGAACATATGCTCTGTCCTACATAATCCCACACCTTCAGCACCAAACTCAACAGCTTGCATAGTATCTTTTGGTGTATCTGCATTAGTTCTTACTTTTAACTTTCTAACTTCATCAGCCCAACCCATGAAAGTTGCAAAATATCCTGATATTTCAGGCGCAACAGTTTTTAATGCTGTAGGATAAACATTTCCTGTTGATCCATCTATAGATAACCAATCTTCTGAAGTTAAAACTTTTCCATTAACTTCTACTGTTTTAGCAGCTTCATTAACTTTAATAGCTCCACAACCTGCAACACAGCAAGTTCCCATTCCTCTTGCAACAACCGCAGCATGAGAAGTCATTCCTCCTCTTACTGTAAGTATACCTTGTGCTGCAATCATACCTTCTATGTCTTCTGGTGAAGTTTCTAGTCTAACTAAGATAACCTTTTCACCATTTTCAGCTCTTAATTTAGCTTCTTCGGCAGTAAATGCTATTTTTCCTGAAGCAGCTCCTGGTGATGCTGGTAATCCTTTAGCTATTACTTCAGTGTTCTTTAATTCAGTTTCATCAAAGTTTGGATGAAGTAATGAATCTAATTGCTTAGGTTCAACTTTTAATATAGCTTCTTCTTTAGTAAGCATTCCTTCTTCAACTAAATCTACAGCTATTTTAAGTGCAGCCTGAGCTGTTCTCTTTCCATTTCTTGTTTGTAGGAAATATAATTTCCCGTCTTCTATAGTTATCTCCATATCTTGCATATCTTTGTAGTGAGTTTCTAATGTATTAACAATATCTTCGAACTGTTTATATATTTCTGGATTTTGAACTTGTAATTTAGAAATTGGGAGTGGTGTTCTAATACCTGCAACAACGTCTTCACCTTGTGCATTCATTAAGTACTCACCATATATAGCATTTTCACCTGTAGCTGGGTTTCTTGAGAAAGCAACCCCTGTTCCTGAAGTTTCCCCTTTATTACCGAATACCATTTCTTGAACATTTACAGCAGTTCCCCATGCTCCTGGAATGTCATTAAGTCTTCTATAAACTATAGCTCTAGGATTATCCCATGATCTAAATACAGCTGTAACTGATTCAATTAACTGTACTTTAGGATCTTGTGGGAACTCTTCTCCCTTTTCTTTCTTATAAAGAGCTTTATATCTTTTTACTAACTCTTTTAAGTCATCAGCAGTTAAATCAGTGTCAAGATGAACATCATTTTCTTCCTTCATCTCATCGATAAGATTTTCAAATAATCTTTTCTCAACATCCATAACTACATCTGAGAACATTTGTATGAATCTTCTGTATGAATCATAAGCAAATCTTGGATTGTTTGTAAGTTTTGCCATTGCTTCAACAGATTCATCATTTAACCCTAAATTTAATATTGTATCCATCATACCCGGCATTGATGCTCTTGCTCCAGATCTTACTGAAACAAGAAGAGGTTTTTCAACATTTCCAAATTCTTTGCCAGTAATTTTTTCAAGTTCATGCATTTTCTCATAAATTTCATCTATAACTTCGTTAGCTATAACTCTACCATCATCATAATATTTGTTACATGCTTCAGTCGTTACTGTAAAACCTTGTGGTACTGGTATTCCTAGAGTTGTCATTTCTGCTAAGTTAGCACCCTTTCCCCCTAAAAGGTTTTTCATTGATGCATTTCCCTCACTAAAAAGGTACACGTACTTCTTTTCTTCCATCTCAATACTCCTCCGTTCGATACGAAAATTATTGTTATATATACTAACGGGACTTTCCCGAAAGTTGCACTATTAACTATCTCCTAGTCTTACAAAAAGCTTCGTAATATTTGTTTTGGATACCTTCCCTACCATTTTTATTATTTCTCTATCTTCTCGTGCTTCTCTTTCTATAATTGGAATGCTATCAATTTCATGTTCTATTATTTTCTTTGCCACAACAAACGCCGAATCCTCTGGACTAGCATAAATTATATTAGGCATCCTTGTCATTATGACGCCTACAGGTACCTTATGTATATCTGTACCTCCAATTGCTATCTTTAGAAAATCTTTTCTAGAAACAGCTCCCGTCAAATTTCCATCGTTTTCAACAAAAAGAGTTCCAACATCCTTAAGGAAAAGATACACAATAGCGTCATATACCATAGTCTCTTCTGAAACAATTGTTGGCTTTGACATTATATCTTTAACTTTTATGTTGGAAATAAAATCATAAACTCGACTTTTTGTAGTTTTCGATGAATATACATATCCTACCTTAGGTCTTGCATCTAATATTCCCATCATTGTTAATACAGATAAATCTGGTCTTATTGCCGCTCTTGTTACTCCTAATTTTTCTGCTAAGGCTTCTGATGTTATAGGCTGTCCTTCTTTCACCAACCTAATGATTTCTTCTTGTCTATTGGAAAACTTCATACTATCCCTCGTTTCATCAAGGAATATTCAGACAATTCAAATTAGTTATAATATTTACAAGATTATTATAACATGTTATACAACTTTTACTATACTAAATTTTCTGAATAATTAATTAAATTTACTGAATATTCCCATGATTCTTTAATTTTCATCTCATTAATGTTAATTTGCTTCTATTTTCTTTATTTTACAGTCTTATCAATCTGTTTCTTTTTCTTCTTCTTCAAAATTAACAGTGTAGGTATAAAAAGTTTCTTCTTCATTTGAGCTTTTTTGGGTATTACTTTTGTTATAAGCTCCGTTTTTCACTTCTGAAACTTTGCTTTTTATACTTTCTGCAACATCTGATGCTTTGTCTTTTATATCATCATATGCCCCTTTTATATACTTATTTACTACTTCAACTTCTCCATTTTCTCTAGTTATCTCAATAGTAAGCTTAGTAACTATAGCCGTAACTACTCCTATAGCTAATAATTGTGGAAGCATTATAGCTATAACCCCTGCTGCTACTCCAGCATTTACAGGTATATCTACCACAGTTCTATCATCTTTTTTAATTTTGATTCTTGTAACATTTCCTTTTCTAACTACTTCTTTGATGTAAGCTTTAAATTCTTCAAAGCTTTCATACTTTCCTTCTTTTTGAGATTCTTTTTCTGATGTTTTTATATTTTCCAAATATATTATAGCTTCTAAAACATCTCCGTCGCATTGTTCTAAAGCATATTTTGCCTCAGCATAAGTAGTATTAGTTCTTTCTCTTACTTTATCTACTTTTTCTAATGTTATTTCACTCACAGCTATCTCTCCTTTATATATTCTAACATTTCTAAACTTTTAGGTTTTTTAGCATAGTTTGAAGAAAAGATACTTGATGTTACTTTAAATATCTCATCCTTAATTTCTGTATTTACATTAACCCTATGAACCTTATCCATTGGTGAAGAATTTAGAAACCTTAATACATTATAAGCGGCAGTAGAAATACGAATACTATATTCTTTCGTACATTCTCCACATATTCCTCCATAATTTGCAAGACTGATGTAACTACTAGTATTAATCTTTTTGCCACAGTTTGCACAGTTATTAAGGTTCAAACCATAGCCTGTAGACTTAAGCAGTTTAAGTTCAAAGCTTCTTACTAAAAGTTCATAGTCTATGGCATCGGTATTTAATAAATATAAGCAAGTAACAAAATCTTTGAACAAGTTTGGATTACTTTCTCCATCTATTAAAGATATATCTATAAGTTCACAAAGATAAGATGAATAAGTAAGTTTTTCTAAATTACCTAATAACCCTTGAAAGGAATTAATAATCTTACCTTCTGATAATGAGTAAAGATTTTTACCTCTAAACATCATATACTCTCCATAACATAAAGGAAGTGTTATAGAAAAATGTCTACTTTTAGCTTTCTTTGCACCTTTTGCAATTGTAGTAATTTTTCCAGACTTTTCTGTAAAAATCCAAACTAATTTATCATTTTCCTTAAAATCCTGGGTTTTTATAATAACTCCTTGAGTTTCAAAAAGTGACATATCTCCACCCGCTTACTTAAGCTTCTTATAACCTAGATCTTTAAGTAGTAGTGGATTATCTCTCCACTCTTTTCTAACTTTAACCCAAATCTTTAAGTTTACTTTTTCTCTTAAGAAACGTTCTATTTCATATCTTGCCGTTTCTCCAATCTTCTTTAAACTCTGTCCATTCTTACCTATAATTATACCCTTATGAGAGTCTTTTTCGCAGATTAAATCTACTTCTATTGTGTACATTCCCTTGTCGTTTTGTTTCATTTGAATTATATCTACAGCAATACCATGTGGAACCTCATCTCTAAGGGTCTTTAAGGCTTTTTCTCTAACAATTTCAGCTATAACAAACTTTTCCTGTACATCTGTAATCATATCTTCCGGATAGTACTTAGGACCTTCTGGTAAATACTTAACTATTAATTCTTTAAGTGTATCTACGTTTTTACCCTTTAAGGCAGATATAGGTATTATTTCAGCAAACTCAAATTCTTTTGAATAGTTTACTAAAGTTTCAGCAACTTTATCATGAGTGTTTTCATCTACTTTGTTAACTACAAGAAAAACAGGGGCTTTTTGATTTTTTAAAGACTCTAATATGAATCTATCGCCTCTTCCAATTGTTACATCTGGAGTTATTAAAAATAACACTACATCTACATCTTTTATAGAATCCTTTGCTGAGTTAACCATGTATTCGCCTAACTTATGTTTTGGTTTATGTATTCCAGGAGTATCAACAAACACTATTTGATACTCCTCCTCAGTCAATATAGTTTGTATATTATTTCTAGTTGTCTGGGGTTTATTAGAAACTATTGATAGCTTCTCTCCCATAATATAGTTAGTTAAAGTGGACTTCCCTACATTTGGTCTTCCCACTATAGTTATAAAACCTGATTTAAACATTCTTCCTCCTAAATCTCAAGATCCTTTTTAGTAAATGATCCTGGTAACATTTCATCTAATGTTTTTATTATATAGTCTTTTGAATTTTTTACTATTATCACTTTTATATTTTCATTTTCTGCAAATTCAGCCATTACCTGTCTGCATATACCACAGGGTGCAGTATACTTTTCTGTATCACCTATAACGGCTATTGCTTTTAATGTTCTATTACCTTTTGATACTGCATTAAATATTGCTGTTCTTTCAGCACAATTTGTTGCTCCAAAAGAAGCATTCTCTATATTACATCCTTTATATATGTTTCCATCTTCAAATAAAGCAGCTGCTCCTACCTTAAATTTTGAATAAGGAACGTAAGCTTGCTCTCTAATCTCTATAGCAGCTAAAACCAGCTCTTCAACATTTATATCCATACGTAATCCTCCTCTTATTTTAACTAAAAAGCTTAAAAATTATGAAAGTCATAACCGTTCCAAAAATGGCTCCAACGATAACTTCTGCCACAGAATGTACTTCTGAGTCTACCCTGCTCTGGGCTGTTATAAAGGCCATTATGAAGCTTAAGCTTATTATAATGGGCTCCTCTGTTATTAAAGAAATCGCTGTAGCTAATGAAAACGCTAACGCACTATGTCCTGATGGCATACCACCTTTTAATGGCGTTCCTTCACCAAATATAGCTTTCACTATTATTGTTGCAATACACACTATAATCAATACAATAAATATCATATAAGGATGAGAGTTTTTTATTTTGTTTACCACCTCAAATGTTGCTCTATTTAACTTATCCCAAAATATTATATATCCAACTAGTATCGCATTAACTGCTGTTATCAAAACGCCTCCAGCAGCAGCATTTTTAGCTATTTTAGCTAAAGGGTGATAAAAATTTGTGGTAGAGTCTATGGCATACTCTATAGCAGTATTTATTAATTCTGCACTTATTACCATTGTTATAGTTACTGCCAATATAAGAAACTCAACCTTAGAAATATCATAAAAGAAACATGCTCCTAAAACACATATTGCTGCGAACATGTGGATTTTCATATTTCTTTGAGTTCTTACAGAATGAATTATACCATTTATAGCATGATTAAAGCTATCCACCAAATTTTTAACCTTCATAATCTCACCCCTCTAATCTCTTGTTATATTTAACTTGTTAAGTATAGCCTCTTCTCTATCTCTCATTACTTGCTTTTCATCCTCTTCCATATGATCATATCCTAAAAGATGCAAAACAGAGTGAACTGCTAAATAAGCAGCTTCTCTATCATAGGAATGATTATACTCTTCACTCTGTTCAACAGCTTTTTCTAAAGATATTACTATATCCCCAAGTACTAACTCTTCACCATCAAAATAAGTTTCATCAAACTCATAATTACTATACTGCTCTTTAAATACTTTTCCCTTTTCATAGTCTATCATTGGGAAACTTAATACATCTGTTTCCTTATCTATAGATCTTGTTTCTCTATTTATATCTTTTATCTCATCATTATCAACAAATATTAAAGATATCTGAGTTTCACACTTTACCTCTTCTTCTTTAAGTGCAAACTCTATAGTACTTTCTATAAACTCTTGAAATTCCTTAGTCACTTCTAATTTAGATTGTCTATTATCAGTATATACCAATTTATTTTACTCCTTTTTCTTCTGTGGGATATTCAATCCTCTCATGATATATTCCACTTAAAACTTTTAAAAAACATTGTCTTATTTTGGTTAAGTCTTTTAAAGTTAAATCACAGTTGTCTAACTGACCTGAATGCAACTTATCTTTAATTATATTATTAACCATTTCCTCTATTTTCCCCTTTGTTGGTTCACTTATACTCCTTACCGCAGCTTCTACAGAATCAGCTAACATTATTATTCCCGCTTCTTTACTTTCTGGTATTGGTCCTGGATATCTAAAATCAGCTTCCTTAACTTCTTCTCCACCCTCTGGTGAGTTTTTCATCTTATAATAAAAATACTTAACCAAGGTTGTACCATGATGTTGAGCTATAATATCTCTTATTACCTTTGGCAAATTGTATTCTTTAGCCATCTCAAGTCCGTCTTTAACATGTGATGTTATAATCAATGTACTTAAGTTCGGAGTTATTTTATCGTGAGGATTGTCTTTCCCTATTTGGTTTTCTTTGAAGAAATAAGGTCTTTTTGTTTTTCCTATATCATGATAAAAAGAACCTATTCTAGCTAATACTGAGTTACCACCTATCTCTTCTGCTGCAAGTTCAGCTAAGTTAGATACTAAAACTGAGTGATGATAAGTACCTGGTGCTTCCATTAAAAGTTTCTTAAGCAGCGGACTATTAGGATTAGATAGTTCTAGTAACTTAACAGTAGTTACTATATCAAATGTAGTTTCAAATACGGGTAAAAATCCTATAGCAAGTATTCCCGATAAAAGTATCCCGACTCCCCCCATAGCTGTACTTTCAAGCACTTCCATCATGTCATTTGATAATAATGTACCTGTTGAAAATGTAAGCACTGCACACATAAGTGCTATATATGCAGTTGATAAAAGAATATCATTTCTTTGTTGCATTTTTCTTAGAGAAGTTGACCCTAAAACACTAGAAACAAAAGCTAAAATCATAACTTCTGGTTTAAAGCTTATAACTCCACTTATTAGTACACAGTTTAACAAACTAACTACTAAACTTATTTTATAGTTTAATAACAAAGTAAGCATTATTGGTCCAAATATCATTGGCACTAAATAAGGTGATATAAGCGCCGTACTTCTTGCTAAAACTAAAGATATTATGTTAATTATGCTTATAAGTATTAGATTGTTTGTATTATCAAAAATCTTTCTGTAATATTTATAAATATAAAAATATTCAATAGTTAATATTACAGCAACAAATATACCTAATACAAAATATACATATAGACTATCTCCAGCTGCAGAATTTTTAAGAAGTCCTAATTCATTTAAAAGCTCTATCTGAGACTCAGTAACAGGCTCTCCCTCTTTTACTATAGTTTGATTTTTCTTTATTACTATCTTAGGAACATTTTTCTGTGCTTCTTGAATTTTTTCATCAGTTTTTTCTTTATCATAAAAGAAGTTAGGTTTTATTTGAGAAGTTATAAGAAGATTCAATATATCTCTAGGTCTTCTATTAAAGCTACTGTTGTTTAAGTTGTTTTCAACTTCATTTTTTGCAGCTTGTATATCTTCTGCCTTATCTTCTTCTATGTTCTTCTTGTAAACAAGTCCTATTATCTCTAAGGACTTATTTTGAAATAAAGTGATGTCTTCTTTAGATACAGAAAGTAAATATTTATAGTCTTCATCATCTAACTTAACTACATTTAAGGTTTTTATAGCAGCTATTTTGTCATTCTCTTGTACTGTAGAATCTTTAAGTGCTATTATCTTTTGAAAAAAGTTCTTTACGTTATCCTCTGCTGTTTTTGATACATCTGTCTTCAATGTATACTGTTTATCTATTTGCTGGACAACTTCATCTTCCTTAGCCTTTGTAGCCATCTGATCTATTGTATCTCTAGGGGCCTTTATATCCGCATTAGCTATATCCCCTGGATTTAAATTATATTTCTTAGTGACAATAGCAGTCATTAAAATCAAAAAAGCTAATAAGAAGGTGAAGAAGAAAGTTAAAATTCTTTTTAGTTGTATATTTCTTTGGTTATCCAATTTCTTAGCCATAGTTTCACCTACTTTTTATTATTAAAGTTAATTGTTCATTTGTGATATATCTTGCTCTACTATAAACTTATTTTTTATTATGATTTTTCCATCCCCTATGTTTTCAACATCTTGAATTTCTTGTACTATGGTATCTTTCTTATCAATCTCTTTTAAAACTGCTTCTCTTGACTTATTTAGCACATCAAGCTTAACTTCATCTTCGTTTAAGTTTAGCTCTTTCTCTGATACCTCATAATAAACTTCACTTTTTATAAAGTTATCTTTGACTTCTATTTTATCATAGTCCTTATATGTTTTTATAGGCTTTTTTAGATAAATTTTCTTTCCTAGAACTTCGACATATATAGCTTTGTCTTTTTCTCCTGTTCTCTCTTTTGACTTACCGCTTATTTGTACCTCTAATATCTTTTCATAGGCCGTACTTGCCATAACCTTACCTTCTGCCTTGATTTTATATTCAAGCCCTTCTTTTCCTTGATATGGCTTTATAAGCAAATCTCCAGCCTTAACTATATCACCAGGCTTAACAACAGCAGTTCCAGAAATTGTATAAATCCTTTTTATAACCCCGTCCATCTTAGCAATTACACCTTCATTGTCTTCTTTTTCTTTAATCTCTGGTGGGTTTACCTTCTCTTCAATATCTACCTTTAAGGTAGATCCTTCTATTCTTGCTTTTACCCACATTATATCGCTATTAGTGTCTTCTAGCTGCTTTTCTAAAGCATAAACATCTAAAGATGTTTTCTTAACACCAGGTTTTACATTTAATGAATTTAATTGTCTTCTAATCTCAAAAGGTGACAATATTTTTTTAGTGTTAATCTCTATACTCCAAATATATGTAGACAAGTAGAACATAACCCCCAAAAATATTATTCCAGCTACACATAAAGAAACTTGCCTTTTAGCTTTTATAAGATAAAAAGCTAAACCTTTTTTTCCAACAACCTTTACTTTTGCATTTATTCTTTTGGCTATAGTTTGAACTTCTTTAAGGTCTACTAAGTTTATCTCCACAAGAAATGTTGTTAAATCAACTTTTCTAATATTTTTAGAATAAATGCCATGACTCCAAAGTAAATTGATAAATTTCTCTGGAATCATAGCTCTTACCTCTATAGTTATTGTTCCCTTTTTAAGTTTTTTTAATATCTCCATTTACCCCATCCCCTCATAAATTACTGATTTGAACTCTCCTTGAATTACTATAGTCTGACCTCCAATAAAAGCTATCTCAAAGTCTTTTCCATTTATGGTTATAGTCCCTATTTTAGAATTTATCTTTATATACTCTCTTTCAAAGGCTATTATCCCTTTATGATTCTCTATAGATATTTCATTATTACTTGAGATAGTTATTTTCGGCGTACTTAATATGACATCATTTGGTATTTCTAGGTTTTCAGCTAACTTCATTTTTGCTCTATTCCACTTAGACTCCATAAAACCCCTCAAAAAAAAATCATTTCATATTAATTTATGATGATGTGGTTTATTAAATTACAAATTTTAAAATATCATTTATATTGATATTTCATGGCATGTAAAAAAGGAGCTCACAAAGTGAACTCCTTTTATAACGTAAAATTATTTACTTAAATATTCTTTAACAATTGAACTTACAAGTTTACCATCAGCACGGCCTACAGTTAAAGGTCTGACTTTCGCCATAACTTTTCCCATCTCCTTAGGAGAGTTGGCACCAACTTCAAGCGCAGCTTGTTTTACAATTTCAAGAATTTCATTCTCGTTTAACTGTTGAGGAAGGTAATTTAGCAAAATCTCAATCTCAGTCTTAGACTTATCTACAAGATCCTGTCTATTTCCCTTTTCAAACTCAAGCATAGCTTCTTTTCTTTGCTTGATTTCTCTTGCTAAAATTTCTATAACTTGCTCATCTTCAATTTTGACATTGTTAGTTTTTTCAACTAAAAGTACAGCTGCTTTAGCCATGCTTAAAACTTCAGCCTTAAATTTTTCTCTTGCCTTTAAAGCCTGTTTCCAGTCCTCTTGAAGTCTTTCTTTTATTGTTGGCAATATAATACCTTCTTTCAAAGAAATTCTTTTATAGAACTCTGCTATTATTTAAACTTTCTCTTTCTAGCAGCTTCTGATTTTTTCTTTCTCTTAACGCTTGGTTTTTCATAATGTTCTCTTTTTCTTACTTCTGAAAGAACACCTGCTCTAGCGCATTTTCTTTTGAATCTTCTTAAAGCACTTTCTAGTGTTTCATTTTCTCCAACTCTAATTTCTGACATCTACTATCCCTCCCTCCGCTAGCTAATATGTTATAATGCACAGCCGTGGGCTTTAAACAACACACGCTATATTATACAATACTATATTTTACAATGTCAAGAACTTCATATAATTATTGTTAGCCTGGAGGCCATTTAAGACTTCTTCCTCCTAGAATATGAAAATGTAGATGATTTACAGTTTGACCACCATCTTCACCACAATTATTAACTATTCTGTAGCCAGTCTCTGATATACCTAGTTCTCTTACTATCTTATGGATAACTAAGTATATATGTGCTATTATATCGCTTTTACTTTCATCTATATCATTAGCACTCGCTATATGTTCTTTAGGAATAACTAATACATGTACTGGAGCTTCCGGGTTTATATCGTGAAAAACAAACACTTTATCATCTTCATAGACTTTTTTTGACGGAATTTCTCCTTTTGCTATTTTACAAAAAATACAATCATTCATGTTTTCACCCCCTTAATCTATTATTTCTCCATAGGCTACTCCATTTCCTGCATCATTTATTTTTACTTTAATAATTTTACCTATTAAGTTTTTTTCTTTAGAACAAACTATAACCTTTATATAGTTATGAGTATATCCTTCATATAAGTCCTGTTCATTTTTTACCTTTTGCTCAAATAAAACAGGTATCTCTGTCTCTATATATTTTTCTATAAATTCTTTTTCATTTTTTAGGTCTAACTCTATTAGTTTTTTACTTCTTTCCTCTTTGACATTTCCATCTATCTGATTTTCCATGTCAGCAGCTCTAGTACCTTTTCTAGGAGAATATTTAAATATATGCATCTTAGATAACTTTATTTTACTTAAAGTCTTATAAGTTTCATTAAACTCTTCTTCTGTTTCACCTGGGAATCCAACTATTATGTCTGTAGTTAAAGACACATCTTTTATCTTTCCCCTTAAAATATTAACTATACTCTCATATTCTTCTATGTTATATCTTCTATTCATTCTTTTAAGAGTTCCATTAGAAGCACTTTGTAATGAAAGATGGAAGTGAGGGCAAAGTTTTTTAAACTTTGTGATTCTTTCAACTACTTCTTCAGTAAAGAAAGTTGGATCAATAGATCCTATTCTTACTCTTTCGATTCCATCTATAGTTTCAATTTTTTCAATTATATCTATAAGTGTTATCTTCTGATCTAATTCAACTCCATAAGAGGCTATATGTATTCCTGAAAGTATTATTTCCTTAAATCCATTCTCAGCTAAAACTTTAATCTCTTCAATAACTTTTCTAGGATCTTTAGAACAAACTGCACCTCTAGTATATGGTATTAAACAATAGGCACAAAATCTATTACAACCGTCTTGTATTTTTAAGAAAGCTCTAGTTTTATCTTGATACTCTTCGATTCTCAAATCTTCAAATTCCTTATTTCTAAGAACTTCTGAAACTTGAACCTGCATCTTACCTTCATCTTTAGCTTTATTAACCCAATAGACCACTTCTCCCTTGTTTCTTGAACCTAGTACTACATCTATGCCTTCTATGCTACTAACCTCATTAGGAGCTATCTGAGAGTAACATCCTACCGCTGCAATAACAGCATCTGGATTTTGTCTTCTTCCTCTAGAAATCATCTGTCTAGATTTTTTATCTCCCATGTTAGTAACGGAGCAGGTATTTATAACATAAACATCTGCAACTTCGCTAAAGTCTACAACTTCATATCCTTCTCTTATAAACTTTTCCATCATAGCTTCTGATTCATATACATTAACTCTGCAACCTAATGTCGCAAATGCCACTTTCATTACTCATTTCCTCCTAAATCTCCAAGCTCATATTGAAGCAATGATCCACAAACAAAACCAGCTGTTTCAGTTCTTAGAATCCTTGGTCCTAAAGTTACAATATAAGCTCCATTATCTTTAAGTTTGTTTATTTCTTCTTCTTCAAACCCACCTTCAGGACCTATTATAATCCCAAGTTTGTTTACACTTTTATCTATATTCTTAACTAAAGACTTAACTCCAAAGTTTTCAGCATTTTCATAAGGAACTACAACTAAGTCCATAAGTTTTAACTCTTCCTCTAACTCTTTAAAAGAAATAGGAGAGTTTATCTTAGGTATAAAAGTTCTCTTACTTTGTTTTGAAGCTTCTAAAGCTATTCTCTCAAGTCTGTCTAACTTCTTAAACTCACCCTTTAACTTAACGTCAACTCGCTCAGTTATTATTGGAGTTATTTCTTTAAATCCAAGTTCTGTTCCTTTTTGAACAATTAAGTCCATCTTTGCAGCTTTAGGAAGTCCTTGATAAAGATGTACTTCAAGTGGGCTTTCATTATTAACTTCTAACTTTTCATCTATAACTACTTTAACTTCAGTCTTAGTTATTTCTGTTATTCTTCCTAAAAACTCTTCTCCTTGAAGATTGTTTATAACTACTTTTTCACCTTCTTCAAGTCTTAGAACTCTATATATATGTTTAACATCTTCACCTAGTATTCTAGCCTCATTCTCATAAAACAGTTCTTTAGGAGTAAAAAACTTATGCATTCTCTTCTCTCCTTATTTCAACTTTGCAATTATACAATTCCACTCGCCATCTTTATTAACTTCTATAACTTCAAACCCATTTTCTTCAAGGTTAGCTATAACCATTTCTCTTCTATCATGAATTATTCCTGATGTTATAAAGATTCCATCTTTATTAAGTGCCTTTTTAACATCTGGAGTTAAAATACAGATTATTTCTGCTATGATGTTTGCAACAACTAAATCTGCTTTTCCATCAACTACATCTAAAAGATTACCTTCTAGTATTTCTATATTGTTAACATCATTAAATGTTAAATTCTCTTTTGCAGAGTCTACTGCTACGGGGTCTAAGTCAACACCAACTACATGCTTAGCTCCAAGTTTAGCTGCAACTATTGCAAGAATTCCTGAACCAGTTCCTATATCAAAAACTACAGTATCTTCTTTTGTGTATCTTTCTAAAGCCGCAACACACATTCTAGTAGTTTCATGAGTTCCTGTCCCAAAAGCCATACCTGGATCTAGTTCAACTATTAAATCCTCGCCTTCAGCCTTATAGTCTTCCCATATAGGTTTGATTACAATCTTCTTACCTATCTTAGTTGGTTTATAGTACTGCTTCCAGTTGTTTGCCCAATCTTCTTCTTTCATCTTTGTAGAGATAACTTCTGCATCTCCCAAATCGAAGCCCATTTCTTTTAGCTCTTCAACTTTCTCTTTAATATAAGTAACTACTTCTTCTATCTTATCTTCTTCTGCAAAATACCCTTTTACACAAGCTGCTTTTCCTTTATATTCTAATATATTTAAATCTGCAAAATCCCAAGTTAAAGGTCCTTGCTCTCTATCTAATATATCATTAGGATCCTCTATAGCTACCCCCTTACAATCTAACGAGTAAAAAATAGCTGATACTGGTTCAAGAGCCTCACTTTTTGTTATTACCTTAACTTCCATCCAAGTTCCTTGCATTAAATTCATTCCTTTCTACATCCATTGACTAATATAATATTTTACACGTAAAGAGTAATTATGTCTATGGCATTTTAGAATTAACAATTGACTATCAAATATCACTTGCTCACCTTATTTTGTACTATTGGTTTACTCTTTTTGTTGTATATTACAACTGTTATAATTGACACAAGAACAATAACAGAATTCGCAGCAATAGTCCCCGCCCAAGTCATAGTCATTGTACCAAAGAGAGGAGATGCTGCGTTAAACATGGTGTGAAATAATACACACATAAACACACGGCCTTTTCCTGATATCTTGTAAATTGCTCCGTTGAAAAAACGAAACGCAATGAGTTGAACCGAAAACATCCAAAAGTTAATTAGTCCATCTCCATGATTCGTCCCTGGAATAAAGAAAAGTGGGATATGCCATGGAATCCAAATGAGCCCAGCCAAAATAGAAGATATAATAAAACCATATTTTTTATCAAGTCTAGGCTGCAATACGTACATCCATCCAGATTCCTCTAAGCCACCAATAATAAGATTACCAGGCAAAGAAAGAAAAATCATATAAAATGGAAGGACCATTTTAGCGGTTCCTGTGACTACCATATGAGTCAAAAAATAAAGCGCAAGTCCTCCAATAACAAACAAATAGAGATATATTTTATTTTTGACATAAAATACAGTTTTGAGCCACTCCTTAAAATCTGCTATTTTATTATTTTTCTTAAGAACAATATATGAAGCAATAGCAGGCGATAAAATATATATGGCAAAAGGAATATTCATTACGAATTCCCCTAACGAGTTAACCCAATTATGAACCGAATATCCAAATTGCCCAAGAACAATCAATATACCTGCTACAATATAGGCTATAAAAAATGTTAAAATCGTAAATTGTACTACTATCTTTTTATCCGTCTTCATTTCTTTACCTCACCTTTTAAAAGCCATGTTAAAATCTAACAAATGGTCAATTTGAATTTTATTAGCAATTCTATTTTACCACATAAAACCAAAAAGAAGGCTATGTAATAAGGATCTTCTAAAGCCTTACTACATAGCCCTTATAAACTTATTTAATTATTTTGCTGCCTTCGCTGCATTTATTATTTCTTCAAACTTAGGTTGCTCTGCTATTTCACCTAAATATTCTACATGAGTTACCTTATTATCTGAATCAACTACAAAAGCTGCTCTAGTTAAAAGCCCTAACTCTTTAACGTATGTTCCAGTAGCTTCTCCAAAAGCTCTATCTTTATAGTCAGAAACAGTTACAACATTTTCAATTCCTTCTGCTGCACACCATCTTGCTTGAGCAAAAGGCAAATCCATTGATACAGTGTAAACTGTAACCCCTTTAAGTTCAGATACTTTTTCATTAAAGGTTCTAACCTCTAAATCACAAACAGATGTATCTACAGATGGGACCGCCAAAAAAATTCTTACTCCCTTTGTATCTTTTAATGTTAATGGAGATAAATCATTTTTTGAAACAACAAAGTCTCTAAATGTATCTCCTACCTTAACTTCTTTTCCTACTAATGTTACTGGATTTCCTTTAAAATTTACTTGCATAATCCTATCTCCTCTCACTTTATCTATATTATTATATTCAATTATTAATTTTATCTATATTCATTATATACACTTACTACTTTTCCTATACAACTATATTTTACCAAATAATTCTTGCTTGTCAATAGTTATTATTAGTTAAAAAAGAGAACAGTTAATGAAAATAATCATTAACTGTCCCCTCTATTGCTTATATTAATCTGGCATTAATATAAATCTTAATATAAATAAGAATGCCATTATGTACATAATTGGATGAACATCTTTTCTTTTACCTGTAAATACCTTCATCAGTGGGTAGAATATCATTCCTACAGCTATTCCATTAGCTATTGAATACGTAAATGGCATCATAGCTATTGTGAAGAAAGCTGGTACAGCTTCTGTAAAGTCTGAGAAGTCTATTTCCTTAACAGCACTTAGCATAAGTACTCCAACTATTATGAGAGCTGGCGCTGTTGCACTTGAAGGAACCACCCCTATAAGACTGCTAAAGAATAATGAACATATAAATAATATACTTACAACTACATTAGATAGTCCTGTTCTAGCACCTGCTGCTATACCTGCTGCTGATTCTACAACTGTTGCTAAAGTTGTTGTACCTAAAAATCCACCTAAAGTTGTTGCCATAGCATCTGCAAATAGAGATTTTCTCAAGTTTTTAGCTTCTCCATTTTCATCTATCATTCCTGAAGTTTGGGCAGTTCCAACTAAAGTTCCTAAAGAATCAAATAAGTCAACTAAGCTCAAAGTTATTACAACCATAAATATAGTAAGTATAGCTCCTACTAGCCCTCCTCCATTATGAGACAATAGTCCTTTAAAGTCTAAAGCTAAGAAAGTATTTCCTATTGGTGGAAGTGAAAATACATGTACATTATCGAGTTTAGTTATTCCCATTGGAATTCCTATTATAGTAGTTATTATAATTCCTATAAGCATGGCGCCTTTAACGTTTCTAGCCATTAATACAGCCATAATAACTAAACCTACTATTGTTAGTATAACTGAACTATTCCTAAAGTCTCCAAAGGCTACTAAGGTTGCAGGATTAGCTACTACTATTCCTCCACTTTTTAAACCTATCAATGATATAAATAATCCTATACCTGCTGTTATAGCAAGTTTCAAGTTATGTGGCATAGCATAAACTATTTTTTCCCTTATAGATGTTAAAGTTATAATTATAAATAGTATCCCTGATATAGATACAGCTGCTAATCCTTGCTGCCATGTATATCCTAATTTCAAACAAATATTAAAAGCAAAGAAACTAACTAATCCAAGACCTGGAGCCAATACAAAAGGCATATTAGCATAAAAAGCCATAATAAGTGTACCTACTGCTGCTGCAATACATACTGATGCAAATGCAGAACCAACTACAGGGTCGTTTGCTATAGTTAAAACTGCTGCCTCATCACCCTTTAAACCTAAAGAGTTCATCCCTCCAAGTTTTAAAATATTAGGAACAACTAGTAAAGCATAAGCTATGGTTACAAAGGTTGTAATTCCACCTAATATTTCTGTCTTTACATCTGTTTTGTTTTCTTTTAACTTAAAGATTTTTTCTAAAATGTTATTTTCTTTAGTTTTCATAAAAAGCCTCCTCATAAGTAATGCAATAAAAAAGTACCCGCTTGGAATAGGTAAACCAAACTGGTACAGTAAATACTTAACATCACCATTGATTTACCCATAGCGAAATTTTTACGGAATTTCGTAGAAACATCTGAACCATATTATCAGATATATATGGGCTTGTACTTTTTGACTGACTTAACCATGATATAATAAGGCTTTTACAATGTCAACTGGCGATTAATTTCTTATAAAAACCAAAAAATTTTCGTTAGATTTCTCTTCAGAATATTTATATCCTTCACTCTCAAAATCTTTAATACCTTCAATACTTTCTATCTCATTTTCAATTAAATATCTTGCCATAAGACCTCTAGCTCTTTTAGCATATATACTAATTATCTTGTAGCTTCCATTTTTATAATCTTTAAATACAGGTGTAATAACCTTATACTTTTTCTTTAATTCCTCAAGCCTTGCTGCCTTTGAATATTCTTCTGATGCTAGGTTTACTAGAACTTTAGTTTTTTCTTTACTTAATTCACTATCTAAAAAATCAACTATTTTATGTCCCCAAAACTCATATAGATCTTTTCCTGCTTTATTCTTAAGCTTTGTTCCCATCTCTAATCTATGTTCTTTAATTCTATCTAGTGGTTTTAAAACCCCATAAAGACCAGATAATATTCTTAAATGTTTATCTCCATACAAAACTTCTTCATATTTTAAAGAGTTTATATCTAATCCCCTATAAACATCTCCATGAAATGCAAATACAGCTTCTTTAACAGGGTTTAATTCATACTGCTGAAATCTATAAAAATTAAGTTCTCCAAGTTTCTCAGAAATTTTCATTAAAGAACATATATCCTCTGGACTAAACTTTTTCAATTCTTTTATAAGTTTCTCTGATTCATTTATGAAATTAGGAGTTCTATCACTAACTACATTTGATTTATCACTAAAATTTAATGATTTTGCTGGTGAAACTATGTATATCATCTCTTATCCTTTCACAATTAAAATTTGTTATTCCTCAACTTAATAATACAACACTCAATTGACAATTGCCATTTGAGTGTTGATTAATCCATTCACTATACTTCTCTAAGTATCTTTTAAAAACCATCTCCATCTAAGAAGTTTCCTAACCCTCCTAGTATGCTTCCTTCTTCTCTTCCTGCTCTTCCTCCCATACTAGCAGACATTACTCTTGATGCTAATCTGCTAAACGGTAAACTTTGAATCCATACCTTTCCTGGTCCTTTTAAGGTAGCAAAGAATAGCCCTTCTCCTCCAAATAATGCATTTTTTATTCCACCTACAAATTGAATATCATAGTCTACTGAAGTTGTCATAGCAACTATACAACCTGTATCTATCTTTAAAATCTGTCCTGAATATAATTCCTTTTCTAGTATGGTTCCTCCTGCATGAACGAAGGCTAACCCATCTCCTTGAAGCTTTTGAAGAATAAACCCTTCCCCTCCAAAAATTCCCGCTCCAAATTTTTTAGTAAATTCTATACCAATTTGTGTTCCTTTTTGAGCACATAGAAAAGATTCTTTTTGACAAATTAAAGTTCCATTATACTGAGATAACTGAATAGGTAGTATCTTTCCTGGATAAGGTGCCGCAAAAGAAACCATGGCTCTATCATAACCCATATTAGTAAAAGTAGTCATAAAAAGACTTTCTCCAGTTACTACCCTCTTTCCTGCTGAGAAAAGTTTATCCATGAATCCGCCGCCCTTAGAAGAACCATCTCCGAATGTTGTTGCCATCTCTATGGGATTATCCATCATCATCATAGAACCTGCTTCAGCAATCATAGTTTCATTAGGATCTAATAATACTTCAACAAATTGCATGTCATCTCCATGAATAGTATAGTCGATATTTTGAGCCATAAGTGCTCCTCCTCTTACATGTAAGTTTATAGTTTAATTAAAGCAAATAAACTCTTTTATTTCAATTACTTAAAATAAAAAAATCTAGCATAAGCTAGATTTTTTTATAGATACTTTAGTACAAATTATTCTCCGAATATTTTATCCATAAAGCTCTTTTTATTTTTTGAATCTTTATGTTTTTCATGAGATACTTCCTGATTTTGAAGTTCCCCTGAAGCTTCCATAAACATTCTTAATGCTTCTTTTTGTTTTTCATTTAAAGCTTTTGGAATATCAACTATAACTTTAACATATTGATCTCCACGAGCTGATGAGTTAACTCTTTGAACACCCTTACCTTTAAGTCTAAATAATGTTCCAGATTGAGTTCCTGACGGTATGCTATATTTAACCTCACCATCAATTGTAGGAACCTTAATATCTACTCCTAGTGCTGCTTTTGCCATAGAGATATGTTCATCAATATATAAATCAAAGCCTTTCCTTGTATAAATCTTTGATGGAGCTACTGATATTTTAACATATAAATCTCCTGGAGGACCTCCATTTACACCATGGTCTCCTTGTCCCCTTAACGGCATAACATTTCCTGTATCAACTCCAGCAGGAATATTAACTTTAATCTTTCTATTTTTTCTTACTCTTCCTTTACCTCTGCAAGTATCACAAGGTGCTTCTACTACTTTACCTGTTCCACCACAAACATCACAAGTTGAAGAACTAACAAAGTTTCCTAGTGGAGTTCTTCTCTCAACTCTTACTTGACCAGAGCCTCCACACTTAGAACAAGTCTTAGGTGAAGTTCCAGCTTTTGCTCCTGTTCCATGACAAGTTTCACAATTTTCCGTTCTTGTTACTGAAATTTCTTTTTCTACTCCAAATATAGCTTCTTCAAAACTTAAGTGAAGAGTATATTCAAGATCCGAACCTTCCCTTGGGGCATTTCTTCTTGAGCCACCACCGCCCCCAAAGCCTCCTCCAAAGAAGCTTTCAAATATATCTCCAAAGCCTCCCATATCAGAGAAATCAAAACCACCTTGACCAAATCCACCTGATCCGTCAGTTGTACCAAACTGATCATATTGAGCCTTTTTCTGAGGATCACTTAAAACTTGATATGCTTCATTTATTTCCTTAAATTTCTCCTCGGCTTCTGCATTTCCTTGATTTTTGTCAGGGTGATATTGAATCGCTAGCTTTCTAAAGGCTTTTTTAATTTCATCATCTGAGGCTCCTTTTTGAAGACCTAAAACCTCATATAAATCCTTTGACGCCATAAATCCACCACCTATTAAACTTAATTAAAAGGGAAGAGTAGTTCTCCCTTCCCTATCAAAATATTATATGCTATTTATCACTATGGTTTCAACTATTTATCGTCTTCTACCTTAAAATCAGCATCTACAACATTATCATCTTGAGCTGCTCCTTGGTTTGCTCCCATGTTATTTGGGTCAAATCCTTGGCCTTGAGCATTAGCATCTTGATAAATTTTTGAAGAAACAGCATAGAATTCTTGAGTTAACTCATCTGTAGCTTTCTTTATAGCTTCTAAGTCTTCTCCATCCTTGATTTTCTTAACTTCTTCTAATTTAGCTTGTATCTTGCTCTTATCTTCAGCTGATACTTTATCTCCTAAATCAGTTAAAGCCTTTTCTGTTTGGTAAACTACTTGATCAGCATTATTCTTTATTTCTATAGAATCTTTTCTCTTCTTATCTTCTTCAGCAAATTTTTCTGCTTCTTTTACTGCCTTATCTATTTCATCATCTGAAAGGTTAGTTGATGCAGTAATTGTTATATTAGCTTCCTTACCAGTTCCTTTATCTGTTGCAGAAACCTTAACGATTCCGTTAGCATCTATATCAAAAGTAACTTCAATTTGAGGAATTCCTCTTGGTGCTGGAGCTATTCCAGATAAAGTAAATCTACCTAAAGTTTTGTTGTCCGCTGCCATTTGTCTTTCACCTTGAACTACGTGAATTTCAACGCTAGTTTGGCTATCAGCTGCTGTTGAGAACACTTGGCTCTTTCTAGTTGGTATAGTTGTATTTCTTTCTATTAATGGTGTAGCAACTCCACCTAATGTTTCTATTCCTAAAGTTAAAGGTGTAACGTCTAGTAATAATACATCTTTAACATCTCCTGTTAATACTCCACCTTGAATAGCTGCTCCTACAGCAACACATTCATCTGGGTTAACTCCCTTTGATGGATCTTTTCCAGTAAAGTTTTTAACAGCTTCTTGAACAGCTGGTATTCTTGTAGATCCTCCAACAAGTAATACCTTATCTATTTCTCCTATGCTAAGACCTGCATCATTTAAAGCCTTTCTCATTGGTTCTATAGTTCTTTGAACTAAGTCATGAGTTAATTCATTGAATTTAGCTCTAGTTAATGTTAAATCTATATGCTTTGGACCTGTAGCATCAGCTGTGATAAATGGTAAGTTTATTATTGTTTGAGTTGATGAAGATAATTCTATCTTAGCTTTTTCAGCAGCTTCTTTTAATCTTTGAAGTGCCATCTTATCGTTTCTTAAATCTATACCATTTTCAGCTCTAAAGCTTTCAGCTATAAAATCTATAATTTTTTGGTCGAAGTCATCTCCACCTAGTTTTGTATCTCCGTTAGTAGCTTTAACTTCGAAAACTCCATCTCCAAGTTCAAGTATAGATACGTCGAAAGTACCGCCACCTAAGTCATATACGAATATTTTTTGGTTAGTATCCATTTTATCTAAACCATAAGCAAGTGCTGCTGCTGTTGGTTCATTTATTATTCTTAACACTTCTAATCCTGCTATTTTTCCAGCATCTTTTGTTGCTTGTCTTTGAGAGTCATTAAAGTAAGCTGGAACAGTTATAACTGCTTGAGTTACAGTTTCTCCTAAATAACTTTCTGCATCAGCTTTAATTTTTTGTAGAACCATAGCTGAAATTTCTTGTGGGGTATAGTCCTTGCCATCTATGTTAGTTTTATGGCTAGTTCCCATATGTCTCTTTATTGATATTATCGTTTTATCTGGATTTGTTATTGATTGTCTCTTTGCTACTTGACCTACTAATCTATCTCCATTTGCTTGAAAAGATACTACTGAAGGAGTTGTTCTTGCACCTTCTGCGTTTGCAATAACAACTGGATCTCCACCTTCCATTACTGCTACGCATGAGTTTGTAGTTCCTAAGTCAATTCCTATTACTTTTGCCATGTTAAATTTCCTCCTTAAATTCAGTTAAATTAGTTTACAACTTTAACCATTGAATATCTTATTACTTTTTCACCTTTTTTGTATCCTTTTTGGAATACTTCTGATACCTTGTTAGGTCCAAAATTTTCATCTTGATCATGCATTACAGCTTGATGAAGATTAGGATCAAAATCTCCTGAAGCATCTATTTCTTCAACGCCTAACTTCTCAAGAGAACCTTTGAAGCCTCTTATAGTCATTTCTATTCCTTTTTTAAGGTCATCAACTGATCCATCAACTGATACTGCTCTCTCTAAGTTATCAAGAGTAGGAAGCACTTCTTTTATTACATCGTAACATGCATCAGTGTATATACCTTCTTTTTCTTTTTGAGATCTTTTTCTAAAGTTTTCATACTCAGCACTTAATCTTACTAGTCTTTCCTTTAATGCCTCAACTTCGTTATTAAGTTTTGTATTTTCTTCTTTTAATTTAGAATTTTTTCCTTTAAGCACATCTTCAATAGAGATTACTTCTTCAAATTCTTTATCTTCTAAAACTTCTGCTTCTTCAGCAGTTTCTTCAACATTTTCTTCTACGTCTTTAGAAGTATCTTCTGTTTCAGTAATCTGCTCTCCTTCTAAGTTTTCATTTTTTAAATCTTCAGTGTTAATATTCTCTTTTTCCAAAATCCTTACACCCCTTCTCTCTAGTATTATTTTAAGCTCTGATTGTTAAGAACATTATTAAGCTCCTTCATTACCTCTGCCATTATAGAAATAACTTTAGAATAATTTATTCTCTTAGGTCCAATTAATCCAACTGTTCCAAGAGCTGTTTCTCCTAAAATGTATTCAGCAGAAATAATACTACAGTCTTTTGCTTGAGGTAAGAAATTCTCATCACCTATCTTTATTGATATTCCATGATCTGTACTTATTAATTGATTTACAGTATCCTTGTTATAAAGAAGCTGTAAAATCTCTTTAGCTCTATCAATATCGTTATATTCAGAGTAATTGAATATATTGGTGGTTCCTTCCATAAATACCTCAGAAGAATCCGATGATTTTAATGTTTCATATAAAAGAGCTAAAACTCCATTTAATATTTCATCAAACCCTTTTAATTCATGAGTAAGCCTGTTTATTACTTCAAGGTTAATTTCTTCTATACTCAAATTAACAAGCCTATCATTCAGTATATTATTTATTTTTGTTACCGTCTCTATACTTAAAGGTTTATTTATCTTAAGCAGTCTATTTTTAACTACTCCACTATCAGTAACAATTACACATAGAATATTTATTATATCTATAGGTATTAATTGTGCAGATTTCATTGAACTTTTTCTAACTGATGGGGCCTTAACCACACAAGTTAATCTAGTTAGTTCAGATAAAAGTGAAGAGACTTGCTTTAATATACTATCCACCTCAAATAAAGCAGTATCAATAATATACTTTTTAATCATTAATTCTTCGTCTAAACTTAGTTTCTCGTAAGACATAAGTTTATCCACATAAAGTCTATAGCCTTTACTAGAGGGTACTCTTCCGGCAGATGTATGAGGTTGTTCCAAGTAGCCTAACTCCTCTAAGTCTGCCATTTCATTTCTAATTGTTGCAGAACTTATTCCCAATTCGTATTTCTTAGCTAAAGTTCTAGATCCTACTGGCTCTCCAGTGTTTATAAAGTCACTAATTATGGCTTGTAGAATCTTAATTTTTCTTTCATCTATTGCCATAGTATCACCTCTTTTATTAGCACTCACTATCATCGAGTGCTAACGACTACGTATTTAATATATTATTTATAAGTTTTTTTGTCAATAAACAGAAATATTAATTAACTATGCTATGACTCAATTTAGAGAAATAATCTATATATTACTTAAAATTTCTGCTATTTTCTCTATATTGCTATTGTTTATATTTTCCTTATTATTAACTTAATAAAAAATCACTCATAACGTAATTACTTAGTTGAATGCCTTCTTTATTTAAATATATTTTCCCATTATCTTTATTTAATAATCCTTTTTTTACGTGATTATTAATTACATCTTTATAAATGCTTTCCATAGATACATTAAACCTTTCAAAAAAATCTTTTTCACTTACTCCTGATGTTTTTCTAAGTCCCAAAAACATAAACTCTTCCATAAGTTCTTCTTTTGATAAATGATTAGTTTCTTCAATACCATTTGATTTTTTTTCTACTGACAAAATATAATCTTCAATTTTATCATAATTTTTAGTTCTAGTTTCATTGAGTAGTGATGCAGCAGCTACTCCACAGCCTAAATATTCTCCAAGTTCCCAATAAACTAAATTATGTTTGCATTCTTTATCATCTTTTGAGAAATTAGATATTTCATATTGTTTATACCCTTTAGAATCTAGATACTCTACTGCATCCTCATACATGGCTCTTTCTTCTTCCTCAGATGGTAGCTTAAGTTTTCCTTTTTCATATAGTTTATAAAATGGAGTACCTTCTTCTACTATTAAAGAGTAAGCTGATATATGTTCTGGATTAAGTTCAACTACTGAACTTAGAGTTTCTTCAAAGTCTTTCAGAGTTTGACTAGGTAAACCAAACATTAAATCAACATTTACGTTTTTAAACCCAACTTGTCTAACTAAGTCGTAGTTTTCTTTAAACTCTGTGAAACTATGAATTCTTCCTAAACTTTTAAGCAAACTTTCATTTGAACTCTGCAAACCTAAGCTAAGTCGGTTAACTTTGTACTTCTTCATAAGTTCTAACTTGTCTCTAGTTAAAGTTCCTGGATTACACTCTACTGTAAACTCTACATCTTCCTCTAAGTTTAAACTACTTACATTCTTAAGTAGTTTCTCTAACTCCTCATAAGGTAAATAACTCGGAGTTCCACCACCTATAAATATAGTCTTAAAACTATAGTCCTTTGAAGCGTTATTGATTTCTATATTTAAAGCATCTACATACTTACTTATCACATCTTCTTTCCCACTATAAGATGAGAAGTCACAGTACTTACACTTTTGCTTACAAAAAGGTATCTGTATGTATAATGATATTTTTTTCATAAAATCCTCCTTTAATTAGTTGAGAGTGGAAAGTTGAGAATTGAGAGTTAAGGATACCTTTATACATCACTATAAACTAACAATTCTCAACTAAATAAAGGGCATCACAATTTAAATTGCAATCCCCTTTATTAACTAATCTACTTTTAAAACTGCCATAAATGCTTCTTGTGGAACTTCTACAGATCCAACCTGTCTCATTCTCTTCTTTCCTTCTTTTTGCTTTTCTAAAAGTTTCTTCTTTCTTGATATATCTCCACCATAACATTTAGCTAATACATCTTTCCTCATAGCTTTAACTGTTTCTCTTGCTATGATTTTAGAACCTACTGACGCCTGTATAGGTATCTCAAACATCTGTCTTGGTATTATTTCTTTAAGTTTCTCTGTTATAGCTTTTCCTCTAGCATATGATCTTTCCTTAGGTACTATCATTGAAAGTGCATCTACTGACTCTCCATTTAGAAGTATGTCTAACTTAACTAACTCAGTTTGTATATATCCAGTTAACTCGTAGTCTAAAGATGCATATCCTTTAGTTCTTGATTTTAAAGTATCAAAGAAGTCATAAACAATTTCATTTAGTGGAATATCATAATGAATAACTACTCTAGTAGCTTCAAGATACTCCATATCTATAAAGCTTCCTCTCTTCTCTTGGCAAAGCTCCATAACTGCTCCTGTATAGTCTGTTGGAGTTATTATAGATGCCTTAACCATAGGCTCTTCCATATAATCTATCTCAGTCATTGGTGGAAGATTAGTAGGGTTTGTCAACTCTATCATTGTTCCATCTGTTTTATAAACCTTATATATAACTGATGGAGCTGTAGTTATGATATCTAAGTTAAACTCTCTTTCTATTCTTTCTTGAATTATCTCCATATGTAATAATCCAAGGAAGCCACATCTAAATCCAAAACCTAATGCTATAGAAGTTTCAGGTTCAAAGTTTAATGCAGCATCATTTATCTGCAATTTTTCTAAAGCTTCTCTAAGTTCACCATACTTTGCACCATCTACAGGATATATACCTGAGAAAACCATAGGAACTGCTGGTTTATAACCTGCAAGAGCTTCTTTAGTTTCTCTTCCTTTTTCTGTTATGGTATCACCAACTCTAGCATCTCTAACATTTTTTATAGATGCTGTTATGTATCCAACATCTCCAGCGCTTAATTGATCTATAGGTAAAAATGCTGGTGTAAATACTCCAACCTCAGTTACTTCATAAACCTTGTTTGTAGACATTAATTTTATTTCAGTTCCTGGTTTAACTATACCGTCTTTTACTCTTACGTAAGAAACAACACCTTTGTAACTATCATAATATGAATCAAATATAAGTGCTCTTAAAGGTGCTTCTTCATCTCCTTCTGGTGCAGGTACTTTCTCAACTACAGCTTCTAAAACATCTTTTATGTTTAATCCTGTTTTTGCAGAAATCAAAGGTGCATCATGAGCTTCTATACCTATTATATCTTCTATCTCTGTTTTTATCTCCTCTGGTCTAGCACTCGGAAGATCTACCTTGTTTATTACTGGAACTATCTCTAGGTTATTATCTAATGCTAAATAACAGTTTGCTAAAGTCTGAGCTTGTATTCCTTGAGTAGCATCTACAACTAAAATAGCACCTTCACAGGCTGCTAAACTTCTAGATACCTCGTAGTTAAAGTCTACATGCCCTGGAGTATCTATTAAATTTAAAATATATTCTTCACCATTGTCTCTTTTGTAAATCAATCTAGCTGCTTGAGATTTTATTGTTATTCCTCTTTCTTTCTCAAGCTCCATGTTATCTAAAACTTGCTCTTCCATCTCTCTTTGAGTCAAGGTTCCGGTTTGCTCTAAGAGTCTGTCTGCAAGTGTAGACTTACCGTGGTCTATATGTGCAACTATTGAAAAGTTTCTAATGTACTGCCTTCTATTCTTATTCATATCATCATCTATTCTTAAGAATTAAAATTCTCAGAATAGTACTCACCCCCGTGTAAAAATAAATCATAAATAGAACTTAATTTAGGTTCTGATAAATTATAACACAACTTACCTTTAGAGTGTCAATAAAATTTACCAATGCTCTATGCTTCTTAGATTTCTTGTAGGCTTTTTTAAGAATTTAATGAAGCTTGAGAAGAAGCTTCTACATAAATAATGTTCTTATTTGATTGGTTAAATATTCAATCGAATTATTTATCTTATTAAAAATTTTAAAAACTCCACTAACTTCATAGTCATCTCCATTAACTTCAAGTAAATATTTATTATTATTTCTTTGATGTATTTTAATGTTTGAGCTATCTACAATGAAGCTAGAGAACTCTTCTCCAAACTCATCTTTTATTTTTTGCAGGTCCATTCCTTGAGTTTCAGCTGTTCTTTCACTTAATGCTTTAGTATTAATCATATTTATCTTAACTACCCCTGTAAAAGTAACAACTAAAAAAACTACTAAAGGTATTAAAAATTTTAACTTTTTCAAAAAAGCACCCCCTAGGTATATTATCTATAAGGATGCTCACTTTTTGCCAATTTTATACTTCTAGCTTTTCTTTAGGGCTTCTGCTATTAGTCTAGCTATATATTTTGCACTAGCTTGAGCTTGGGTGTTTGTATTAGTATTAAATCCAACTTCTATTAAGATAACATTAGGATTTTTACTTTGGTTAAAAGAGTCTTTACCTCTTGTATAAGTTGTTATCCCTCTACTAAGTCCAGGAAATAGATTTCTTGATAACCCATTTAGTTTATCAGTTAAAGCTTGATTTTCTGCATAATGAGGATTGTTTTTTGCTGTTACAAACATTATTGGTGCAAGCTCTTCTCCATTTATATTTGCTGTGAGTACCTTGCCACTTACCGCATCTCTATGAAGATCTATGATTATATCAAAGTTTTTATACTGATTTAAATACTTTTGTAGCGTTTCTCCTGATCTTTTATAGCTGTCATCATAGGATACAGAGTGGTTAGTTTTATCATGTAATGTTGCTATTCCATAGTTTTGTTCTAACTCTTTCGCTAAGGCATTTCCCACTCCAACAACACTATCATTTTCATTGGCTGTTTCCTTAGTTGCAGGATTATAATATTCCATAGTATGAGAGTGATAAATTAATACTCTCGGTTTGTTTATATCTAAAGTTTGCTTCAAACTAGGTTCATAAGCTTTAGAAGCAACAGCATTTGGATCTGGAGCTTCTTCAGGTGTATACTTTATAAGACTATTATTATCCAATTCAAAAGGATTTAGGGTTGCTATAGAATTATCTTCATGACTTATTGTTTGAGTGGAGATGTTATTAAAATAAGGTACTTCAGATTTTATAAGACTAAATAAACTTAGTTTACTTAATCCAACTGTTTCTATAAGCATATCCTTTATAGAAAGGTTATTTGTAGTGTCAGTAGAATTAACAGCCTCTGCATAGGGCAATCCTTTATTGAGTAGTGAAATGTATGCTTTAGAGTTATCTTTCTTTGTAGAAAGAGCAACATATCCAAATCTAATTAAAAAAATTCCCGCCAAAAGAAGTATTAAGATTTTTTTTATATCTATATTATTACCTTTTTTATTAGCAAATTTTCTATATACCAAAGTAAATTCCCCCTTAAATTTTATCTCTATAAATTTATATGGGAGAATTTACATAATTATTATTAATTTTTTATTACTTTATTATTTATTTATATATTCAATATTGTATTAATTCATGAACTTGTTTATATCTTCAATTTCTAAATCTGGTTGAAGTGCTAAGTTTATTCCGTTTGATATTATTCTAGAAACTGCTTCTATGATAGTATCAACATCTTTAGGTGTAACCATCAAACTTCCTACATAAGGATTTAAAACCTCTTTAATAAGTTTGCTTTTTTCTTTTTTATCTATAGTTTTAAGCATACTATAAAACTCTCCACCTTTATCGGAGTTTTCTATCATTTCATCAAGAAGTAGATCTATAGTATCATTAGCTATAGTTGCTGCATCAACAACTGTAGGTACTCCTATAGCTAAAACCGGCACTCCTAAGTTTTCTTTATTTATCTGCATTCTATGATTACCAACTCCAGCACCTGGAGCGATTCCTGTATCCCCAAGTTGTATAGTTCTATTTACCCTCTCAAGTCTTCTTGACGCTAATGCATCTATACAAATAACTAAAGATGGTTTTATCTTATCTACTAAGGATTTAATTATTTCTCCAGTTTCAATTCCTGTTGTCCCTAAAACTCCTGGAGCTATAGCACAAACTGATCTTACAGCATCATCTATAGAGTCAGGCATCATAGTTTTTAAATGTCTGGTTATCATTATTTTTTCTGCAACCTTAGGCCCTAAAGAGTCTGGAGTAACATTCCAGTTTCCTAGTCCTACTACTAAGGTGCTACTGCTTTTAGAAGTATCTACTAACTCAGAGATGTTATCTGCTAAAACTTCTGAAATATCATCTATCACTTCTCCATCATAACTTGTAAGCTCTGGCATATCTATTGTTATATAGTTACCTACTGGTTTACCTATTTTTTGTGCTCCTGATTCACTAGTTACCTCAACCTTAGTAACCTTAACTCTATTTTTATTTTCTTCCTTTACTATTACTCCATCTATTTCACTTTTATTTTTATGTTCTTTAGCATAAATCTCTCTAGCTTCAATAGCTAAATCCGTACGTACATTAAACATTAAAACACCCTCCTAGAAATATATTGTAATATTATATTTTCCCAATATATTGATAAATTATTTCATATTACATATAATTTTTAGTGGCATTTTAATTTTTTTCTTGAATAAAAAAATATTCAATGCTATAATATGGTTTGTTGAATGTGAACTCGAACGCAGATTTCCCCAAAACTGTGCTGAGGCCCTAATAAAATGAAGGGGGTGAAAAGGAATGGCAAACATTAAATCAGCTCAAAAGAGAATTAAAGTTGCTGAAACTAAAACTTTAAGAAATAGAATGATTAAATCAGCTTTAAAAACAGCTATAAAGAAATTCGAAGTTGCTGTTGCTGCTAGCAACGCTGATGAAGCAAAAGTTACTTTTGCTGGTGCAGTTAAAGCTTTAGATATGGCTACTTCAAAAGGAGTAGTACATAAAAACATGGCTGCTAGAAAAAAATCAAGATTAGCTGCAAAATTAAACGCTATGGCTTAATTTTATAAACCGATCCAATTAGTTTGGGTCGGTTAATTTACTTTTATGAAGCTTTTTTGTTAAAGTATCAAGTTACTTTGACAAACTCAGTAAGTTAACTCTATAACTTATTAAAACTCTCTCAAACTTTAACTAAGTTTGAGAAACTCTAACTCTACATGGTAGAGTTAAAAAAGTTGCCATTAACTAGTAATGACAACTATAAACTACTACCTTGATGATGTTCTAACTGTAGATATAAGTAGAAACTCCATCTCAGTAAGTACATTCGTAGATAAACTCTTCATTCTTTTTTCTGTATCAACACAAAGTCTCATACAATCTTCAAGTTGTCTAAAAGAAAACTTCTTTCCTTGTTTTATTAATTTCTCAACTACAAAAGGATGTAACTTTAAGTTACCTGCAATAACTTGAGGGTTTAAGTTTTTTTCTGCTTGAAACTTGATTTCATATAATTTCTTAAACTGACCTTCTATAAGTGTAAGTAGTTTGTTTAAGTTCTCACCTTTAAAAACTAAGTCATTCATAAGAACTATTGCTTTTTCAGGCTTCTTATCTGAAATAAAGTCTATTAAGTCAAATATATCCTCTTCACTTTTACTTGGTAGAAGTGTATCTATATCTTCTCTTTTTATTTCTCTACCTTCTGTATAGTTAACTAACTTTCCTATTTCATTTCTTATTATCTCAAAGTTTTTCTCAACCTTATTTATAAAATATCTAAGCTCTACTTTTCCTATTTCTTTATTATAAGTTTTAAATACATTTTCTGCTTCCCTTATTAATCTATCTTCTTTTTGTCTATCTATATGTACTACAGTAGCTTTTTTATCTATATTTAAAATCCCTTTATGCTTAAGAGGTTTATCTCTTTTATCATCTAAAAGTACATAAGAAAGTAATACTATGTGAGAAGGTGTGTTGTTGTAGTAATCTAATACCTTTTTAAACTCACTTTCAGAGAACTCTTTTTGACTTTTAAAGAAGTTTGCTCTATAAATTACAACTACCTTCACTTCACTCATAAAGGGCAGAGTTTCACAAGCATTAACTATATCTTCATAACTCACTTTAAATCCATCTAGTTTTATATAATTTAAATCTCTTAAATCCTTTGGAAGAACTTTATCAGTAATATTATCTATCAAACTCTTCATTAAAGCCTCATCTGTTCCAGCTAACAAATAAGAATTATTAAGTTTACCATCTTTTATCTGTTTCTCTAACTCTTGAAGTTTTATCAACTCTATATATCTCCTTAACTATCAAAATCTTATAATTTTATTCTTAACTACTAAAAATCTCTCATTGTTATTCAATTGTATTATATCATAGTTAGGATTATTTTGATTTATTGAAAAGCAATATATTTCTTTAGATGGAGTCTTTATTCCAAGTAGTCCTTTTGATAATATTATATAACTTTCTCCTTTAGCTAAGGGTATTTTATCTATGTATCTTTTGTTTATCCCAGTTAAGGCATCCTTTTCTTTTATCTTATTATCTTCCACTATATATTTAGAAATTTCTCCTCTATAGCTTACTCTTATTTCCTTATTTTTATCTATATCTACCTTTGGAAAAGGAGAGTAAATGCTTATAGCAACAGGAATAAAAAAAACTATAGGAAGTTTTCTAAAGGCATTTATACCTTTTTTAACAAATATAAAGCTTCCAAAACATATTATATAATAAAACATTACTTCTCGCTCTAATGGAATAAGAGGAATAGAAACATGGTTTAATAAATTTATTAGTCCATCTATTATTACACTTATGAATTCGCAAACTTTTAAAGTTATTATAAATAGTTTATCCCAAACACTTAATAGAAGCAGAAGATTTCCAAGTATAACTATAAGTGTAAAGAAGGGCATCAATATTATATTACTTATTACTACATTTAAAGAAAAGTATCCAATGGTTACTCCTAAAATTGGATACGTTAAAATCTGTGGAGATATACTTATAGCCATCGCTTCTCTTAAGTACTTAGGAAATTTATAAAAACATCTATCTAGTTTATTATTAAATAGTACTATCCCTAAGGTCGCTAAATATGATAGCTGAAATCCTAAATCTAAGGCATTATAGGGACTTATTAAACAAAGAATTATACCTGAAAAACAAAGAGCTGATAAGTCGTCATACTTTTTATATAATGCTTCTCCAAGCTTTAATATAATAATCATAAAAAGAGATCTTAAAGTAGCTGCTGAAGCTCCTGTAAAAACTGCATAAACTACACAAATCAATAATGTTATTCTGTAGTCAAAGAGCTTGTTTAAAATCTTATATATAAGGGCCATATGAAAACCTGATACTGAAATTATATGTATTAGTCCATAATACTTCATATAGTCTTTTTGCTCAGAAGTAAGTCCATCCACATATCCAAAGGAGGTCGCAGAAACAAGAGCCGCATTTTCTTCGCTTAAAACCGACTTCATTCTGTTATATAAATATTCTCTATATTCATATAATTTAGTTATTACATCTTCTTTTTCTCCATAAACATACTTTCCTTCAAGAGTACCAACTATTCCTTTATTTTTATCAACTTCTGTTTTAAAATAACCATTTATGACATACTCTCTTCCCTTATCTAACTTAAGCTTGCTTCCTTTAACATATATTTTTCTGCCCTTATAGGTAGCTAGATATTCATTGTAATAACTCTCTCTTATCCTTACTTTAAAATTGCTAATATCTTTAGTTTGAACTTTATAATATAAATGATTTGTTCCTAAACTCATTACTATAAAAAATGAGAAAAGTAAAATCTCTTTTCTTCCTCCAAAAACATATAAACTCGAAATAAATAACCCAACTAAAATCAAGCTATATACATTAAATCCTAAATAATATAAAACACTTCCTAATAAAACAGATAAAAATATAATTACTAGAGGTTTCTTTAATAATATTTGTTCATTTTTCATAAAAATAGCACCTCCCTATAGAATTCTTACCCTGGGAGGTGCTGTTAATTCACTTTCTAATGAAAATTTTAGGAATAGTATATTCCAAAGAAACTAAAAACATAGTCACAGCTGAAATTAGTGCTAATATAACAGAGCTATACTCCATATCTCCAATAACAAAACTGCTAACTAAAAGTACAAAAACAACTATACTTATTCTAACTGCCATTGATTCTTGTGTTAACTCTTTAATCTCATTTTTTACTATTGAATAAAACACTATAAGAGGCAATATTATTACATTCAATATTAACAAACTAAACTCATCTATTAAAATTCTATCAAAAATTATATATCCTAAGCTTAATGATATTCCTCGCGATAACATAAATATCCAATATAAACCGATTCCTCTATCTACTAATAGATTAATAGTTCTACTTAAGTTTTTTAAATATATTAACTTCTCTAAACAATCTTCTTTTATATATAAATCTGCTACCTTCTTTACTAAAGATGAAGCCTTGCCTTTAGCTATTGATAAGTTTGATAATGTAAGTAAAGGTAGATCAACTATCTCCTCTCCTGTTGAAGAGATTTTGTAATTATCCTCTTTAAATATTGTAAAAATAAAATTCTTAAGTTCAGGTGCAATTTTAGAGAATACTCTAGTTTTAGAAAGTACCTCTATCTTTTCTTCTTTTGTAGCATTAAGAAGTTCAATTCCTGAAATAACTTCTGAATCATCATCTATAATTCCAACTTTTTTAGCTACAGTGGTTGCTGCAATCTTATTGTCTTCTGTTATTAATATAGGAAGAATTTTTTCCTTCCTAAGTCTAGTAATAAGTTCCTCTATTCCATCTACAATAGGATTTTCAAGACCAATGATTCCTACAAAAACCATATTGCTTTCTATATTTTCCTTAGCCGATGGTTCATAGTTAAAACTTCTATAACCTATTCCCATGGTTACTAATCCATCTTTAGATAGCTCATAGTCTTTTTCTCTTATTATTGTCTTATCTTCTTCTGAAAGTTCTACTTCCATGCCATCTTTCATTATAAAAGTACAATAATCTAAAAGTTCGTCAACATTTCCTGTTACATTAGCTCTATACCCCTTAGACATCTTATTTACAGATGTGTATATTCTTTTATTAAAGTCCATGGGCATATCGAATATTCTTCTATTTTGTGAATCAATGCTCCCTTTATAAACCTTCTTTATAGCTGCAAGTTTTAACAATGCTATTTCACGTATATCTCCTGTTCCTTTATCCTCTGAAGTATTATAGGTTGCATTATTTGCTATAAGACCTATCTCCATCATTCTATTAAAGTTTAGATTTTCTTTATGGATGTCATCTATATCGTACAGCTTTTCATCGGTGTATATCTTTTTTGCATGCATTTCATTTTTAGATATTGACCCTGTTTTATCTATAAATAAAATCTCTATATCATTAACTACGTCAAACCAAGAATGATTTAATATATGCACGTCATTCTGTAAGGTTATCTTCTTTATATGTCTAAAGAATAATAGAAAAATAATTATTCCTCCAAAAGATAATGAGCTTATAAGTACATTATATATAAATTCATAGTTTACTCCTTTTATAATTACTCCTATTAAGGATAAAACAGACCCTACTAAAAAACTATATGATAAAGTTTTGTTCCAATAAAACTCTGCTTTCTCATCAATGGTTTCTTTTCTAATATTAGTTGATGTAAGCATGTTCATAATTTTACCAAGTTGAGTATAGTTTCCTGTAGATACAACTATTCCTTTTGCTCTTCCAGAAACAGTTACCGTACCTTTAAATACTACGTTTTTTATTTCTGCTAAGTTTGAAACCTCATAATCTAACTTACTTTCATATTTATCAGATATAAAATCTTCTCCAGTTAAACTTTTTTCATTAACCTTAAGATTTTCAGATTTTATTAATCTTATATCAGCTGGAACCGTCACCCCTGGTCTAATATCAACAATATCTCCTATAACTAATTCCTCTGAATTAATTCTTGAAGGAAATCCATCCCTTATTACAACCGCCTGTCCATAACTAATGTCTGAAAGTGCCTTAAGCTCTTTTTTCTTTAACTGTAATTTGCTTATTTTAAAATATACAACAACTAATGGAACTATTATAAGTATTATGGAAGAAAAATATCTACCTATGTACACCCCATATAAAAACAAAAGTAACGGCAATAAAAACCAACGATTCAAAAAATACTTTAAAGAAGTATTAAGAACTTTTGTATCATAAAGAATCCTTATTTTGTTTTCTCCCCATTTTTTTCTTCTTTCATCTATTTCATTTTGTGATAAACCATCTTCACTATTACTTTCTAAAAATTCAACAACTTTACTCCAAGTGTTTAAATACCAATTAATCACACTAATATCTCCTCTAAAGAATTCACAATTCTTGCTAAATATAAATCAATAATATATATTATCGCATAAAACAAAGAAATCCTAAAGCCCCAGCTTTAGGATTTCTTTGTTTTAGGATTAAATATTAGTGCCATTACGTACCCAAAAAATATAGCTGCTTCTATACCACCTGCAGTCCCCTTAATCCCTCCAGTGAAAGCACCTATAAGACCTTTTTCTGTTACTTCCTTTATCGTAGACTTAGCTAAAGAATAACCAAAGCCTGGTAATGGCACAGTAGCTCCTGCATGCCCTATGTCTACTATCTTTTGATATATGTTGAAGTATGTTAATATTGCACCTACTGTTACATAAATGACTAATATACGAGCAGGAGTAAGTTTTGTTTTATCCATAAGTATTTGTGCTATTACACAAAAAATTCCTCCTACTATAAATGAACTTATATAATCACCCATTTATTTATCTCCTTCTTTATTAAATTCAATTACTACTCCATGTGCTATTCCCGGTATACTTTCTCCTTGAAGGGAAGAAGTAGTACTCATTAAAGCACCAGTTGAAACTAAAAGTATTCTATGTAGTTCTCCTGCCATCATTCTTTTATATAGATATCCACAGGATACCACTGCTGAACATCCACATCCGCTTCCACCTGAATTGGTTTTCTGCTTTTCATTATCAAAAATAATTTCACCACAATCTATATAACATTTACTTACGTCATATCCATATTCTAAAAGAAGTTTTTGGGTAAGCTCTCTTCCTACTTTACCTAAATCTCCTGTAACAATTAAATCATAATCATCTGGCCTTCTATTTAAATCTTTAAAATGTCTGTATATTGTATCTACTGCTGCTGGAGCCATAGCTGTACCCATATTGTCTGCATTTAATATTCCATAATCTTTTACTATACCTGTAGTTACGTGAGTAACCTTAGGGAAATTCCCCTCTTTTGCAAGAAGCATAGCGCCAGATCCTGTAACTGTCCACTGAGCAGTTTCTTTTCTCTGAGAACCATACTCTAACGGAAATCTAAACTGCCTTTCAGCCGATGAAAAATGTGATGATGTACTTGCAACTATATAATCACCAAACCCTCCATCCATAAGTAGAGAGGCTAAAGATAAGGACTCTGTCATAGTAGAGCATGCCCCAAAAAGTCCATAAAAAGGTATATTTAAATCCCTAGCTACAAAACTTGAAGAAGTAAGCTGATTTAATAGGTCTCCAGCAAATAAGTAATGTATATCCTCTTCTTTAAGTTTAGCTTTTTTTATGGTTTCTGTTATTGCAGTGTACATCATAGAACTTTCTGCTTTTTCAAAACTATCTTTTCCATTTATATCATCCTCTAAAATAATGTCGAAATAATCCATTAAGGGTCCTTGCCCCTCCTTAGGTCCTACCACCGAAGTTGTAGCAATTATTTTAGGTGGATTTGTGAACTCAACTGTTTGTTCCCCTCTTCTTTTGTCATGTAAATACATAAATAATCCTCCAATTCTACCAAATCATAATTACAATATAATGTATAACTCCAATTATTACAGACGTTCCTACTCCATAAACCAAAACTGGACCTGCTATAGTAAACATTTTAGCCGCAACTCCAAATACAAATCCTTCTTTTTTAAATTCTATAGCTGGTGAAACTATAGCATTAGAGAAACCTGTAATAGGCACAACTGTACCCGCTCCAGCAAAAGATGCAATCTTATCATATATACCTAAGCCAGTCAGTAAAGCTCCTAGGAAAATTAATATTATGCTAGTAATACCTGATACCTGCTCTTCTGGTAGCCCATAAGATGCAAAAAAGTTATATATCATCTGTCCTATTACACAAATTAATCCACCAACCCAAAAAGCATGTATGCAATTTTTTAAAAGCTTAGGTTTAGGCTCTATTTCCTTTGATAAAGTATTAAACTTTTGCTTTATTTGTTCTTCCTTTTTTTTCATCTATTCATCACCTTTTCATAGTTATTTACTTATATTATTCCAAAAAAAATAAGTTCTATGAATTTTTCATAGAACTTAGGTACTAATCACTAAGTCTTTTTCTCATTTCTAGAAGAACTTTCTTCTCTATCCTAGATACCTGTACTTGAGATATTCCCAAAAGTTTTGCAACTTGAACCTGTGTTTTATCCTTAAAATATCTAAGTACTATAATCTGTCTAGCCTTTATGTCAAGTGCTCTAAGTGCTTCTTTTAATGCAATTTTATCTATCATACTTGTATCTTCTTCACCAGTTTCACTGAGCTTATCTATTAACAAAACAGGTGCTCCATCATCTTGATGTATGGTGTCATATAAATACTGCATAGATGAAGCTGACTCTAAGGCAAAAACTATATCTTCCTTATTAAACCCTGAGTATTCTGCAAGTTCATCTATAGTTGGATCTCTATTTAGCTTTTTTGTTAGTTCTTCCCTGAAATAATGGAGCTTTTTAGCTAAAGTTTTAGTATTTCTACTAACTTTTATCATTCCATCATCTCTTAAAAACCTTTTTATTTCACCTACTATCATCGGTACAGCGTAGGTAGAAAATTTTACATTATATGAATCATCAAAGTTATTAATCGCTTTAACTAGTCCAATAGAACCTATCTGCATTATATCTTCATAATCATATCCTCTATTTATAAACTTTTTACTTAATGAAGAAACCAGAGGTGTATTTAATTCTATAAGCCTATTCATGGCTTCTTTATCTCCAGCTTTGACTCTTCTAATTAATTCTGAGTTATCCTCATAATTATATTCCTCTCTTCTCAAATTCCCTTTATCCATATAAATTCATCACCTGGCCTATATTGAGTTGAATTTTTTCTTTAAAATAATTCTTGTACCCTTACCTTTTTCACTTTCAACTTGAAGAGAGTCCATAAAACTTTCCATAACGGTAAAACCCATACCGCTTCTTTCTAAATCTGGTCTAGAAGTATATAAAGGTTCCATAGCTTGATCAACATCCTCAATTCCTAAACCCTCATCAGCTATTACTATAGTTACTTCAGTTTTCTCTATAGACGCTTCAATTTTAACCATTTTATCTTCTCTGTTCTCATATCCATGTATAATAGAATTTGTAACTGCCTCAGATACCGCAGTTTTTACATCAGTAAGTTCCTCTACAGTTGGATCTAACTGAGAAATAAAGGCTGCCACAGCTACTCTAGCAAAACCCTCATTTTGTGATTTACTTAAAAATTCTAATTTAATCTTATTATCAACCATACCTCTATCCCCCTATTAATGGCAGTTTATAGCTTCCTCTATACTATCATACGCCTTAACAATTTTAAATAAGCCTGAAAGTTCAAATACTCTTTTAACACTTCCTTTTGGTTCCGCTATAACTACCTTTCCATCTTTAGTTATAAGCTTTTTATACCTTCCAATAACCACACCTATTCCAGAGCTGTCCATAAATGTCACACCTGAAAAATTTAATATTAGCTTTCTAACATTATCTCTATCAAGTCTGTCATCAATTTTCACACGCACTTCCTCAGCGCTATGATGATCTAATTCCCCGTTTAATGTTACTATTAATTTATCTTCATCCCTGTTAAATTTTAAGTACATAATCATTACTCTAAAGCAATTACCTTAGAGTATTTCACCTCCTCTACTCTAGCAGCAGGAATATTTCCTTCTTTTTCCATAATATTACCATAAATTTACTTGAGTAGTCAAAGGTTTTACATAAATTTATTATTTTTTTTACTCTTTTATAAAAATAGAGGGCTTTACGCCCTCTAAATCATTACTTTCCATACTTATTCAGTTCCTGTTTCATAAATGCTAATAACTCTTCTAAGGTTTCGCCTTCTTCTTGAATGAGTATTTTCATAGCATCTGTTAAATCATCCATTGTATAAATTTTAAAATCTCCTCGAGTTACAGCTTCCTCAACTTTAGGACTTAAGACTAATTCGTCTTTATTTGCAGCTGGTATAACAACCCCCTTACCTTTTACAGTATCTAGAATTTCACATACCTTAAAAAAACCTTCTATCTTTTCATTTACACCACCAATAGGCTGAATCTCTCCAAATTGATTTATAGAGCCTGTAACGGCTATAGATTGTTTTATTCCTCTTTTGCTTAGAGATGATATTATAGCTATTATCTCAGCTACTGATGCTGAATCTCCCTCAACCATTCCATAAGTTTGCTCAAAGCTCAAATGAAAATTTACAGGTATTCTTTCATAAGGTGAAAAAAATTTATTTAAAACTGCCTTTAGTATTCCTAAAGATTTACCATGAATTTTACCACTTAAATTACTTTCTCGTTGAGCATCAATGATTCTGCCTTCTCCTTTTGTACATACACAAGTAATTCTCATGGGTTTTCCAAAACTCAAATATCCTAAATCTATTACTGCAAGCCCATTAATTGAACCTACAATCTTATCTTTTACGTTTATTATCATCTTTTTACTTTTATACATCTTAAAAATCTCTTCTTCTATATGCTCTTCATTATAATAAGCTTTTATTATATGTTTAGCATTAATCTCCCCATCTAAAGCTGCTGAATTATTTGCCAAAAACAAAAGTTTTTCTATTTCTAACTCATCTACCAAGACTTCTGATTTCGAAGATGCTTTTCTAGCTAAAAATTTAAAAATCTCCTTTATACCATCTTCAGTTATCTTAAGCAGTTTGTTGTTATCTACTATTTTAAATATTAAATTCACCACTTGAGCTATTACATCATTATCAACATCTATTGTTGATTTCATATGAGCTCTTATAGGAAATATATTTTTGAAATCTTCATCATTTGAGTATAATAAATCATAGATTTCAAAATCTCCTATTAATATCACCTTTAAATTCATATTTATTGGTAGCGGCTTTAATCCATTTAATGAAAGAAATTCAAAGTATCCTCTGTTATAATCATAGGATACCTTTTTATTTAGAAGTGCTTTTTTAAGATAAAAATAACTACCTGGACTATTAATTAATGAACTCATCCTTATTATAAGGCAACCTTCATTTGCTCTTAAAATAGAACCTGAAGTTATTAATGATACATCGGTAGAATATACACCATTATGGTTTTCATACTCTATATTTCCTAGAAGATTATTTACGGTTGGATCTTCTTCAAATATTACTTGTGGATATTCATTTTCGCTGTTATCAACTATAACATTTACTTGAAACTTATTAAGAATTTCTCCTATCTTTCCCTCATCATCTTCTAAGTTAATTGTATAGCTATTTATTATAGATTCTTCTACATGTTTATAAATAAACTCTAAATACTCTAAGGCAGCTTCATCTTCTTTAAATATATTACAATACCTTTCTCTGTTATTTTTCATAACATCTTCTAGATATTTTTCTAAAATATCTCTGATCTTTTCTATAGAATCTAGTTCTAGCTCTTTAAGTTCTTCTAGAATTTCTTCTGCCCCAGTCTTGAGTTTACTTGCTCTTGTAATAATATTATCTTTATCATTTTGTATAAGATTGTCATAGTCCTTCTCACTCATGGCCTCCCCCTCTTTAAGTGGGATAAACACAAATCCTTGAGTGGTTGCCTTTAAATCAAAACCTTCCTCCTTAGCCATATCTACTAAAGTTCCAATATGCTCGCTTCTTTTTTTGTATACCTCATCTAATATATCCTCTTTATCTTTATTATTAGATGAGTTATAAAAATCAATTATAGAATCATAATATAATTCTTTTATCTCTTCAACTACCTTTTTCATTTTTAATCCATTGCCATTACTTAAAAATAAACCTGTTGGATATCTAGGATCTTCATAAATCACGTAACAAATATCCTTAGGTTTTTCTCTTTTCTTTAGAATATCTTTAATAAAGTTTGTTATATCATCTATTTTATCTTTTGAAAAAGTATCTACAACATAAACATTATATCCTTCCTTATTAATTCCAAAGGCTAACTGAATTTTTTTATAAACATCTGAGTATTGTTGTACATTATTCCTATTATTAAAGGGAAAGGCTTGATTTAAATCAATATTGTAAATTACTTCTTTTGGAGTTAACTCTCTTTTCATAAAATTTACCACTCTTCTTAAGGTAGAGTAGTTTCCTCCTTATTTAATTGTTTAATATATAAATATTCTTATTAGCCAATTTTAGGAATAGTTTTTTTCAATTAAAATAATAAAAAAGTACTCTAAAGATGCATATTCTTTAAGAGTACTTCTTTTATTTTAGTAATTGCTTTTTGATGTTCTTCCTTCAACTATATCAATTGATGATGAGGCCCCTATTCTTGTAGCACCATTTTTTATAACAGCTTCTGCATCATCTATATTTCTAACTCCACCTGATGCTTTAACTCCCATCTCTGGTCCTACTGTTTCTCTCATAAGCTTTATATCAGCAGGTATTGCTCCACCTGTAGAAAATCCTGTAGAAGTTTTTACAAAATCTGCTCCAGCTTCTTTTGCAAGTTCACAAGCTTTTACTTTCTCTTCATCTGTAAGTAAGCAAGTTTCTATTATAACTTTTGTAAGCGCTTTACCTTTAGCTGCATTTACAACTGCTTTTATATCTTCTCTAACGTAGTCATAGTCCTTATCTTTTAGCTTTCCTATGTTTATAACCATATCCACTTCATGAGCACCATTTGCTATTGCGTCTTCTGTTTCAAATGCTTTAACCTTTGAAGTATTTGCACCTAAAGGGAATCCTATAACTGTACATACCTTAACTTCGCTTCCTTCTAATAGCTTTGAAGCCAACTTAACATTACAAGGATTAATACATACAGAGGCAAATTTATACTCTAAAGCTTCCTTGCAAACTTTCTCTACAGCTTTTTCTGAAGTTTCAGCCTTTAATACAGTGTGGTCAATAAATTTTGATAATTCATTATTATTCATATATACATTCCTCCTGAGTAAACTTTTTCAAAAGAATTGGTTTACTAATTTCTCTCTACATTAAGTGATTATAAATTATATATTAATTTATGTCTATTCTTTTACTAGAATAATCTTAATTGCTGTATTTTATTTTCTTTTAAAGAAGATATAGATAATCCTATTAGTCTAAGTTCTTCTTCAATTAATTCATCAGTTAATATGTCTATTGCATTTTTAAATATCTCATCATATTTATCTACATAGTTCATTAAGGTTTTACTTTTAGTATGAGATTTAAAATCCCAGGTTTTATATTTTATAGTTAAGGTTCTTCCTGATAGATTTCTATCTATTAAAATATCTGAAATTTCTTTAGAAAATCTATCTATATACTCTAAAAGTTCTTCTCTATCATTTGTATTTTTTCTTAAAGTTGTTTCTTTTCCTATAGATTTTCTATCATGATTTATCTTAACTTCTCTGTTATCTATTCCTCTTATTCTGTTATATATATCATCTCCATACTTACCAAAATAATAAGTGAAAAGCTCATTGGGTAAAGCATATAAATCCTTTACCCTGAATATTCCTATGTTATTTAATTTTTTTACAGACTTCTCCCCTAATCCATGAATTTTGGAAACTGATAGTGGAAAAAGTATTTCTGGAACCATATCTTCAGTTATTTCCTTTATTCCATCTGGTTTGTTCCATTCGGAAGCTATTTTAGCTAAAAACTTATTGTAAGAAATTCCTGCAGAAATAGTAATTCCAAGTTCTCTTCTAATAGCTTTTTTAATATATAAAGCAGCTTCCATAGCAGTTAATTTACTGTTTGTAACGTCTAAGTACGCCTCATCTATAGATACTGGTTCAATTATAGACGTAATCTCTTCTAAAATAGAGAAAACCCTTCTTGATATCTCCTTATACCTTCCATATCTAACTGGCAGATATACCCCATGAGGACACTTCTCCTTTGCCATAAATAAAGGCATGGCTGAATGAACTCCAAAGGCTCTAGCTTCATAAGAACAAGTAGCTACCACTCCTCTTTCACTTGTTCCTCCAACTATTACTGGTTTCCCTTTAAGTTTTGGGTTATCCATAACTTCTACAGAGGCAAAAAACGCATCCATATCCACATGAATAATCTTTTTATTCATATTTATCCCTCATTACACTAGATCACTTAATATTGATGTTTCCTGAGTTTTAGTAAAGTTTAATACGCATAAAGATATGAGCATTTCTAGATCTTCATTTGATATATCCTTGTTGTTTTGTAATATTAAAACCATGGCTAAAAATCTTCTAAAGCTTCCATCCATAAATAACTGAAGCTCCACATGCTCTTCAAGTTTTCCCTCCCATATATCTAACATCTTAACTGTATTTTCAGTTTTATTAAAAAATATAGGATATAAAATAGCATATTGTGCTTCAATCTTTTCCTTCATCATATTATCATTAAGGTTTATTCCATTATTAAAAATTATAGAAGAAATCACCATATCCTGAGTGATGTCATTACTCTTAACTTCAACAAATTTGTACACACTAAAATAGTCATCATACTTACTTGTAAGAATTTCTCCACTTATATTTTTGTATACAACAAGCGCTATCATTGGATAATCTTCTTCACAAGTTATCTTATCACTTTTACCATGTATAACATCATACATATCTATAAATCTTTGAATAACATTGCTATCCTTACTCTTATGTAAAATATAACTTGCTAAAGCCAAATAAGAACTTTCTCTAAAACCCTTAGATACTAACTCCTGCTCTATCTCTATAATCTTCTCCATTTTTTCATCTAAGTCCTCTTCAAAAGAAAGAATTATTGATATTGTATAAAGTCCTGTCCCTCTAAAAGATGAATGCCAAGCTGTTCTATCTGAAAAAAATCTTCTTATATATTTTATTTTATCATAATTAATTATATTTTTATTAACAGTAGAAAGTATTGAAGCAAAATAATTTAAATATTCTCCATCAAATCTTAACTTGTTTTTAATATTGTTATATGTATTTATAATATTCTCAATCGTACTCATCTTATCCCATCCCAGTTAATCATATTATTTTAAAGGTTATCTTATACCTCATATTATGCCATAATTCCTACTTTTGGTCAATGAATAAACTATTAACTTCTAGTGTGAACTTAATGGGATAATATAAACACTGACATTTTAACAAAATTCAGTGAATTATTATTAGGTTGAATTATCAAAACTTTAGGAGTATACTGCTGTATATACACTAACAAAATATTTATTTAGGAGTTTAACTTATGAATCTAGTAGATGAAATTAAAAATCTTAAAAAAGAAAAAAATGCTTTGATTTTAGCCCATTATTATCAAAGAGATGAAGTTCAAGATATAGCTGATTATGTTGGCGATTCATATTATTTAAGTAAGATAGCTATGAATAGTCCTGAGCAAGCTATAATTTTTTGTGGCGTAAAATTTATGGCTGAAAGCGCTAAAATTTTATCTCCAAATAAAAAAGTATATTTACCAAACTCAGATGCCGGCTGTCCTATGGCTGACATGGCAGATGTTCAAAGCTTATCTAAACTAAAAGAGAAACATCCTAATGCTTTAGTTGTAAGCTACATCAATTCAAATACAGATGTTAAGGCCTTGTGTGATGTTTGTGTTACTTCATCTTCTGCTCTAAACATCATGAAAAACATACCTAATGAAAAAATTATTTTTCTACCTGACAAAAATCTTGGAGAATATATAGCGGAACAGTTTCCAAATAAAAAGTTTTATCTTTGGGATGGTTATTGCATTACTCATAAGAAAGTAAAAAAAGAAACTGTACAAGCCTTGAAAGATTTACGTCCTCTTGCAGAAGTATTAGTTCATCCTGAGTGTGAAAAAGAAATAAGGGATATGGCAAACTTTTTAGGAAGTACAGGTGAAATTATAGATTATTCGGTAAGCTCCCCTAAAGATGAATTTATAGTGTTAACTGAATCTGGAGTTCTTCATGAAATGAAAAAAAGAAGTCCTCACAAAAAGTTCTATGTTCCTGGAACTACTATGACTTGTATTAATATGAAGAAAACCACATTAGAAGACATCTATATTACATTAAAAGAAGAAACCAATGAAATAATTTTAGATGAAGATGTCAGAATGAGAGCTTATAAAGCACTAGAAAACATGCACATATTGTCTTAAGTTCCTTACACCTATTGTCTTAAATTAAATACACAAATTATCTAAAAGAAGGGATTAATATGGAGTTATTCACTGATGTTTTAATAGTTGGTAGCGGAATTTCGGGACTTTACCTAACCTTAAATCTAAGAAAAGATTTAAATATAACTATTGTATCAAAAGAAAGTATAGCAGATACAAACAGTTTTTTAGCTCAAGGAGGAATTTCCACTACCTTATCTAAAGAAGATATTCCTTTATTTATTGAGGATACCCTAAAAGCTGGACAATATAAAAACAATAAAGAAGCCGTGAAGGTTTTAGCAGAAGAATCCATGGAAAACATTCTTAATCTAAAATCCTTAGGAGTTCCTTTTGACTTTAAGGAAGATTCCTCTTTTGAATTCACAAAGGAAGGTGCTCATAGTGTTAATAGAATAGTACATGTAAAAGATACTACAGGTAAATCAGTTCAAGAAACTTTAATCCATAAGGTGAAATCCTTAGATAATGTAACTATTTTAGAAAAAACTACTCTTATAGATTTAATGGAAAAGGAAGAAACTTGTGTAGGTGGTATTTTTCTAAAGGATAATTCTCAATTGTTTATTCATTCAAAAATTGTGATTTTAGCTACTGGTGGTATAGGTGGCCTATTTGTAAATTCTACAAATCAACGTGCATTAACTGGAGATTCTATAAGTATTGCTTTAAAACACAACATAAAACTTAAAGATCTAGAATATATCCAGATTCACCCCACAGCTTTATATGAGATGAATGCCTCTAAAAGAAGATTTTTAATCTCTGAATCTGTGCGCGGAGAAGGAGGAATCTTACTAAACTCTAAAAGAGAACGATTTGTAAATGAACTTTTGCCTAGAGATGTGGTATCAAAAGCTATATATGAGGAAATGAAGAAAACAAATAGTTCTCATGTGTATTTGGATATATCTTTTTTAAACAGCAATTACTTAATAAATAGATTCCCAGCTATCTATGAAAATTGCTTAAATAAGGGAATAGATATTACTAAAGAATCAATACCAGTATCTCCAGCACAGCATTACTTTATGGGAGGAATAAAGGTTGATTTAAATTCCTATACTTCTCTTAGAAACTTATATGCTGTAGGAGAAACCAGTTGTACTGGAGTTCATGGTGCAAACAGACTTGCTTCTAACTCTATTCTTGAAGCACTTGTGTTTTCTAGAAGAGCTGCTAACTCAATTAATCTTTCAATAAATAGCATGTCTCTTATAAATTTCAATCCACCTAAAATAAAAGGTACCCCTATGGAAATATTGTCAAGAAATCGAATAAGTACAATTGAGGAATTTAAAAGAAAGGCAGGAAATATAAATGTTGAATTTGCTTATACTGGATAAAATAATTAGAGATGCTTTAATAGAAGATATTCCAAATGGAGATATTTCTACAGAAGCTATTATACCCCTTGAATCAAAAAGCAAAGTTGATTTGATTGCAAAAGAAGATGGAGTCTTAGCTGGACTTGAGGTTTTTAAAAGAGTATTTGAACTTCTTTCTTTAAACTCTGAATTTTCGGTTAAAGTTGATTTATATAAAAAAGATGGAGATAAGGTCTATAATAAAGAAAAAATAGGTGAACTTACTGGAAGTACACGAATTATCTTATCTGGTGAAAGAGTTGCCTTAAATTTTTTAGGAAGAATGAGTGGTATATCAACTTATACAAATAAAGTTGTATCCATTATAAAAGATTCAAAAACAAAGATATTAGATACAAGAAAAACCACTCCTAATCTAAGGTCCTTAGAAAAATATTCTGTGAAAATTGGCGGTGGACAAAATCATAGATTCAATTTATCTGATGGAATACTTTTAAAAGACAATCATGTTGCTTTTGCAGGGGGAGTTAAATCTGCCATAACTAAAGCTCGTGAAAATTCTTCTTTTGTTAGAAAAGTTGAAGTTGAGGTTGAAACCTTAGATATGGTAAAAGAGGCCTTAGAGTCAAGAGCAGATATTATAATGCTAGATAATATGTCCCTTGATAACATAAAAGAAGCCTTGAGCTTAATTAAGGACAAGGCTCTAGTTGAATGTTCCGGGAATATCACTTTAGACAATATTTCTAGATATGCTTCTTTGGGGGTTGATTTTATATCTTTAGGTGCACTTACTCACTCTTCTCCATGTTTAGATATAAGTATGAAGAATCTTGTTCCACTTAGTTAGCTTAAAGATAAAAATATCTATAACTTTTCAAATATGGATTTTATCCTAATGCACGATGCTGTTTCATAACCATGTCTTAAAATCAACTTAAATTCTTCAGAAGTTGGAGCTATTAGAGTTGTAGGATAATTCATTGCAAGTATTACTCTCTCATGAGATAGAGATGTTTCACCAAGTTTTATTATGATTTTGTGGGGAATAGGTAACTTCTTTAGAACATCCAAAACAAAAGTACCTGTTTTTAAATAAGCGCCTTTCCCCTTATTTATCACATCTCTAAATAAGCTTCTAACTACTAATTCATTTAATTTTTTAACACTGATATCCCAAATACGTTGAAGATTTTCTAATCTGTTCTCCCTAGAGTATTCTTGTTCATAAATTGGAGAAGATGCATCACTTACAACTAAAAAATCAATTCCTTTTTTAAGTCCAAATCCTGGTCTATATAATACTTCAAGACCAAGGTTATCATAAACACCCCCATCCCACAAATTACAAAAATCCCGTGGATCAGTTAAAGGGGTATTTCCTGACTCATCTTTATACCACTTATATAAACTCATATCTAATCTATATGTTCCTATGATCTCTGGAAAGGCGGCTGAAGCAGCAACAGCATTTGAAATTGGAAAATCTGGATTCATTGTATAGCCCAATAAAGGATCTCCCATACGTCTTTTGCTAAACCTGAAATTTTTTGTAGTTTCAAAAGTAGCACAATTAATTTCCCAATTAATTGAAGAAGGGATAGTCTGCAAATCTCCATGTACTCCCCACTCTTCTTCTAATGCCTTAGCCAATAGCATCACTGTATCATACTCAGGATACTTCTCCTTAAGCCTCATCATTCCACTAGTAATATCATTATTAAGAACTATACCTTTACATTCAGGCAAAACCTTTTCTAAATATTCCTTGCTGGTTGGCCACTTATAATCATTTATAGACAATATAAGCCCTATGCAAATGCTTCCACCAGATACTGTGGATATTGTCTTAACATTTTCAAGATCACCATTTTCAGCTAAAAACTTCAAAATACCCAAATGAAAAATTAAAGCACGAATACCTCCTCCGGAAAGAGCTAATCCAATTCTTGTTTCTTTATTAAACACTTTTTTCTCCAATTAAATAAATTTATTATCATATATAATATGCTATCTTTATTTTTCTGTCTTATAAATATATAATTTGTTTAGAACTTTTCTAAAAACTTCTCTAAAGCTACAGCTAACACTTTTCCATGATCTCCTGCCATATTATCATTTTTTATCTGTGTATATTTCTTTTTTGCTATATATTTACCTTTAGATTGACTAACTCTAATTTGTGGATTTAATTCTAAGTCATCACTTTTAAGTTTTATATCTAATATATATTCTTCTGAATTCTCTATGCTTATTTTTTCATAACCTACAGAAAACCACTTTGCATCCCCAGCATCATCCCCTGCTACAGCTTTCTTTTTTTCCTCAATTACAGCAAAATAAACTACAGTAATTATCCTGTCTCTCTTATCTCTATCTACATCCCCAAAAGTATGTAATTGTTCAAACTCTATTCCTTCCAGATTTGTTTCTTCTTTTAACTCTCTAAGGGCTGCAACTTCAAGATTCTCATCCATCTCTATAAATCCACCTGGAAATGCCCACTTATTTATATCTGGATGATTTCCTCGTTTAATTAATAAAACCTCTATATTATTTTCTTTTACATAAAATATTACGTTATCCGTAGTTACTGATGGCTTTTTATACTTTGAACTATCATATTCTTTTAAAAACTCTTCTTCCGTTTGCCCTAAGCTATTCCTTGCTCCCATTTAATCACCTGTTTCTAAATTATTTTAATATTATTTTACTACAGTAAAGAAATTTTATGAAGCCTTAAGTGAAGCTTCCACATAATAGTAGTATAAGTCTTAAATTCAAACTTAACAAATAATAACTATTGACTGATATCAATTCTCATTTTATAATTGCTTTATATTAACTTTAATTTATGGAGGATTTATAAATGGCACTACATTTTTGTGAAAACAATGAATATACAGATGCAGCAATAGAGGTATTAAAAAAGGATATACCTGAAAGCGAGATTAATGTTGAAGGTTGCCTTGGAAGATGTGGAGAATGTTTCTGTAGCGGAATAGCGATTGTAAATGGTAATGATGCTACTGGAGATTCTTTAGAGGAGCTTCTAGAAGATATTAGAAAAAACTTAAACTAATTAAAAATCACCTGCTTTTGGGTGATTTTTTTAATTAAATCAATCCTAATAAAAATTTTATTTGAATAGATATGTTATTATGTTATAATTAATTTGTATTTTTACGTTTAATCAATATATGTCATAATATTATAAATACAAAGGAGTTATAATTATGGGTTTTAAAGAAAAGATTTCAAAATATTATACTGATTCTTACATAAAGAAATATGGCGATAGAATGACGCAATTTCAAGGTAGCGTTTTATCATCTAAGATAGAAACAAAAACTATTCTTTGGATTTTTCACAAGATCACTGCAACTTTAATAGTTAAACCTGATGCAGGTAAAATGGTTATTAAATGCGTTTACAAGAAAAATTCTTGGTTTAAGAAACCTTCTTTTATTCAAGTTAATCAAGGACATAAAGTCATTGTTATGGGTCTTAAAGGTGATAAAGAGAAGAATGAACACATCTCTATCATGAATGTATTAAATCTGACTAATAAAACAGATTTAGTTCCAATAGACCATTCTCAATTAAAGAAAATGAAGCAACCTACTCCTAAGAGTAGAGGATAAAATTTAAGAAGCTATCTCAAATATTTTGAGATAGCTTCTTTTTTAATTTAGCTTCTTTGTTCAATCATAGCCTTAACCTTCATAAGTCTAGTTAAAGCTCCTCTTTCATTTTCATCAAGCTTCATTCTAATATACTTTATAGTCTCTTGAAGTTGAGGAATTGTCATATATTCTAATGCATTAACTCTTCTTCTAGTTTTCTCAATTTCATCAGCCATGAGTTGACAACTCTTTTCAACTTCAGCTAACTCTAGAAGTTTTGGTAGTATTTCATACAATCCTTTTATAGAGTCATCTAACTCTGAGGAAGTGTTTGCAAACCCATAAGGGTATATACTTCCTGTATCACCCTCAAGTTTTCTTTTAAACGTCATAAGTGGTACATTAACACTCATTATGTTTTTGTTTCCTACTTCCACAGATATACTTTCTTTTGGATAGACAATAGCTTCTTCTAAAAACTCAGAACTCATCAATGCTCTTGCCATAACAAAGTCTTTCAATGAACCATGAAGTTTATCTTCTACATCTTTTCTTAAGTCATTGTTATACTTTACAAGACTTATAAACTGCCTCATTAATTCATCTTGTTTATCTTTTAAGAGCTTATGACCTCTAACAGCAGTGGTTAATCTCTTCTTAAGTTTTGTTAACTCCATTCTTGTAGGATTAACATTTAACTTTGCCATATGCTATACTTCCTCTCCAGCTGACATATACTTTTCAAGGAATTCATCTCTGATTCTCTTAAGTTCTGTTTTTGGTAGTATTTTTAGAAGCTTCCATCCTAAATTTAGTGTTTCTTCTATGGATCTATTAGTAGTGAAACCTTGATTAACATACTGTTTTTCAAAAGCTTCGGCAAACTCAGCATATTTTTTGTCTGCATCTGATAGAGCTGATTCTCCTAATATAGCTGCTAATTCTTTTGCCTGTTTTCCCTGAGCATATGCAGAGAATAATTGGTTCATAGTATCAGCATGATCTTCTCTTGTTTTACCTTTACCAATACCCTTATCTTTAAGTCTTGATAGAGATGGCAGTACATCTATTGGAGGAGTGATACCTTTTTTGTATAACTCTCTAGATAATATTATCTGCCCTTCTGTTATATATCCAGTTAAGTCAGGAATAGGATGAGTTTTATCCTCTTCTGGCATAGTTAATATAGGAATTTGTGTTATTGAACCTTCTTTTCCTTTTAGTCTTCCTGCTCTTTCATATAAAGTTGAAAGGTCAGTATACAAGTAACCTGGATATCCTCTTCTTCCTGGAACTTCTTTTCTAGCTGCAGAAACTTCTCTTAAAGCTTCACAATAGTTAGTTATATCTGTCATTATAACAAGTACATGCATTCCTTTCTCATAAGCTAAAAACTCTGCTGTAGTTAAAGCCATTCTAGGTGTTGCAATTCTTTCTATTGCAGGGTCTGATGCAAGATTCATAAATAGAACTGATCTATCTATTGCTCCTGTTTTAGTAAACTCCTCTACGAAGAATTCAGCTTCTTCGAAAGTTATTCCTATAGCTGCAAATACAACTGCAAACTTTGAATCAGAATTTAAAACTTTTGCCTGTCTTGCTATTTGAGCTGCAAGTTCAGCATGAGGAAGTCCTGATGCAGAGAATACTGGAAGCTTTTGTCCTCTAACTAACGTATTTAATCCATCTATAGCGGATATACCAGTTTGAATAAACTCTGATGGGTAGTTTCTTGCTACTGGATTTATAGCCTCACCATTAATATCATTTCTTTTTTCAGGAAGTATTTTAGGGCCATTATCTTTAGCTCTTCCCATTCCATCAAATACTCTTCCTAACATATCCTCAGATACTCCAAGTTCAAGAGGTCTACCTAAAAATTTAGCTTTAGTTCCTTTTAAGTTTATCCCTGAAGATCCTTCAAAAAGCTGTACCATAGCTTTTTCTCCATTAACTTCAAGAACCTTTCCTCTTCTCTTTTCACCTGTTTGCATCTCTATTTCAACTAGTTCATCATACTTGACTCCACTTACACCATCAACAACCATAAGTGGTCCTACTACTTCTCTAACTGTTCTATATTCTTTAAGCATTTAGAACCCCTCCTTCGTTGATTAAATCAGTTACTGCTTTATTTAACTCGTTAGAAATATCATCTATTTTTGCTATTTCTTCTTCTGCTATATACTTACTTCTTGCTATTTTGTCTCTTACTTCTAGAGCAAGTATTTTATCTAAATAAACTCCAACTTCTAAAGCTCTATTTGCTTCATCATAAAACTTAAGTATAAGTTTTAACATCTTATATTGCTTATCTAATGAAGCATAAGTATCTACTTCATGGAAAGCATTTTGTTGCAAGTAATCTTCTCTAATAGACTTTGCAACTTCAAGTTTTAATCTATCTTTCTCTGAAAGAGCATCTATTCCTATAAGTCTTACTATTTCATCTAAACTTGCTTCTTCTTGTAGAAGTGCCATGGCATCAGTTCTAAGTGTTGACCAATCTGGTGCAACATTATCATTCATCCATACTCCCATCTTTTCTAGATATAAGGAATACGAACTTAGCCAGTTAACTGATGGGAAATGTCTTCTATATGCAAGTTGTGCATCTAGTCCCCAGAATACTTTAACTATTCTTAAAGTAGATTGTGTAACTGGTTCAGATATATCTCCGCCTGGAGGGGAAACTGCTCCTATTGCTGTAATAGCACCTTGTCTTCCCTCATTACCTAGACATACAACCTTACCTGCTCTTTCATAGTAATCAGCAAGTCTCGATCCTAAGTAAGCTGGATAACCTTCATCACCAGGCATTTCTTCAAGTCTACCTGACATTTCTCTTAAAGCCTCTGCCCATCTTGATGTAGAATCAGCCATTATAGCTACAGAATATCCCATGTCTCTAAAATATTCAGCTATAGTTATTCCTGTATATATAGAAGCTTCTCTAGCTGCAACAGGCATATTTGAAGTATTAGCTATAAGTACAGTTCTCTTCATTAAGCTTTCTCCAGTTCTTGGATCTTTAAGCTCTGGGAACTCGTTAAGAACATCTGTCATTTCATTACCACGTTCTCCACATCCAACATAAACAACAATTTCAGTATCTCCCCACTTTGCTATTTGATGTTGAACTACAGTTTTACCTGCTCCGAATGGTCCTGGAACGGCTGCTGCTCCACCTTTAGCTACAGGGAAAAATGTATCTACAACACGTTGTCCTGTAACCATTGGTTCAACTGGATTTAGCTTTCTCTCATAAGGTCTTCCTTTTCTTACTGGCCATTTTTGTAACATTGAAACTTCTTTATCACCTTTTTCAGTTTCAAGAACACAAACAACATCAGTAATAGTGAACTCTCCTTCTTTTATTTCTTTAACTTTACCTTTTAGTCCATATGGAACCATTATTTTATGAAGTACTACAGGAGATTCTTGAACTGTTCCTATAACATCTCCAGCATGAACTTCATCTCCTACGCTTACTGTAGGATTAAAGCCCCAAACTTTTTCTCTATTTAAACTTGGTATTGAAACACCTTTAACCAAAAATGATGAGTTCGCAGCTTCCATGAATGCATCAAGAGGTCTTTGTATTCCATCGAACATTGACTCTATTAATCCTGGTGCAAGTTCAACTGAAAGAGGTTCTCCGGTAGTTACTACTGGATCTCCTGGCCCTATTCCTGACGTTTCTTCATATACCTGTATAGATGCCTTATCTCCTCTCATTTCAATGATTTCTCCGATAAGGCCTTTTGCTCCAACTTTACATACATCATATACATTAGCTTCATCCATTCCTTCAGCAACTACTAAAGGACCTGAAACTTTTATAATACTTCCAGTTTTCACCTTCTAAAACCTACCTTCCTATAAAATATTAACGCCAACTGCTTTTTCTACGTTGTCACTTATTCTTTGAATTCCTATATTTAATGATCCTTGATTACTTGGAATTAATATTACAGCAGGTAGAAGCATTCTGTTATATCTTTCAATAGTTTCTTGAATATCCTTTGCAACCTGCTCCGTTACAAATATAACTGCGTAATCAGTCATAGCTAACCTATCGATAGTTTTTCTAGCTTCTTCTTTTTCAACAACAGGAAAAACTTCAATTCCTAATGCCTTGAATGCTAAAACTGAATCTTTATCTCCAACTACTCCTATCTTCTTATACATAACTATCACGCAGCCTTTCTCTTATTACTTCACTAGCAATATTATTAAGCTTGCCAACCATAATAATTCTAAGCAACTTTATTTCTGTTTCTTTAGCATAAACATACGCTAAAATAGGTTCTACTCCAAAACTTACATATTTAGCATTTTTCATAAGCTTCATAATATAGTCTTCACTTAATTTTTCAAAAAGTGCAGAAGAACCATTTTTAACATAGGCTTCAATTCCAATCTTTAAAATCTCACTATAATCTGTGTAGGAAAGTTTTGAGCTTATATTTTCAGCAGAATCATTTAATAAAGCAAATAATTTATCTTTATCAATAGTTCCCCCTAAAATTAATACTTCACTAAAGAATTCTCTTCCCTTACCTTGTTTTTTTACTCTAAGCAAAGTCTTTAAGTTAGTTGTATCAATTAGCGTAGTTATATATTTGTGTAAAAACTTATCTTCTATTTCTTTATCTAAAATAAGAAGTTCTTCAAACATACCTTTATCTAATATAATATCTATTCTCTGAGGATCTTTTGTATTTTCGTAATCTTTAAAAACCTCTTCTATATATTTTCTCATTACAGAATTTAAGTCTCTATAATAATCATTATCTATAGCATTTTTAAGTTTAGAAATATCAACTTTTCCTACTGAAACTAACATATTTGAAAAATCTTTATTTAATATCTTTTCTTTAATAAGCACCTTAATGTTATGGTAATCATATTTTATACTCATAACATCTACTACAGATTTTATAGGAGATATTTCATATAGAAGTTTATAAACTCTCTTTAACTCTGAGCTTAATATTTCTTCATAATCTTCTATTCTTTTGACATTTCCCATAACGTTAGAGTACTCAGTTTCACCAAGTATTTTTAAAGCTTCTTCCCCTGAACTTGAATCTACAATTCTTTCAAGTTTAGTTTTATCAAGAAGTTTAGTCTCTAACACCCTAATTCTAGGTATAACTTGGGTAAATACCATTGAATCCATACGCTAAACCTCCTTAATTAAATAATGCTTTAGATACTTCATACTCTAGTTCATCTTTCATAGAGTCCATTAGAGATTCAAATGTGTTGTTTATTTCAACTCCATTTTTCTCTACAATAAATCCACCTTTAAAGTTTCCATTTTCTTCTCTAACCTTTAACTCTCCTTTTTTATTTCTAGCAAGGAAAATAAAGTTTAAATCTTCTACAAACTTATCATCAATTTTTGATTTTCCATCTTCATTGAGAATTATTGTTTCATCACCATCTATGTCTAAATCTAAAATTGTATGTTTTATGAAGTTTTTTAATTTGCTAGAATTCATTGAACAAAGTTCTTCTAATGCCTTATCAAAAACTTCACTAATAAGCTTTTGTTTTATTTCAAGTTTTTCATTTCTTACCTTTAAAGTTGTGCTAGATATAATTCTTTCTTTTTTAATTTTAGCCTCTTCTTCTGCTTTTAAAAGAATTAATTTTTTTTCATCGTCAGCTTCCTTTATCTTTGAAGAAAGAATTTTTTCTTTTTCACTTTCTGCATAAGCAGCTATTTCTTTTTCTTTATGCTTTGCTTCTTCCAGAATCTTTTCTGTAAGATTTTTAATATTAGACATTTACCATCACTCCAAACTATTTTATGAATAGTACCATGAATAATGAAGCAACGAATCCTAAAACTGCATATGTTTCAACCATAACAGCATATATAACACCCTTCATTACATCATTTGGTCTCTTTGCTAATATTTGAACACCAGCTGCTGCAACTTTACCTTGAGCTATAGCTGATTGCCATCCTGCTAATGCTACTGGAAGACAAGCCATTAAGTATTTTAATCCTAATTCAAAAGTTGGTGCATCTCCACCAAATATTCCTATTTTAGTGAATAATAGAAGTGCTATAACGAATCCGTATAACCCTTGAGTACCAGGTAATGCAACTAATATAAATGTACTACCAAACTTTTCTGGTTCTTCAGTCATTAACCCTGAAGCAGCCTCTCCAGCTATACCTATACCTTTAGCTGATCCTATACCTGCTAAGCCTACTGCTAAAGCAGCCCCTAATAATGCAAAAACTAATCCACCTTTATCAACAAAAAATTCTATCCAACTCATGTTTTAAATCCTCCTAATTATTTTGTTATTTTAATAAAAATATCACTTAATTTAAATGGAGTGAACTTTCGTCCTCCACCTTCATAAAATTTACCAAAGAACTCTAGGTACTGCAATCTCGCTGCATGTACATAGGAACCTAACGCATTTATCAATAAATTGAACAAATGTAATCCAATAAATAAAATTGGCGAAATAATATAACTAAATGGTGATGGAATTAAGTTTACTATAAGATTTAATGCATTTGCTATAAATCCTGTAGCAAGCCCTAAAGCTAGAAGTCTAGAATATGAAACAATATCACCTAAATATCCTGTTATTCCATATACTCCATAAACTCCTCCACCTATTTTACCACCTATACTTTCTGATGCTCTTCCTTGAGTTAACAATAAAGCTATTAATCCACCAAAAAGAAGAACCTTACCTAATACTCCTCCAATACCAAGAAGCATAAGCACAGCTCCAATTAGCGTTGAATACCAAGTTAAAACATCATATACCATATCCTTTATAGCACCTGCACGAATAAGTATATATGCTTTTATACCTAATCCTACAAATACATGCACAAACCCAAAAACTAAGGACATTATGAAAATCTCCATTATTCCAGTTGTTGGATTTAATAAATATGGAACATTTATTCCAAAATACTCTGGGAATAAATCCCCAAACCAAGATCCATATATTGCTCCCCAAATCACTGTAGAAATACCTGCAAAAAAAAGTAATTTGAAAAACTTTCTCTTTTCTGGGTCTTTAACCTTCCATAACGCATATGAAGTTGCACAAACCATAATTAATCCATATCCAGCATCTGAAAGCATCATCCCATAAAATATAAAGTAAAAGATTGATAATATTGGAGTTGGGTCAACTTCTGAATATTTAGGTAAACTATACATTTCAACTAAACCTTCAAAGTTTGATGAAAAAGAACCATTTTTAAGCCTAATAGGAACTTTTTCAATTTCCTTATCCTCAACTTCACTGAAAGTCATATAATAGTTATTATCTAATATATTTCCTACAGCTTTCTCTAATATTTCATTAGAGTCTTTTTTAATCCAACCTGATATAGCAATTATCTTACTAGTTTTTAAGAAATTATTAGATGCTAATTCTCTAACAATCAAACTATTAAAAAACTCATAAGCTATTTCTAATTCTTCTATTTTATCATTATAAGTTATTAATGATTCTTTAATACTTTTTTCCTCGTCTAAGAGGTTTTTATGGTTACTATTTAAACTGTTTATTTTTTCTGAAGCAGTTTCATCATAAATTACTGGGAAAGCTGAAAATCCTACTTGCTTTAACTCTTCTGAGATATTGTCTCTACTTTCAATATTAGTTATAACTAATATTGAAACATCCGAATTATTTTTACTTATTACTTCGTAATAAGTTGGATATTCTGACTTATTAAGTTTATCAATTAATTCCTCTTCATATTGTTTAGGAAATGACCCTAAAAAATATGCACTTTTTAAATTCTTTAGAAGTTTAAAAGGTGCATCAAAATTAATCCAAGCTTTTAATAAATCTATTTCAGACTCAATTTTAGTTAATTCATTATTAATTGAATTTAACCTTTCTTCTTTTCCCTTTATTTCATTATAAATTACCTTCCATGAGCTATTAGTCATATATTTATTAATTTCCTCATAAGACATCTGCTTTTTATCTGAAAGCATCTCTCCAAGTTCAGATTTTTTTGAAATATATGGCTTAAGGAATTCCATGGTGAATTTAATCTTTGATAAATCTTCTTCAAACTTTGCATAACTAGAATCTAATGAAACTTTATCTAACCCAACAAAATCTTCTTGATCTTCAAGTACGTCTTGTGATTGAAGGTTTATAAATTGAACCTCCTCAAGTTTCTGAAGTTCTTCTAACAGTTTTTTTCTATCAGATTCAAAGGCTAGCAAAGTAAATTTATTCATTTTAACTATTGCCATGAATATTCACTATCCTCTCAATTACTAAATTTATAACTTTCCCTTTTTCCTCTTCAGAAATACTTAAAATTTCATCGATTTCTTTTTTACCTTGCTCTAAAATAGGCGTAGCTCTTTTATTTGCCTCATTTGTAGCAGTTTCAATTAATTTACCTGCTTCACCCTTAGCTAAATTTATGATTTCATTATACTTATCTTTAGCCTCTTTTTGAGCATTTAAAATAATATCCTTTTTTCTAACTTCTGCATCTTTAATAATTTTTTCTGCTTTTTCTTCAGCTTCCTTAATTTCTTTTAATGCTTCTAATGCCACTTTATCACCACCTTTTAATGCATATCAAAGATATTTTTTAATGTTTTATATAGTATTCATTACTCTTTATTATGTAGTATAAAATGAATTTTGTCAATATTCTACATATTTATCGTTGTCAATGTTTACACATAAACATACTTTAGATTTCTCCTTTTTTCTAAGTTTTTATTCTATTTTTATTTTCGTAAAAAATTCAAGAAAATTTAATACTTTAAATAAAAAAGGCCTTATTATTCTAATTACTTAAAAATAATTAAAGAAATAATAAACGCCATTGTATCTTTTGTTTAAATATATGATGTTGCTACTTTGCCCAAAATCTAGGCATAAGTAATAAAATCATAGGGTATATTTCTAATCTTCCTACTATCATACAAAAAGAAAATATAAGTTTGCTAAATACAGTAAAACTCGAAAAGTTCCCCATAGGTCCAACTATTTCTAATCCCGGTCCAACATTTCCTAAAGTGGTTGCTACTGAGCTAATGGTAGTAACAATATCTTTTCCTTCAAAGGATACTATTAATACTGAAAAGCAGAAAATAATAACATACATAAAGAAAAACCCTAGAACTTCTGAAAGGGTCTGCTCATTTACAGCCTTTCCTTGAAGAGTAACTGTATATACTGCTTTAGGATGTATTATCTTTAAAAGATCTCTTTTAGCCGCCTTAAATAGAAGCAAAATCCTTATATTTTTTAACCCTCCAGCTGTTGAACCTGCACATCCTCCAACAAACATAAGTAACAGTAATATTAATTTACTAAGTGATGGCCAGGTATTAAAATCTACAGTTGCATAACCTGTTGTTGTTATAATTGATGCTACCTGAAAACTGGCATGTCTTAAGGACTCTTTAACCGAATTATATATATTACCATTAAGATTAAAGGTAATAAGTATTATAGACATAGTTACAATAAAGAGATATAGTTTAAACTCTCCATCCTTAAAAAAGCCTTTTATATTCCCCTTTAATAGTTGATAATGTAGGGCAAAATTAGCACCACATATAAGCATAAAAACAGTTATAATTATTTCGGCAGCTATATTGTTATAAGCTCCTACACTAATATTTCTGTTTGAAAACCCACCTGTACCTACTGTACCCAAAGTATGGATAATTGAGTCAAAAAGAGGTAATCCAGAAACCTTAAGTAGTATTAGCTGAACTAAAGTTATTATTAAATAAATACCATATAAAATTTTTGCTGTTTCTTTAACTTTTGGAACAAGTTTTCCTGGGTTAGGCCCTGGACTCTCAGCTTTCATTATTTGCATACTTCCAGCACCAGCAGATGGTAATATAGCCATAACTAAAACTAAGACTCCCATACCTCCAATCCAATGAGTGAAACTTCTCCAAAACAATATCCCTCTAGACAGGCTTTCAATTTCTCCAAGTATAGTTGCTCCAGTAGTTGTAAATCCTGAACTAGCTTCAAAAAAACTATCTACTAATGATGGAATTGCTCCACTAAAATAAAATGGTAAAGCTCCAAAAAATGAAAGCAATATCCATCCTATTGCTACTATTGCAAAGCCATCTCTAGAATATATATTTTTATTTTTAGCTTTTATTCTAATTAGAATAACCCCTAAAACTATTAATATGATTATTGTGTATAAAAATGACCAAAATTCATTTTCTTTATAATATATAGAAACTAATGCAGCTGGCACTATAGAAAGTGCTTCACATACTAATAATTTTCCCAAGTTTTTTAATACCATTGCGAAGTTCATTTTGATTTCCTCCAATTACAGCCGATTCTAGTTCTCTTAAAGTTGATATGTTTGCCTCCATTGTTATAACAATAATTCTATCTCCACTTCTAATAATATCATTTCCATGAGGCACAACCACTTCCTGTTTTCTTACAATAGTTGCAATAACTGTATTAGAAGAAATATTCAATTTTCTAATTTCTTTATTTATTAACTTACTAGAATTATCTACAACAAACTCTAATATTTCAACTTTTCCCTCAAGTATTCTACGTAAAGACTGTAAATCAGCACCTCTTGTAAACTTAAGAATTTTATTGGTGGTTATTCTTTTAGGAATAACAATACCATCCAATCCAACATCCCTAACAATGTTTATATAATTAGTTCTGCTTAGTTTAGTAATTATTTTTTTAACACCTGCTCTTTTTGCAATAAGAGAAGACATAAAATTTTCCTCATCTATACCAGTAACAGATAAAAATGCATCCATGTGTTCTATGTTTTCTGACATAAGCACCTCTTCATCTGTACCATCGCTATTAATAATAAGAGCATTAGGTAATTTTTCTGATAACTCTTCACATCTTGTTTTATCTATCTCTATAATCTTCATTTTTATATTCATGTCATTTAATAGCTTGTACAAATAATATGTAATTCTGCCTCCTCCAACTATCATCAAATTTTTGATTTTATCAGGATATCTTCCATATATTTTGCAGAACTTATATATGTTAGACATCTTGCCTACTACATATACTATATCATTTTCCTTTATTTCTTCATCTCCATCTGGAACTATTACTTCATTTCCTCTAACAATTATTCCTATTAGTACAGAAGAATTAGATTGTCTATCTATATCCTTAATTTTTTTGCCAATAATATCTATTCCACAAGTAATCTTAAGTTCAACCATTCTAACTCTTCCACTAGCAAATCTTTCTACATTAATTGCAGATGAAAAATTTATTGTACTTGCTATTTCCTCTGCTGCTGTATATTCTGGATTTATAATAAAGTCAAGACCTAACTCATCTTTTATAAGAGACAGTTCATCTGAATATTCTGGATTTCTTACACGAGCTACTGTTTGTTTCACACCAAGCTTTTTAGCTGTTAAACAACATACCATATTAACTTCGTCACTTCCTGTAACAGCTATAAGTAAGTCTGCACTAGCTACCCCAGCTTCTAACAAGATGCTTGTACTAACTCCATTTCCATTTATACTCAATACATCTAAGTTATCTTCAATTTTTTGAAGAGCTTGTACCCTTGTATCTATTATAGTCACGTCTTTATTTTCATTAGCTAAACATTCTGCCAATGTATATCCAACTTTTCCAGCACCAATTATAATAACCTTCATATATTCCTCCTACATAGGTCTATTAGTTATTTAAAACAATACTTTTCCCATCATCTGTTAATGTATTTCTGTTAAATTATACTTTTCTTAGTTTTACGTTCTTAAATAGTATATTACAACTCTTAGCTACATATAATCAAGAGTTATTTCCAAAAAAAATTAAGTGCAGAATCTTATGATTCTGCACTTAATTTTTTTAATATTTTATTTTTCATCAGCCAATGCTGCTTTACCTTCTTCTCCAGTTCTTATCTTTATTGCGTTTGCTAGTTCATAGATAAATATTTTTCCGTCCCCAATTTCTCCTGTTCTAAGTACATCTTGAGCTGTTTTTACAACTAGATCAACAGGAACTTCACATACAACTATCTCTATTTTAACCTTAGGAAGTAGCTTTAACTCCATAGGTACTCCTCTATAATATTGAGTATCACCTTTTTGAACTCCACAACCTAAAACTTGTGTTACTGTCATTCCAGTAATTCCAATATTATTCAAAGCATCTTTAAGTGCATCAAATTTATCTTTTCTTGTAATAATATCAATTTTGGTAATTTTATCTTCCATGCTATTGTCCCCCTTATAGATCTATAGTTTGGAAATCAGCATAACTGCTTTCAAGACCATGTTCTTCTGGATCAAGTCCTTTAATTTCCTCTTCTTTAGAAACTCTTAATCCAACTGTAGCTTTTATTACTTTAAATAATATGAAAGTAGTACCTACAGTCCACGCTCCTACTGCTACAATCCCTATAAGCTGAGTTACAAGGTATCCAAATCCACCACCGTAGAATAATCCTAATGTATCACCATAAGCAGCGAATAATCCAACTGCTAATGTACCAGTTATACCACATAATCCATGAACCCCTATAGCTCCAACAGGATCATCAATTTTAAGTACTTTATCTATAAATTCGATACCATATACTACTACAAAGCCTGCTATTATACCTACAATAACTGCTCCTGTTGGTGATATAACATCACATCCTGCTGTTATAGCAACCAAACCAGCTAATACACCATTTAAAGTCATACTTATATCAGGTTTCTTGTAACGTACCCAAGTTATTATCATCGTTACTAATGCTGCTGCAGCTCCTGCTAAGTTTGTTGTAATAAATATTCTTGAATTTAAATCAACGGCTGTTCCTGATAAAGATGAACCAGGATTAAATCCAAACCATCCCATCCATAGAATGAATACTCCTAAGGCACCTAATGTTATGCTGTGTCCAGGGATAGCATTAGATTTCCCATCTTTAGTATATTTACCTATTCTAGGCCCTAAAATTAATGCCCCCACAAATGCACTATATCCACCTACTGAGTGAACTACTGTTGAACCTGCGAAATCATGGAAACCTAATTGAGATAACCATCCGCCACCCCATATCCAATGTCCAACTACTGGATAAATAAATGCGCTTATAACAAAACTATAAATACAGTATGATATAAACTTAGTTCTTTCAGCCATAGCACCTGAAACTATAGTAGCTGCTGTAGCACAGAAAACTGTTTGGAATATTAAAAACGCTTCTTTAGGAATAGTTAATCCTAAATGTTCTATGCTCCCTGCCGAAAACCAGTTAGGTGCTCCTATAAACCCACCAACGTCAGTACCAAACATAAGTCCAAAACCTAAAACCCAGAAAATTAACGATCCAATAACAAAGTCCATTAAATTTTTCATTACTATGTTTCCAGCATTTTTAGCCCTTGTAAATCCTGTTTCTACCATAGCAAATCCTGCTTGCATCCAAAATACTAATACCGCTGCAAGTAATACCCATAACGTGTCTAGTGCCTTTGTATCCATAAATAAGTCCCCCTTTAAATTATAATTTCTTTTTTATATTTTTTCTGCAGAAAAATATATTTATAAAATTTAATATAAAAAAAGAGCCCACGAGTAGTTATATACATATCTACTGTGACCTCATTGCGCACAAGAATTTAATATTTAATTTATATTTAAATTATACATGCTTATTTCAATTTGTCTAGCTTTTTTAAGTTAAAATATAAACATTTTAATTTTAAACGTATTCTGTTATTAAATTGTTATTTTGAGAAAGTAACAGAGTGTGGATTTTATCCACACTCTGAGGTTAACTTTTAAAATTTATTATGAATTACTTTCTATTACACTTTCAGCTATATTAGTTGCGTGATCCCCTATTCTCTCAAAGTTACTTAATACCTCTAAGAAAAACGCACTAGAATATGCATTACATTGTCCTTTATTTAATCTTTTAATATGATTATCTCTATATTCTTTTTCGTATGAATCAATTTTTGATTCATATTCCATTATAGTTGAAGCTTTTTCTACGTCTCTATTTGCATAACTCTCTATGGCAATCTCTAATGCAAGTAGTGTATAGTTATATATATTTTGAAGTTCTTCTATAGCTTCATCAGTATATTTTAAGTTTTTATGTATTTTTTGACTAGCTAAATCTGCTATATTTTCAGCATGATCCCCAATTCTCTCTATATCATTTATTACATGAAAAGTTGCTGCCACAAGATTTTTTTCTTTATCTGACAACTCAATTTTTGATAATTTAACTAAATAAGAAGTTATAGCTTCTTCTAATACATTTATTATATGTTCATTTTCCATAACTTTAGAAATTAATTTCTCATCACCTTTTAATAAGGCATCCATAGAAATTTCTAGATTTTTTCTAGCCTTGTTTGCCATTCTTAATGTTTCTTTTGCAACTTGACCAGCTGCTATAACTGGGGTTTCTAGAAGTCTATCATCAATGTATTTAGGAGCTGCCTTTTCAATTTCATCTTCACCTGGAATAATCTTGTTTACAATACTTATTAATAAACCAGTAAGTGGTAACATAATTAAGGTATTTATAACATTAAAAATAGTGTGTGCATTTGCAATTTGTCTTTTTATATCTCCTGGTGTTAATCCACTAACTACATCTCCTAATATGGTTATAAAAGGAATGAATATTAAAGTTCCAAAAGTATTAAATATTAAATGTATAAGTGCTGCCTTACGTGCTGTTTTACTTGTACCTATACAAGCTAATAAAGCAGTAACACAGGTACCTATATTACATCCAAACAGTACTGGAATAGCTAATTTTATATCTATAGCTCCTGTTGTTGCTAAAGCTATAAGTATTCCTGTTGTTGCAGAGGAACTTTGTACTATTCCCGTCATTATTAAACCTGCTAATATGCCTATATACCATCTATGACCTATTGCTAAAATTAATTGTCCAAAAGCTGGCGAATCTGATAATGGTTTTAATGCAGAACTCATTATTCCCATACCCATAAATAGTATACCAAAACCAAGTATTATGTTTCCTATTTCTCTTCTCTTTTTGCCTTTAGCAAACATAACTACAGCTGTACCAATACCAACAAATACTGGAGCTATTGCATCTAACTTAAACGCAACTAATTGAGCTGTTATTGTTGTACCTATATTAGCTCCCATTATGATACCAGTTGCTTGAATTAAATTCATTAATCCTGCATTTACAAACCCAACTACCATTACTGTAGTTGCGGATGAACTTTGAATTACTGCGGTAACTGCTGCTCCTACTAATACTGCTACTATTTTATTAGATGTAACTTTTTCTAAAATACTTTTTAATCCTTCTCCTGCAGCATTTTCTAATCCATCTCCCATAAGTTTCATACCGTAAATAAATAAACCTAATCCACCTATTACAGATATAATGATTTCTACACTACTCAAGTTAATCTCCTCCGAAAAAAAATTATTTTTTTGCCCTTGATTAGCTTACTACATTTATTAACAAATGTTAATAGACTTTCAACATTTTTTACATGTTCTTAACATAAACTGCAAAAAAGATTCTTCCATAATCGGAAGAATCTTTCATTATATATGTTATTTATTAAACTGTGGCAAATAATTTTTATGAGCTTCTATTAGTTCGTCTACTAACATTTTTGCAGCTTTATCATCAGCTACCAATGGATTTATTGTTAAAGCTAGTACAGCTTTATCATAACTTCCTTCAACAGCTGCTTCAACTACAGTTCTTTCAAAAGATTTAATCTGTTGTATTAATCCATTTACTGCTACTGGTAAATGTCCCATGTTTATTGGTTTAGGGCCATCTTTAGTAATTATACAACTTATCTCAACTGCTGAATCTTGTGGTAAATCTGCAATTGCACCGTTGTTTCTGGTATTTACAGGTTGTATATCTCCCGTATCATTGTATATAGATGTAATTAAACGACAAGCTGCATCGCTGTAATAAGCTCCTCCTCTTTTTTCAAGTTGAGGTGGTTTAATATCAAGATTAGGATCTTTATAAAGTTCAAATAAAGAATCTTCTAATCTCTTAACAACTTCTGCTCTTGTTTCACCCTTCTCAAATTCCTTTAGTTCTTCTTCAAGCATCTTTTTGTTTTGGAAATAATATCTATGGTAGGCACAAGGCATTACTCCTAAAGCTTTAATAAACTCTGGAGTCCATGGCATATCTTTAATGTTTTTAGCTATACCACCTGGATTCCCATTTACCATGGATTCTATTATTTCATCTGTAACATTTCTTCCATCTAGATATATGTTTAGTCCAAATACCATATGATTTAAACCAGCAAAGTCCATTCTCACTCTGCTATGTTCAACTTCAAGCATGTTAGCAACAGCCATCTCCATACCTATAGGACCATTACATAGACCTATTATTTTTTTATTTTTTCCATGTCTAAGAAGTGCTTCCGTAACTATACCTGCTGGATTTGTGAAGTTTATAAGCCAAGCATTAGGACAAAGTTCTGACATATCTTTATCAATGTCTAATAATACAGGAATTGTTCTTAATGCTTTAAACATTCCACCTGCACCATTTGTTTCTTGTCCTATAAAACCGTGACTAAGTGGTATTCGTTCATCTTTTATTCTAGCATCCAATAAGCCAACTCTTAATTGAGTTGTTACGAAGTCGGCACTCTTCAAAGCTTCTCGTCTGTCTAGAGTTGTATGAACTTCTATTGGAAGACCTGCCTTCTTAACCATTCTCTTAGCTAAGTCTCCAACAATTTTTAGTTTTTCTTCACCTTCTTTTATGTCCACAAGCCATAATTCTCTTACAGGTAATTGTGAATATCTTTTGATAAACCCTTCAATCAATTCAGGTGTATAACTTGATCCTCCACCTATAGTAACTATTTTTATACCATCCATAGCTTACCCTCCTTGCATGGTTTTAGTGTACAATTTAATAATATCTCAGTAGGATAATGTTTTCAATTATGATAAAATGGAACTGTACCAGTACAGTTCTTATTCTTTAATAATGGTAACCTTTGTGGAATAGGCTGTTCGTATCCCTTTACATTTTTATAATCATGGAGGAAATTATGGACATATATAAACAGATAGCTTTAGATATAAAGTCTGATATTTATAATAAAAAATACACCTCATCTAAAAAACTTCCTTCTATAAGAAGTTTGTGTAGTGAATATTCCTGCAGTAAAAATACTGCTATAAAAGCTTATGAAAGTTTAATTAATGAGCACTTAATATATTCAATACCCCAAAGCGGATATTATGTAGTTGAGGAACACTTAAATAATTTATCCTATCCTAATATTATAGACTTTTCTAATGGTAATCTTAATATGGGCAGGATTTTAACGCCTGATTTAAAACATTGTTTAGATAGGGCTGTTGATATATATGGTAATCAACCTGTAGACTTTCATCTTATGGGAATTGATTCTCTAAAGTCTCTACTTCCAAACTATTTGTCAAACTTTCAAGTTTTTGTACCTAAAGAAAATATCTTTATCAATTTAGGAATACAACAGATATTAAGTTTACTTACAAACATGCCTTTTCCTAATGGAAAAACAAAAATTTTACTTGAAAACCCAACTTATAAATACTTTTTAGACTTCTTGAAATACTCTAAGATAGACTTTCTTTCTATAGATAGAACTCCTAGTGGAATTGATTTAAATGAACTAGAGAATTTATTTAAAACTGGAGATATAAAGTTTTTTTATACTACTCCTAGAAATCACAATCCTTTAGGAACTAAGTATTCAAAAACTCAAAGAAAGGCTATAGCTGAGTTAGCTATAAAGTATGATGTGTACATAGTTGAAGATGACTACTTTGGAGATATAGAATTTGATTCTAAGTTTGATCCTATATATGCTTATGGGGATCACTCTCACTTCATATATTTAAAAAGTTTTACTAAGATAATCCCTTGGATAAAGATAGGGTTAGCTGTTATTCCAACTGAACTTATAGATGAATTTAATAAACAAGCTAGTTATTCTTATTATTATTCATACTTTGTTCCATCTCTAATCTCTCAAGCTACTTTAGAAATATATCTTAAAAGCAATATTTTATCTAAACATGTTAAACTAATTAAAAAACAACAAAAGTCTAGATTAAAAGCTTTTAGTGATGAACTTAAAACTCTAACTAACACAAAAGTTAAAGTTTCTTCTTTAGATACATCTTTATATAGCTACATCTATTTACCTGAAGAAGTAAGTGAAAGTTCTTTAGTCTACTCCTTAAAAACTAAGGGAGTTTTGGTTTCAGCAGGATATAACTACTTCTCTTCTAATCTCAACTATAAAAAAGGGGTTAGAGTTAGTATAGCTAGAACTGATGAAAATCAGATTAGAGCAGGTATGAGAATATTGATTGATGAACTTAACAAAGTTTAGCTAAGTTTCTCTAAGTTTGACAAACTTCAATTAAGTTGCTTAAAGTTTAACAGAGTTAGAGAACCTAGTTTTAAGTAAGTCAGCAAAACTAATTAAGAGTTAGCAGTTAAATAAGAAACTCAGCAAAATTGAGTAAATTCTTCTCTAACTTACTAACTCTTATGTTTTAACTCTAAACTACTCTCACTATCTTGTTTTAAAATAGAGGAATACTGAGTTTATAGTAGCTATTATTCCTGAGAAAAACATTACTATCCCCCACTCTAATAAGTTTAGAGCTTGAGTTTGAAATACACCTTGTAAAAATGGTATATACATTATACTCATTATCATAGTTATAGAAACTAGAACTGCACCTACTAAGTAAGGATTACTTAGTAGTTTAATCTCTATTATAGAGTGTCTTTCTGATCTACATTCAAATACATGAATTAATTGTGACATTACTAGAGTTGCTAAAGCTATTGTTCTAGAAGTCTTTAAATCAAACCCAAAGTACTGACCAACTATAAATGAAGTTAAAGTACATATACCTATTAAAGTACCTCTTACTAAAATCTTTTCAGTTAACCCTCTTGCAAATATACTTTCATCCTTTTTTCTTGGTTTTTGTGACATTATATCCTTGTCAGCTGGGTCTACACCTAAGGCTATTGCAGGAAGACCGTCTGTAGCTAGGTTCACAAAAAGTATTTGAATAGGTGTAAGTGGGTTTGGAAGATAAAAAAGTGATGCTAGGAACATAGTTAATACTTCTCCTAGGTTACAAGAAAGAAGATATCTTATAAACTTTCTTATATTATCATATATTACTCTTCCCTCTTCTACAGCAGCCACTATAGTTGCAAAGTTATCATCCATTAATATCATTGAAGAGGCTTCTTTAGTAACGTCTGTACCAGATATACCCATTGAAACTCCAATATCTGCTTCTTTAATTGCAGGAGCATCATTAACCCCATCTCCTGTCATAGCAACTATATTACCATTTTTCTTTAAGGCCTTTACAATTCTAAGTTTATGGTTAGGACTTACTCTTGCAAATACCTTTGCTTTTTTAACCTCTCTCTCTAAATCTTTGTCAGTTAATCTTTCTAAATCTTCTCCAGTTAAGACTGAATCATTAGAATTACATATACTTAATGACTTAGCTATAGCAAAGGCTGTATTTTTATGATCTCCAGTTATCATTATAGGTCTAATTCCTGCAAGCTTACATTGTAATACTGCATCTCTTGCTTCATCTCTTGGAGGATCTATGCTACCAACTATACCAATAAAGGTTAAACCCTTTTCTAAACTTTCATCTTTTACTAAGTAACCTTCCTTGTAAGCTGCTCCTAAACATCTTAGAGCTCTATTAGACATACCATCAACTGTCATTAAGATTTCCTTTTTCTTAGTTTGAGTTAATGGCTTTATTTTTCCATCTTCTAATATGTGGCTACACCTATCCATAATTCTTTCTGGTGCACCTTTTACATAGCAGGTTTCCTTACCATTTTCACTAACTATTACAGACATCATTTTTCTATTAGAATCAAACGGTAAATCAAAAACTCTTTTATGGAAACTCAAAAAGTTTTTAAGGGCTTTTACATCTTTAAAAAGTCCTTTAACTAATGCTGTTTCTGTTGGATCTCCATGAAGAACTTTGTCCATGTTTTTTTCTGAAAAATTATAATTACAATCGTTACAGTAAACTAATGCTTTCGTTAGTACAATATTATTCGGTGGATTATCTTTATCTAAATTATATACCTTATTATCAATATAGATTTCTTTTAAAGTCATTTTATTTTGTGTTAAGGTACCAGTTTTATCTGAACATATAACTGAGGTACATCCTAAGGTTTCTACAGCAGGAAGTTTTCTTACTAAGGCGTTTCTTTTTATCATTCTTGAAACACCTAAAGCTAAAGCTACTGTAACTATTGCTGGAAGCCCCTCTGGTATAGCAGCAACCGCTAGGCTTACTCCAAGTAAAAACATTTCCCCAATATCATTACCTCTAGCAACTCCTACAACTGTTACTATTGCACATATACCTAAACATAAAAATACTAAAACCTTTCCTAAAGATTCTAGCTTCTGCTTTAACGGTGTTTTTTCTTCTTCAATATTTTGAAGTAGGTTAGCTATCTTGCCCATTTCTGTAGCCATTCCTATTGCAGTTACCTTCATGGTTCCTTTTCCTTTTAATATAGTAGTCCCCATGAATACTGAAGAGTGTCCTTGTCTTGTATCCTTATTTACTCCTACAGATTCACCTGTTAATAGAGATTCATCTATAGTTAGTCCACTACCTCCACTTAAGGTTCCATCAGCTGGAATTCTATCTCCTGCTTCTAAAACAACTAAATCTCCAATAGTTAAATCTACAGCATTTATAACCTTCATGTCTCCATCTCTTATTACCTTACAAGTAGGGGCAGCAAGATTTTTTAATGCTTCTAAAGATTTTTCAGTTCTATACTCCTGAACAAATCCTAAAATTGCGTTAACAACAACTATTATAACAATAGTTATGGCATCTGCAATATCTCCCATTAAAGCGGAAACAACAGTTGATGCTAAAAGCACCCAAATCATTAGATCATTAAATTGAGAGATAAATACCATAAATGCTGATTTCTTTTTTTCTTTTATAAGCTCATTGCTTCCAAATTTCTTTTTTCTATTTTCAGCTTCTCTACTACTTAATCCTAAAGTAACTACTTTCTCCTCTATCAATTGAGTTCCTCCTTTTATATTGTCTCTATCCTAATATATGTAACTCAACCTATAAATTATGAAATAAATTTACAATAATAATATTAATAATTGTGTAAACATTTAAAATATTAACTAGCTCTTTACAATTAGGGCTTTTAAAATTAGAATATTACTAGGAACAAAGACAATAAAGGAGGCCATTTAATGAAAGATGTTATTTATGTTACTGGACATAAAAATCCTGACTCAGATTCCATATGTGCAGCTTTAGCTTATGCGGAATTTAAAAACAAAACAGGCACTATACCAGCTATTCCAGTAAGACTAGGAAACGTAAATCAAGAAACTCAATTTATATTAGATTATTTTAAAGTTGAAAAGCCAATGTACTTAGAGACAGTAAAGTTAAAGGTTGGAGATCTTGCCTTTGATAAAATTACTCCTCTTGCAGCTGATATATCTTTAAAAACTGCTTGGAATTTAATGAAAGAAAAAAACATTAAATCTATTCCAGTAGTTGATGGAAATACTCACTTAATAGGAGTTTTATCTATTTCAAACATAGTATCTAGTTATATGGATATTTGGGATAACAAAATATTATCAAAAAGTGAAACTACTATTGATAATATAGTTGACACTTTATCTGCAAAATCAATTTACATAAATGAGGCTATTAGTGTATTTCCCGGGAAAATAATAGTGGCTGCTATGCAACCAGAAGGTTTAAAGGAATATATTGATGAAGGAGATATTGTTATTGTAGGTGGAGATAGAGCTGATGCTCAAGAAACCATTATGGATGCTAAAGTATCTCTAATGATATTGACAGGTTCACATACACTAAATGATGCTTTATTAGAAAAAGCTCGTGAACTTGGTATAACTGTAATATCTACTCCTCATGATTCATTTACTGCTTCTAGATTAATAGTTCAATCTATTCCTGTAGAGTATGTAATGGTTAAAGATAACTTGATTGCTTTCTCTACTGAAGACTTAGTAGATGACTTAAAGAGTATCATGGTTGAAACTAGATTCAGAAACTATCCAGTTTTAGATTCTAGTAACAAAGTTGTTGGTACATTCTCAAGATATCACATGATTTCTAACTACAAAAAGAAAGTCATTCAAGTTGACCACAACGAAAGAGGTCAATCAGTAAATGGACTTGAAGATGCTGAAATTCTTGAGATTATAGATCACCATAGAGTTGCAGACATTCAAACTGGCAATCCTATTTACTTTAGAAATGAGCCTATAGGTTCAACTTCTTCAATAGTTGCTAAGAGATTCTTCGAAAATGGCATAAGACCATCTAGAGAAGCTGCTGGACTTTTATGTGGTGCTATCATTTCTGATACATTATTATTCAGAAGTCCAACTTGTACTGAAGAAGATAAAAATATCTGTAAGCGACTTGCAAGTATAGCTGAAATAAATATTGAAGAGTTTGCAAAAGAAATGTTTAAAGCAGGTACATCTTTAAAAGGTAAAACTGTAGAAGAAATATTTAATCAAGACTTCAAACCTTTCACTATAGAAAACACTAAAATAGGTGTTGCTCAAGTTAATACCATGGATATTGAAGGCTTTATGCCATTAAAGGATTCAATGCTTGAGTATATGAGTAAAAAAGCTATAGATAATGGTTTAGAGGTTGTAGTTCTTCTATTAACTGATATACTAAATGAAGGTTCTCAAGTACTAGTTGCTGGTGGCAGACCAGAAATAGTTGAGAATGCGTTTAAGGTTTCTTTAGTTGATCACACTGCTTTCTTACCTGGAGTTTTATCTAGAAAGAAACAAGTTATACCACCTTTAACTAATACAATAACTTCAATGTAAAATAAAAGCTTTGGCATTTCGCCAAAGCTTTTTATCTACCTCTCATATTATTTACCATTCCCCACATCTCATCTGCTGTGGTTATTCCTTTAGATGCAAGTTGAAATGCTCTTTGTGTAATTATCATCTCTGAAAACTCTTGAGCCATGTCAACATTTGATCCTTCTAAGAAACCTTGGTGTAAGTCTGCATTAGTTTCTTCATTAACTTGTATTCCTTCTGCTGGAACATAAAGATTAGAGCCAGCTGAAACAAAGGCATTATCTCCAACTGCATTATATAGAGGAATATTTCCTATCCTATTATATGTACTTCCATTTTGTATATATATACTACCGTCTGTATCGATTTTAGTTGTGTTAGCTGTAAGAGCTGGATTACCTTCTCCATATCCATTTGCATATTGAATAGATAACTTATCCCCTTGAGCTGTTACTAAGGTTCCAGAAGCATCAATTTTAATACTTCCATCTCTAGTATAAGCATAACTTCCATCAGCTTTGGTTACTCTAAAATAACCTTGTCCATCTATTGCTATATCAGTTGGTTGTTTTGTTTCCATTAAGTTTCCTTGCTTGCCGTTTCTAGTCCACTCTGTAGTTTTTACTCCAGTTCCTGTATAGGAATCTTTGTCGTAAATAGGATAACCTAATCTATCAAAAGACTCAGATAACAAGTCTTTAAAAGCTGTTTCTGTTTTCTTATATCCTGTAGTATTAACATTAGCTAAGTTGTTAGATATGCTGTCAAGTTTCTCTTGATTAGCATTCATTGCACTTTTAGCCGTCCATAATATTCTCATCATAAAGCTTTCCCCTCCTTATTATCTTACTGCACCTATTTCACTAGCTGCTTTTCCTAAAGTCTCATCCATAGTTTGTACTACTTTTTGGTTAGTTTCAAAACTTCTCATTATTGTCATCATATTAACCATTTCATTTATTATATTAACATTACTTTTTTCTAAAACACCTTGCTGTACAGAAACTTCACCACCATAGTTAGGATTTTGTCCTTCATAAAGGTTGTCTCCAATTTTTTTAAGTGAATTATAATCTTCAAAATCAGCTGTTGCGAATTTATATGTACTTACTCCATTAATAAACAAATTACCACTTGCATCTAACTGTGGTTCGTTGTTTCCTACGTATATAGGTTCTCTTGCACCTGTAGCATTGTTTACTCCTAATACACTATCACCAGTATTAGTAACTAAATATCCTTGAGTATTTACTCTAAAGTTACCGTCTCTTGTATAATATTCTTTTACACCTTCAGCAGTATTTTTTCTAACTGTAAAAAATCCACTTCCTTGTATTCCAAAGTCCGTCTTTTTTTCAGTTTCATTTAAAGTTCCTTGAGTCCAAAGAGTATTAGTTTCGTCTATCTTAGCTCCTAAGTTTAACTTTCCTAAAGTGTTTTTAACTACGTTGCCATTTGCAAGTTTCTCTTTATTAGCTAAAAGTACATCTTCAAAACTCTTTATAGATAAGTTATCACCTTTAAATCCAGTTGTATTAGCATTTGCTATATTGTTAGTAATTACATCTTGTTTAGCCTCTAAAGTAACTAAACCTGTTACTGCCGTGTATAAACCTCTTATCATTTCTCCACATCCTCTTTATCAAAAATAACTTTTACTTCATCTGGATATTTCATACCATATTCTCTGGCTTTTTCTTCAATCCTTGCTTGTGAAAGTTGCTGATTAGAATTATATCCAAGCATTAAAATAGTAGCTAAAATTAATCCTATTCCCATACCAATTAATAATTTTCTATCATTTAAAAAATTGATTAAATTTTTGATTGTTTTAATAAACTTTTTATTAATAGTACTTCCCCCTTTCCCATTGAAAGGCTTTCACATATATCTTCGTCAGTATATCCTTTATCTATAAGACCCTTAATTACATTCATTCTACTGATTACTTGATTTTCTGTTTCATTCTCTTCTTCAATTATATCAATTTCATCATCTATAAGTGTGTCTATTTTAGTATAGTTTTCATCATTCGTGTTATCCTCTAACTGATAACTATTGTCCTTTGGATAATTATACTGCTTTACTTCTTTTAATTCAATAATCTCTTTTTGGAGTTCTAGGATAGTTTCGGAAAATTCTCTTCTAAGCTTTCCTATTTCTAAATCAGTATCTGAAATATTCTCTTCTTCATTATGTAATATACTCAAAAAACTCTTATCCTCTTTTTTTAAACCTTTATAGTTAAAATAAATCAAGAGCACTCCTGCTAAAATAATAAGTATCGGCATATAATCCCTCTTTATGTATAATGTAATTTTTTCATATTAGTTCTTAAATTTCTAATTGCTCTACTATGTAATTGGCAGATTCTTGACTCAGATACCTCAAGAACCTTACCTATTTCTTTCAATGTTAATCCTTCATAATAATATAAACTTAATATCATTTTATCTTTTTCATTTAGAAGCTCTATAGCTTTTTCAAGCATCTCAAGTTCTTCTTTTTCTTCTAGAGTTTTTTCAGGGGAAGGACTATTCTTATCTTCTATTATTCCCTTTATTGACATATCCTCATCATCTGAAAATATTACGTCATCTAAAGACTGAATAGATATATAATTTATATAGTTCTCAACCTCTGCAACATCCTTTATTGTAACTCCAAGCTCCTTAGCTACCTCTTGTGTAGATGGTTCTCTAAGAAGAGTTCTTTGAAGATGCTCTACTGCATCATTAAATCTATTTAATTTATCAATTGCACCTTTTGTAATAGGAGAGTTTTTTCTTATCTCATCTATCATTGATCCTCTTATTCTTATAGATGCATAGGTTGAAAATTTCATTCCCTTTTCATAATCAAATTTATTAATAGCATCCATGAGACCAACCATGCCATAGCCTAATAAATCATCGTATTCAACATACTTTGTTTTACCTAATATTACTCTCGATGCTATATACTTTACTAATGGTATATATTTTTCTGCTAGCTGCTCTTTAGATGGTCTAGCATTGGCTATTGTCATGACTTTGTCCCCCTTATTTTATATTACACTTCTTTGTTTTCTAATTATAGTAAATACTATCTTAATTATCTTATCTCGTTCTCTTTCTGAAGGATTTGAAAAAGAAACTCCATAAATATATTGGCTATCTTCTGTTTTATCAACTCTTACTATTTTCCCTTTTATTAAAACTTCTTCTTCCTCATACTTAAGTTTTAATGCAACTTTCTCTGAAAGCTCTATTCTTTCTTTAGTTTTAAACCTTAAACCTCCACCACTTAAGTCTAGTAGAGTTGCAGTTTTAAAACTACTAAATACAGTTTGAGTATCAACTGTAAAAATTGAGTATTCTACTGGATACATAGTTGTAACTCTAACATAGTTTCTTCTTTGTACCTTAGTATATTTCTCTGGAATAGATAAAACATACATAGGTATATTATTTTCAATTTTTCTTTTTATAATCATAGTTGTAAATTTATATACTATTCCATTTTCTTCATGAAAGGTTGCTGAAATCCATTCACCTTCTTTTATAAAAAGGTAATTTCCTTCTGCAACAGGTATAGTAATAGAAAAAGTCTTTTCATCTTCCTCTTGAACCGTTGACTTATATACTTTTTTATCATCCCAAAATATAGATATAATTCTGTTTAGCCCTATTTCTAATGTTTCCATTTCTCCCCCTATGAAAAAATACTAAATATTTTCTTAAACAACCCCTGCACACCTATGCTTTCGTTTCTTACTTCTTGTCCTTGAAGTTTAGTTGCTATTTCTTTTATACATCTTGACGCATCACTATTAGGATAAGCTAGAGTAAATGGTTTTTGTTCTCTTACTGATTGCACTAGTTTTCTATCCTCTAAAACTGTTCCTAAATGAGCTAGTTCTAATCCTAAAAATTTATCTACTGCACTTTTAAATTTAGAGAATGTATCGGATCCTTCTTTTATAGTAAATGCTTTATTTACAATTATATTCGCTTTACTTTTAATTTTAAAGTGTTTTGTTGCTTTAAGCAAGCTATATGCATCGGTTAAAGAGGTAGGTTCTGGAGTAGTAACCACTATTAATTCCTCGCAGCAGGATATAAAAGCTAATACACTTCTATTTATGCCGGCTCCAGTGTCTATTAATATATAATCATAGTCTTCTAGGGTTTGAATTTTTTCTAGAAACTTATTTCTTTCTTGTTCTGTAAGATCTTCTACCTTATTAATTCCTGATCCCCCTGAAAGAAGTTTTACTCCTAAGGGACCATCAGCTAACACCTCATGTATATCTTTACTGTCATCTAAAATATCAAACAAATTATGTTTTGGAAAAACTCCCATCAAAACATCATCGTTTCCCATTCCTATATCAGCATCAAAAACCAAAACTCTTTTTCCTTGTTCTCTAAGAGATATGGCCAAGTTAACTACTATATTACTTTTCCCAACTCCACCTTTTCCAGAGGTAATAGTAATGATTTTGCATCTAGGTTTATTTCCACCATTTGAAGCTAATTCTCTTAACTTAACAGCTTGATCTAGCATACACTATCCTCCCCAAGAATAAGTTCTAATAGTTCTCTTTTTGTAGGCTTTTTAATATCTTCTGGAACAGACTGTCCTGTAGTTACGTAAACTATTGGTTTGTTTGACTCCTTTATTATCTTTACTAATCCTCCATAAACTGAAGTTTCATCAAGTTTTGTTATTATTATTCCATCATAATTTAAAAGTCTATATCCTTCTAAAATTATATCAATATCTTTATTTTTTATAATTGAAGACATTACTAAATATATTGAATCTGGAGAAGCTTTTTCAACAAATGCTCTAAGTTCTGAAATCTGCATTGTATTTTTAGAGCTTCTTCCTGTGGTATCTACTAATATGGTGTCACAGTATTTTAACTTCTCAATAGCTTCTTCCATTTCCTTTAAAGTTATTACAACTTCTAAAGCTATTCCCATTATTTCTGCATAGGTTTTTAATTGCTCAACAGCACCTATTCTATATGTATCTATAGTTATTAGTCCAACTTTTCTCTTTTCAACTAAAGCAAGTTTTCCAGCTATTTTAGCTATTGTTGTAGTTTTACCAACCCCTGTAGGTCCTGCAAAAACCACTGTTCCATTTAAATTGTTTGTATCTATTTTTATTAAATTACTTAAATAATTCCTTAAAATCTCTTTTTTCTCTTCAAAAGCTGGAGTTGCCTTAATATCTCTAATGATGTCTTTTATGAATACTTCTTCAATATCTCTATCTTTTAGAAAAGAAATGAATTTATCTTCTTCTATTATTTCTTCCTTTTCTAAAACCTTAGATAAAAGATCTTTAATTTCTCCCATTTCCTTTTTTAATTCATTATCTGAAGAAGTGGATACAGCAGTTTCTTTTGGAGTGTCAGCTTTAACATCCATTTTAGTACTTTTATTCTTTAACTCTTGTTCCATAAGTTTTTTTATAGAATCTATAGAACTTTCAAATTCATTAGCTTTTTTAACTTCATTTTTAGGTTCTGACATTTTTTCTACAGCAGCAGTTACCTCTATAAGCTTAGGAGAAAAAAATCCTTTAAAGCCTGGTCTTTTTATTTTTCTTTGACTAAGTATAACTGCATCTTTTCCAAGTTCATATCTAATTCTAGTCATAGCTTCATTCATGCTACTCACTATGTACTTTTTTATAACCATCTATACTGTCACTACTCCTTCAGTTCTTATTTCCACATCATTAGGTATTTCATTTAAAGAAACTACCATAATATGAGGGTACACCATTTCAATAAGTTTTCTAAAAACAGGTCTTATCTTTGGTGATACTAAAACAACTGGTTGATTATTATAGAAATAAACTCTTTCTACTACATCCCTAATTCCATTAAATATTCTTGTTGTAGTATCAGGATCGATTGCTGGGAATGAACCTTGTATTGATTTTTGTGTATTATTTGCAATTAGGTCTTCTATTTGTGGGTCTAAAGTTACAACTGTTATTGCTCTATTTTCATCTATAAGTCCATTACAGATAGTTCTTGCTAAAGAGAATCTTACATACTCAGTTAAAAGTTCAACATCTTTTGTATTTCTTGAGTTATCAGCTAAAGATTCTAATATTGTAACCATATCTTTTATTGGAACTTTCTCCTTTAAAAGATTTTGTAATATCTTTTGAAGTTCTCCTATAGTCATTAAGTCTGGTATAAGTTCATCAACAACTGCTGAGTATCTTTCTCTAGTATTGTCAACTATCATCTTAACTTCTTGTCTTCCTAGAAGTTCATAACCATGAGCTTTTATAGTCTCAGTTAAGTGAGTAACCATAACAGTTGTAGGATCAACTACAGTAAGTCCTCTTATTTCAGCTTCTTCCCTTTGATCCTTATTAATCCATACTGCTGGAAGTCCAAATGTTGGCTCCATAGTTTTAATTCCTGGTATATCAGTTGTATCCCCTGAAGGATCCATACATAAAAGCATGTTAGGCATTAAGTCTGATGAGTTTATTACAGTTCCTCTTATTTTTATAACATACTCATTAGTTTTAAGTTGAAGATTATCTCTTATTCTTATAGGTTGAACTATTATCCCCATTTCTATAGCACACTGTCTTCTAACAGAAGCTATTCTTTGAAGTAAATCTCCACCTATAGATTCATCTGCTAAAGGAATAAGACCATAACCTATTTCAACTTCCATAGGTTCCACAGAAATTAAATTCATAACATTCTCTGGTTCCTTTTTTTCTATCTCCATAAGCTCTTCTTCTTCTCTTGTAAACTCTTGCTCTATCTGCTCATTTTGATCTTTAATTAAGAAATATGATGCAGAACCTAAAGCAGCTCCTGCCACTAAAAACGGTATCTTAGGAAATCCTGGTATAATTGCCATCATACCTGATATTACTCCAGCCATTCCTAATACTATAGGGAAGGCTGTTATCTGTTTACCTAGAGTTTCTCCAAAATTAGTGGCATTTCCTGAACGAGTAACTAAAATACCTGAAGCTGTTGATATAAGAAGTGCAGGTATCTGAGAAACAAGACCATCTCCAACTGTCAATTTTGTATATATTGATGCAGCTTGCGCAGCATCTAAATTTCTTTGAAGTATCCCTATAACTATTCCGGCTAAAATATTGATTATAGTAATTACTATTCCGGCTATAGCATCTCCTTTAACGAACTTTGAAGCTCCATCCATAGCTCCATAAAAATCTGCTTCTGCCTGAAGATCTTCTCTTCTTTTTTTAGCTCCAGTTTCATCTATAAGCCCTGCATTTAAATCTGCATCTATACTCATCTGTTTTCCTGGCATAGCATCTAATGTAAATCTAGCTGAAACTTCTGAAACTCTCCCAGCTCCATTAGTTATAACTATAAACTGAATAAGAACAATTATAACAAATAAAATAATTCCTACTGCATAATTACCTCCTACAACGAAGGTACCAAAGGCCTCTATTACATTCCCTGCATCTCCTTGAGATAATATAAGCCTTGTTGATGATATATTTAATCCTAACCTAAATAGTGTTGTTACAAGTAATAATGTTGGAAATACAGAAAATTGTAAAACGTTTGTTGTAAACATAGTAATTAATAAAATTACTATAGATAAGGTTATATTAAAAGCTAAAAATACATCTAGCAGCCATGTTGGTAAAGGAATAATTATCATCATTACTATTCCTATTACTCCAAAAGCTACTAATATATCAAAATTCTTTTTAAAATTTCTTTTGCCTAAGACCTCCATATGTACTCATCCATCCTTTTTATTTCTGCTTCTTCATCTTAAAAACTAAAGCAAGAATCTCTGCAATAGCCTGATACATTTCTCCTGGTATCTCTGAACCTATATCTAGAGTATCGTATATAGCCCTTGCCAAGGGTTTATTTTCTATTATAGGTATGTCATTATCTTTTGCAATTTCTTTAATCTTTATAGCAATATTATCTGCACCTATTGCTGTAACTTTTGGTACATTCATTCCACCCTCTTCATATTTTAATGCTACTGCAATATGTGTTGGGTTTGTGATTACAACAGTTGCATCTGGTACAGCCTGCATCATTCTTCTTGTTGCCATTTCTCTTTGCTTTTGTTTTATTTTACCTTTAACTTGAGGATCTCCTTCCATTTGCTTAAACTCTTCTTTAACTTCTTGTTTACTCATCCTCATTTCTTTACTAAAAATTCTTCGTTGAAGAACATAATCTATTATAGCTAAAACAATCATTAACATGGTTATTTTAGTAAATATACCCATAACTAGATTTTTAATTTCTAAACCCAAACTTGGAAAATATACATTCCCCATAGATAAGATACTTTTGTAGTTTGCCATTACAAAGTCATAAGCTAGATATCCTATAATGCTTATGACAATTAGATTTTTTACAAGTTCTAAAAGACTTCTTTTAGAAAACATATTTTTTATACCTTTTAGAGGATTTAACTTTCCTAAAGATGGTTTAAGAGGTTCACCTGTAAGCAAAAATCCTGTTTGCATTAAAGATGCAACTACTCCACCTACCATTATAGGTATTACAACAGGAAAGATTCCCATAGCCATTCTAAGCATTACAAACATTCCATAGTTTTTAGCTGAAATATCTGTAATCTCCTGCTTATAATCTGAAGATAAAAAATATATCATGTCACTTTTAAAATTGCCTGCAATAAATCCACTAAATAAAGATATTACTAATGTACATATAAGTAAAGTAAAAGCTAAACCTACATCCTTACTTCTTGGAAGTTGACCTTTTTTTCTTGATTCACCTTTTTTCTTTGGTGTAGCTTCTTCAGTTTTATCATCTGCAAAGATAAAAACCAAAGGTATAGCTCCATAAATACCTCTAAATATTTCGGGTATTAAATTGAATGCACTTATTATAAACTTTACTAATATAGGCATTGCTATTATTATACATAAAAATCCAACTAAAATCTTAAGAGGCATTCCTAAAATCATTACATTTAACTGTGGAACAGATCTAGAAACTAACCCCATGCAGACATCTGCTATTATAATAATCAATACTATTGGTATTGCTATTTTCAAACCTATTATAAAATACTGTGAAATACTTAAAAAAACTTGATTTATTGTTTCTTGATAAATTATAGTTGTTCCTAATGATACAACTTGAAAACTTTCTATTAAAGATTTAATTAACATATAGTGTCCGTCTATAAGGAAAAATACCATTATGCCAATCCAATGAAATATATTACTTAAAAGAGTTGATGTGCTTTGAGATGAAGCATCAAAAAGATTTATCATACTAAGCCCTATATGGGTATCCATCCATGCTCCTGCAAATTTAATGAAGTCAAAACATATGTTGACTATCATAGCTAAAATTATTCCTGTCATTACTTCATTTACACAATAAAACATAAGAAGGAAATTATTATCTATACTATTTACTACAGAGTAGTCAATTCCTCCAATTATCATATAAGAAAGGATAAAAGCAAAAAATGCTTTTACAGTTCCTGGAGTTCCTGACGGGAAAAAAATTCTTCCAAGCATTAGGAAGGCACCTACTCTAAGGAAAATCAAGAAAATTGCTAAAAAGTAATCTGTATTAATCAAGATTTTTCCTCCTACTTGGTTATATTAGCTATTATTTGAAAAATTCTTTCTGTAAATCCTAATAACTTATGAAACATCCAACTACCTAGTAATAACCCTACTACCGCTACTCCTATAAGCTTCGGAACAAAGGTAAGGGTTTGTTCTTGTATCTGTGTGGTTGCCTGTATTATACTTATAATTAAACCTAAAACCAAGGCTATAACTAAAAATGGCGCTGCAACTGTTAATGCAGTTACTATTGCATCTTTAACTATACCTAAAACCATATTTTCACTCATCTAATCACCTCACGCAAAACTCATAATAAGAGATTTTACTACTAAATACCAACCATCTACCATAGCAAATAAAAGTAATTTAAATGGAAGAGATACCATGACAGGAGGAAGCATAAACATTCCCATAGACATAAGTACAGAGGCTACAACCATATCAATTATTAAAAATGGTAAAAATATTAAAAATCCTATTGTAAATGCTGTTTTTAATTCACTTATAACAAAGGCTGGTATCACAACATATAGTGGAACATTATCCTTTGTTAAATCAGTGGTATCTATTTTTGATGTTTCAACAAAAAGTTCTAAATCCTTCGGTCTTGTTTGCTTTATCATAAACTCTCTTAAAGGTTTTGAACCTGCCTCTATTGCTTGTTCTTGTGTTATTTTGTTTTCCATATAAGGCTGAAGAGCATTTGTATTTATCTCATTGTAAACTGGTTGCATTATAAAAAGGGTTAGAAATAAACTTAGTCCAACCATAACCTGAGATGGTATTGCTTGCTGAGCTCCTATAGCATTTTTAAGAAAGGATAAAACTACAGCTATTCTAGTGAAAGAAGTCACCATCACTATAAAGGAAGGCAGCAAAGTTAAAATGGTTAAGAATATTAATAATTTTATATTTGTTACATAGTCTGTAGGCGTATCTCCACCATCTAGAGAAACACTTAAGTTAGGTGCTGCAAAAGCCTTCTGACTAATTGTAAAAAATATTGCTAAAAACATAATTGTATATATAATTACTCTTTTTTTCTTCATTACTTCTTTCCTCTATACTTAATCTTATCTAAATATTTTTGATAACTTTCTACTAGCTCTTTTCTATGTTCTTCTTTATTATCCAAGATAGTTTGTAATTCATCTTTAGAAAGTCTTCTTAAAGTCCCTACCCCACCAGAAGTTATAGCTACAACTAAAGCATCTTCCCCTGTTTTTATAATAGCTAAAGTACACTCTTTTGTAAGTTGAATTTTTTCAATTACATTTAAATAATTAGCCTTAGCTAAGGATACAGATTTATTGTTTAAAAACCTTAAAGTTAATATTAATAGAAAAATAATTATAGGTAAAACAATTATAAATCTAAATATTAGATCCACACTTTCCATATACTCATCCTTACTGAACTGTAAAATCAGAAAAAACTACTTCTAATATCTGACCTTTTTTAAGTTCTGAATTTATACTCTCCATTATCTCTTTTTGGATAGCAACTTTATTTCCTAATGCTTCATCTGCAGTTTTTGCATTAAAGGTTGTAATTATTCTATCTCTTATTAATGAAAGATTAGTTTCAAGCTCTTTAGGTAAATCTTTAACCGAAGAATCATAACCTAATGTCACTTTAACCTTGACATATCTTTTCCCACCTGAGTCCTTAAGATTTATTAAAAGTGCTTCTTCACCTGCTACAAAATAAGCCTTTTCAACTTTCTTTTCTACTGCTGCATTTTTAGATTGCTTATAAAAATAAACTCCAGCAAAGGTTCCACCTCCAGCAAAAACAATAATAAGTAATACTATTATTATAAATTTACCTTTGCCACCTTTTTTCTCTTTTTTGTCTTTATTCTCAGCCATTTTAATTACTCTCCTTTTCAGTAGCTACAATTAATATGTTTACTCTTCTATTTTTTGCTCTATTTTCTTCTGTAGAATTATCTACTAGAGGTCTAAACTCGCCATAACCGGCTGACTGAAACTTAGTACTATCTAACCCTTTAGCTTGAGTAAAATATCTTATAACACTTGTTGCTCTATCAGATGACAGTTCCCAGTTATCACTAAATTTATAAGTGTTAATAGGTATGTTATCCGTATGCCCTTCAATAATGAAATTATTATCCATAGTTGCCATCAAAGAGCTTATCTTATCTAAAACCTCTTTACTCTGAGGTATTAGGTCAGCTTTACCTGAATCAAATAATATGCTATCTTTTAGCTGTATGATTACACCTCTTGCATCATTTTTTATCTCTGCTACATCCTCTAAATCATTTTTTTCAATAAATTCTTTTACTTGATCATACATGGATGGAGCCGTAACCTCTGGTGCTTCTAACATCTCTCCCTGCCCGTCCATAATAGTATTACTAGAATTTCCAGTTAATAAACTATTTAATGCACTTGCAATTGATGCTAATTTTTTTTCATTAACACTAGAAAAAGAATACATTAAAACAAAGAAAGTTAATACTAGGGTAACCATATCCCCATAAGTTGCTAGCCATGCATCAGTTTTAACTTCTTTTTTAGGCTTTTTTTCTCTAGCCATTACTCAGCAACTCCTTCATTAGCACTTATTGATTTTTGTAAATACGCTAGTCTCTCCTTAGGTGTAAGATATGTATTTAACTTTTCTTCTATTATTCTAGGATTTACTCCAGATTGAATTGCTAAAACTCCCTCAATCATCATTTCTCTAAAAGATGCTTCATCTCCACTTCTTGTACTTAACTTATTTGCTATAGGTACTAAGAATATATTCGCCAAAGCAGATCCATAAAAAGTTGTTATTAGAGCTTTTGCCATACCTGAAGCTATGTTTGAAGGGTCATCAAGAGCTGCAAGCATCTGAATAAGACCTATTAAAGTTCCTATCATACCAAATGCAGGCGCATAAGCCGCCCATTGTTGAAGTAAATTTATACCTCTTTCATGTCTGTTTTCCATTTCTCCTATTTCAAGCTCCATTATTTCTTTTATAGTTTCTGGCTCTATTCCATCTACAACCATCTGAAGCCCTTTTTTAAGAAATTCATCCTCTACTCCATTTATTTCATCTTCAAGAGATAATAGACCTTCTCTTCTAGCTTTTTTGGAAAGTCCAGAAAATCTACTAACTAAATCAATTCTTGATTCTTTTGACTCTTTAAAACTTTGCATAAAAACCTTAGGCAAATTTTTAAAGTCTTCTGAAGATGCAGTAATTACTACTGTTGCAAAGGAACCACCAACTGTGATAGCAACTGATGCTGCATCCCAGAAAATTATCATGTTGGTTCCTCCCATAGCCATTCCCCATATAGTTAAAACTATAGCAGCCACTAGCCCTGCTATGGTTAATATATCTGTCCTCTTCATGTTGTTCCTCCTACAGCTTCATATTAAAAATTCTATTCTTGTATCTTATTACTCTATCCACTACTTCTTCTGGTGTTTCTAAGACAATGTACTTCTTCCCATTAGTTAGAGTAATTATAGTTTCTGGAACTTCTTCAATCTTCTCTATGTGTTCTGCATTAAGTATAAGTTCTTTTCCATTCATAGCTGTTAAATTAACCATATATACCCTCCAATTTAGTTTAATTGAGAGTGATAGTGAAGAGTTAAGAGATCCAACCGAAATCCTATATCTGAATTTCTTTACTTACTCTTAACCTTCAAATTTCAACTCTCAACTAATTAATTATCTTTTTAGATTTATTATATCTTGAAGAATTTCATCTCCAGTTGTTATCATCTTTCCACTTGCTTGGAAAGCTCTGTTTGTAACTATCATATCTGTGAATTGTTCTGCAAGGTCAACATTTGACATTTCAAGCATACCTTGAACATTGTCTCCATAACCTTTAGAGTTATCTTCTCCAGTAGTTTCAAGCCCACTCTTTATAGTAGCTCCACCTGAGTTTGCTGATGCTTCATAAAGGTTTTTACCTAAAGAAGTTAAACCTTCTGAATTTCTGAAACTTGCCATAGCTATTTGACCTAAAGCCGCAACTGAACCATCTTCTAAGATTGCACTTATTACTCCTGTTTTATCTATAGTGTAAGACTTAACCTTTAATTCTTGTCCAGTTCCTGGAACTACAACTGTTTCTGGAATTTTCAAAGATTTTAAAGCTCCATCATATGATTTTAAGTCTTTAGTAGCATCAACAAATGATATTGTTCCATCAGCATTTAAACTTTGCACCGGTGTTCCGCCTGTAACCTCAGTTGCAGTTATAGCTTCTGATATAGTTTTAGGTGCATTAGCTACAGTAACTAATTGAGTTAACCCTTTATCATTAAGTGCTTTACGTAAAGAAGCTTGTATCTTATTGTTATCTAAAGTTGTAGGAGTTGTTGTAAAGTCTCCATTTATTGTTATTGTTTTTGCTTTTTCATCTACCACAGTTGAAAGATCTGTACCTTTAGTAATTTTTCCTATTTGAATCTTATACCCGTTTAAAGATCCACCTTCTGCAAAAGTAAATTTCATACCAAAAGCTTCTTGATCAGATGGTTTACTATCTTTTGCTCCACCTTGTATAGTTGTGCTTTCTAATCCTGTTAAAGCTTTCCCATTTCCAGTAACTGTACTTCCAGGTAAAACAGCTGCAATTGCTGCCTGAAGATCAGCTGCTAAGGTAGTTGAAGGTGTTAGGAAATCTCCGTTAATAACTATTTCATGATTAGTTGCATCTACTGCTGCTGTAGCTGGGGTAGGTCCATTTACTCTATTTATTGATATTTTATAATCAGTTAAGGTTCCAGTAGGTAAAGTTATATTTAATCCTTGTATTGTAGCTGTTGGAGCTGTTGTTGCTGTTGCACCAGCTGCTGTAACCTCTGTTCCTGATATTGGTGAAACAACCCCTGTCCCTGATTTAAGTTTTTGCGCAAATACTGCAGTTGTTTCTGGGTTAGTTGTAGCACTTAACTGTGCATTAATAGCATTAACTATATCATCTGGAGTTGCACTAGATAAATCAGTTGAAATAGTTATAACTTTGTTAGTTGTATCTATTGCAGCTGTGGTTGTGCCTCCATTAGCTATTTGGTCAATTTTAAATGAGTATCCATTAAGTTCTTCACCTTTTTCAAAGTTTATCTGAACTCCTACTAGTCTAACTGAATCTGGTGCTGTAGCATCTGAACCACCTTCTATAGCTTTAGTTCCTATAGAAGCATAAGCTGGTATTTCACCTGAAGCTTTTACTCTTTGAGATATTCCAGCTGAGGATACAGCTTTATTAACTGCTGACTCCACTTGAGCAGTAGTTAAAGTTGAAGTTTCTGAAAAATCTCCATTTATAACTATTACTTTATTTGTTTTATCAACTTCTGCTGAAGCAACTGTTCCTGGAGAAATCTTTCCAAATGCTATCTTATAACCATTAAGCTGTGATCCTGGACCGAAACTAAAATTTATACTTGATAGATTCATTCCATCTGGAGATATAGCTGTAGCAGCTTGAGCATTATCATCATTAGTTAATGTATATCCTAATACTCTATATCCATCTGAAGTTAATAAGTTTCCACTTTCATCTAATGTAAATGCACCATCTCTTGAGTACATTATCTTAGATCCTGAACTTGATAATGATTGATCAGTTATGTTATGTGAACCAGCAGTATGTGAAACTTCTAAAGTATTATCACCTAAAACAGCTGGACCACTACTTACCATGAAGTATCCATTACCATCTATTGCAACATCTAGTGCTCTATTAGTAGGTTGCATCATACCTTGTGTCATTATTCTATCAATACTTGAAAGTTGAACTCCAAGTCCTACTTGCTTAGCATTAACTCCACCTTGATTTGTTGAAGGAGTCATAGCATCTTTAACATTTTGATATAACATATCTTGAAACTTAGCTCTTGAAGCTTTAAATGAAGTTGTTCCAACGTTTGATATATTATTACCTATAACATCTAATTTTGTTTGATTTGCTTTCATTCCAGATATTCCAGAATACATTGATCTTAACATATTTTCTTACCTCCAAGTTTTTTTATTTTCCTGCATCTATCATTCAGCAGGTGAAGGCTTCCTTATTTAAGGTCCAGCCTATAAAATTACTACGCTATCTACGTTTGTAAATACATTTTCTTTTGATCTTTCTTTATCAACAGCAGTTATTACGGTGTTATTTTGAACTGAAGCTATTATAGCCACATCTTTATAAAGCATAAGAGTATTTTTTGAGCCTTTTTCTCTAGCCTTACCTAATCCTCTTTCTATTTCCTTGTAATCATCTTTTGTAAAATTAAGATTGTCCAATCTTTCTGCGGCATGTTTGGAAAGTGTAAACCCTCCACTTGTCTTTTCTATTTGCCTATCTAAAACTTCTTTAAAAGTTTCTCCAGTTACCTTACTATTTTTAGTAACAGGATCTTTATATTCTGGGAAATTTCCTACAGGATAGGCTCTGCCATTAATTATTCTATAGCCCATCTTTAATCACTTCTATTCTTTATTTTCTACTTTGCTTACTTTATCAACACTTACTGTCAATATTTCATCACTGCCATCTACTTTTAGCTTTATATTTACAACTCCGTTATCTTTACTTACACCAATAACTGTTCCTTTAATATTTTTATCGCTACTATCTTTTTCAGTTAACTCAACATTTTTACCTATAAAACCTGATGCTAATAAAAAGCTCATATTCCCATTCAAACTGGTTAATACTGGTATAGAGTAATCAGGAACATTTATGACACTTACTATACTACTTAAATCAAAGTCTTTATAAATATTTTTCCCATCCTCATTAACCTCTACTGATACGCTTGTAACACCATTTTGTGTTGTAACGGCTTGAACAACTCCTGTATACGCATTTCCTTTACTATCTAACACATTTGTGGTTACACCTTTTCCAACTAATGAATTATTAGCAAAGCCTGACATTGTACTATTAAGATTTGCCATCTGCTCCATTGATGTAAACTGAGCCATCTGAGATATGTATTGAGTTGAATCTACATTAGCTGTTGGATCTTGATTGGATAACTCTGCTGCTAATATCTTCAAAAATGAGTTTTTATTTAAATCACTACCAGCTTTCACTATCTTAGTTCCTCTATCCGTTGCAGTAGCTGACCCATTGTATCCAATTGCACTTGTTGAAGCCATTCTTTTCCCTCCTATGCTAAAATATTTAAATTATTTAAAGTTTCTAAATTATCTTCTGCATCTGTAGCTTCTATACTATCTTTAGCAGAGTATTTAGTAGTATTTTGTGAACTGTTCCTTTCTTCTCTAGAAAAATTACCTTCTCCAGATTGGAATGATTGAAAACTATCATTGAAATCTATACTTACATCTTCAATTTTAATGTTTTGAGTATTTAATGCATGCTTTATTTCTGGAACTTTAGAACTTAATAAATCATAAGTTTCCTTATTAGATGCGTTTATACTTGCTTTCATAATTTCACCTTGAGTTATTAGCTTTATAGTTATTTCGCCTAACTCTTTAGGTTTAATCTTAACAGTAAGTTCTTTTAAACTATTGTCTTCCATATACTTAAAAGTTTTTATTACATCTTGTACAACTGTATTTTTAGATACTACCGGTGTTTCATTTGAAACATTACTTGCAGTAGTTGTACTGTTAAGTGGTGTAAATTGAATTACTTTTGGTAAAGTTTTTTCATCTTTACTATTATCGCTAAGAAGTCCACTTAAAAACTTATCTTCTTTAGCAGTAGTTTCTGACTTTGTGTAACTAACTTTATCTTCTTGGTCAACTTTAACTGAGTTTGAATTAGTTTCAGTAGTTCTATATTGAACTTTTGGTTCTAATACATCAAAATCACTTTTTTTAGGTTGTTCATTTAACAAACTTTGAAGTTCATTTGTTTTAGCATTAGTTTCAACTTTAGTTACAGGTACTTCTAACTCTTTGCTAATTAGTGTAGTTAACTTATCTAATACTGTTGGTTTTTGATCTAAGTTTTTAACCATCTTGTTAGTTGAAGCATTATCTAAAACTTCTGAAACCTTAGCTACTAAATTGTCCACTAGAGTTTTTATATCACTTGTTTTAACTTCATCAGTTAATTCTAAATTAAAAAGTTTCATAACTTCTTGTCCTAACTTGCCATCTTTTTCATTAAGTAGATTGTCAAAGTTGTTAGCTTTAAACGCTTCTTTTAAATCAGATGATAGTTTTGGATTAGATAATACATCCTTTAAAGTTACTTCTCCATTTACTAACTTAGTTACTAAACTACTTAACTCTGTAGAAACTTCCCCAGACTTTACTTCTGAAGTAGTAATTTGATTTTTAATTGTATTAAGTAGGTTCAATAAACTGCTTAAAGTAGATATCACAACCTCGTTAACTTCTTCATCTTTATTTCCCAGGAAATCTGGTTTAATTTCTTCTTTTGAAACTTCATCTGATTTTGAAGTTTCTGTTGATTTTTTATTTGATGTTGTTTCAACTTTGTTTTCTACTTTAGTTTCATCGTTTTTAACTGCTTCTTTTTTAACTTCATTTGTATTTTCAACATCTTTAGGTTTACTCGATTCATTGTTTTCAACCTTCTTAGTAGTTTTATCTACACCTGTACTTTTATCTAAAGTATCCTTAAAACTCTTTTTGTCACTACTTTCAGTAGTTGACTTATAAGAAGTATTATCAACTTTAAAGTCTGGCGTATAGTTTATCTGACTAATATTCACTTATTTCTCACCCCCTTTCACTATTTCTAAAATATGAATATAGAGCGAATTCATCATTACTAACTCTCTCTACCCTATCTTGCTCTTGTTTAAAGGCTTGAAACTTTTTATCCTTTAGTAGTTCTACTGTTTTTCTATCTACAGTCTTTTGTTTTACTATCTCTCTTTTGTAGTCAACTTGTTTACTTTTATCAACTAACTCTCTTTCAGTTTGGTCTATTCCTTGAGTAAGTGCCATTAGATAGTTTCTTTTTATCTTTTGGTAGACTACACTTTCACCTTTTTTTATTCCCTTATGTTTTTCATAATCATCTTTTAGAGAAGTTAGATGGTCTTCAACAATCTTCTTTTGTCTTGTTACCTCTTGAAACTCTCTTATAGACTCTTCTTCTTTTTTAACCCTTATGTCTAACAATTTTTCTAAACCAAAAACAAATCTATCAGCCATCTTTCCTCCATCTAGAACATTGATGTTAATGTTCTAACACTTTCATCAAACCCACATTTTTCTTTTATTCCTTGCTTTAAGAACTTCTCAATATAAGGATTATATTGAACAGCTACGTCAATTTTTTTGTTACTTCCACTGACATAAGCACCTATATTGATTAAATCCTCTGCTTCCTTATAAGTAGCTAACAAATCTCTGGCCTTCGATGCAGCATCTTTATGATTATCCTCTGCAATAGATGGCATAAGTCTTGAAACTGAGTTAAGAATATCAATAGCTGGGTAGTGATTTTTATGAGCTAACGCTCTAGATAAAACTATATGTCCATCCAATATACCTCTTACAGCATCGGCGATAGGTTCATTAAAATCATCACCATCAACCAAAACTGTATAAAAAGCTGTTATTGAACCTTTATCTGAAGTTCCTGATCTCTCCATAAGTATAGGAAGTTTCGCAAAAACTGAAGGAGTATATCCTTTAGTTGCTGGAGGTTCTCCTATAGCTAACCCTACTTCTCTTTGAGCCATTGCAAATCTAGTAACAGAGTCCATCATAAGGATAACCTTCTTACCTTGATCTCTGAAATATTCAGCTATTGCTGTAGCTGTAAGTGCTCCTTTTAATCTTATAAGTGCAGGTTTATCTGAGGTTGCACATACTACTACTGACTTTTTCATTCCTTCTTCTCCAAGATCAGCTTGAATAAAGTCTAAAACCTCTCTACCTCTTTCTCCGATTAATGCTATGACATTTATGTCTGCTTTAGCTTCTCTAGCTATCATACCTAAGGTAGTACTTTTACCAACTCCACTACCTGCAAATATTCCAATTCTCTGACCTTCTCCACAAGTTAAGAATCCATCTATAGCTCTAACCCCAGTTGGAAGAACATCTTTTATTCTTCTTCTTTTTAATGGATCTGGAGGAGAATTATCTAAAGGATAATCTTCTCCAAAACCTATCTCATCTTCATTTAGAGGATTTCCTAATCCATCTAATACCTTACCTAAAAGATTATCACTACACTTTACGCTAAGAGGTTTTCTCTCAGGAACCACTTTACAACCTGGTGATATCCCATTAAGTTCTCCAAGTGGCATAAGTATAACTTCATTATCCTTAAATCCTACAACTTCACACTTTATAGGAATATTTCTCTCATTATAGATTGTACAAAGTTCACCTACAAAGGCTTTAATGCCCTCAACTTCAACAGTTAATCCTATAATTTTTTTAACTTTTCCTTCTATGTATGTAGGGGATAATCCCTTAACCTTTTTATTTAAAAGCTCAAAATCTATTGAAATCATATATTCACCTACCCAATTAAAGCATCTCTAATCTTTTCCATACCTATATCAATTCCAACTATACATTTACCGTTATCTTTATGTATCTCAGCATTTCCTTCTGGAATACTTTCATCTTCAATTAGATGAATTTCTTCAATACCATAATAACTTTTCCACTCTTGAACATGAGCTTTTATACTTTCACTATGTTTTTTATTACACTTTATTAAAAAGACTTTATTCCCTTTTGAAGCTTCTATATACTCTTGAACTAATTCATCTATACCATTTTCTTTTCCTAACTCTCTTTTTAAAACTGACTCTGCAATATTTATAGCCAGATTGACTATTTCTTTTTTCTTATCTTCTAAATATTTGGTATAAACATCATTAGACTTTAAAAGAACTTCGTTGGCTTCACTTATTAATCTATTTGCTTCTTCTTGTGCTTTTACTATAGTTCCATCATAAGCTTCTCTATAGCCTTTTTCGTGACCATCTTCATAACCATTACTTTCACCTTGTGCATATCCTTTTTCATAAGCTTCTTTCTCTATAGTCTTTGCCTCTTCCATAACCTTATATAAAATATTGTCTCTTTCTCTTCGAGCATTTTTTACAATGTTTTCTCCTATGGAATTGAAGCTTTGCATTATGTCATCTCTATTGTCCGCTCCAGAGCCATCCTCACTAAAGGATGCTCTAGAAACAGAAGTATAGCTAGTTGTTATTACTTTTTGTTCACCTGATTTTAAGTTATCTTTTTTTATTACACTATAAGATGAGCGCATCTTCTCCACCTCTTGAAATTATTATTTCTCCGGCTTCATCTAGTCTTCTAATTACTGAAACAATCTTTTGTTGAGCCTTTTCAACATCCATAAGTCTTACTGGTCCTAAGAATTCCATATCTTCTTTCAATGAAGCAGCTGCTCTCTTGGATTGATTTCTAAATATAGCTTCAGCAACGCTTTCTGAACATCCTTTAAGAGCAAGTGCAAGTTCTTTAGCATCTGTTTCTCTAAGAACTCTTTGAATAGATACATCATCAAGAGTGATGATATCTTCAAATACAAACATAGAACTCTTAATTCTATCAGCTAACTCTGCATCTTCTCTCTCTAAGCTTTCTGTAATATTCTTTTCAGTAGTTCTATCAACTTGGTTTAATATATCAACAAGGGTATCTACTCCACCTAAGGTAGTCATTTCTGTTCTAATTACAGATGATAACTTTCCTTCTAGAACTTTTTCGATTTCTTTAATTACCATTGGAGAAGTATTACTCATTGTAGCTATTCTATATGCAACCTCTGATTGTATCTCTTCTGGTAGTTCAGCTAAAACTTGAGCTGACTTGTCTGCCTGAAGATAACATAGTATTAAAGCTATAGTTTGAGGATGCTCATTGATTATTACATTTAAAAGCTGTTGTGAATCTGCTTTTCTTGCTATTGCAAAAGGTCTATATTGAGCTGTAGCATCAGAAACCTTCTCTAATATCTCCTCAGCTCTTTGAGCCCCTAAAGCTTTAGAAAGTAGTACTCTTGCATAATCCATACCACCTTCTAAAAGATAGTCTCTAGCTTTATTCATCTCTACAAATTCGTCTAATATACCATGTCTTTGTTCAGATGTAACTGAGGTTATGTTAGCTATTTCATAAGTTATTTTTTGAATTTCACTTTCTGGCAACTTTTTTATTATGGATGAGGATGCCTCTGGTCCTAAAGTAATAAAAAGAATTGCAGCCTTTTGAACTCCAGTTAGTTTTGTATCTTTAGCCACTCAATCACCTCTCTCTTTCATTAAGCCAAGACTTAAGTATTTCAACTACTTGTTCTGGTTTTTCCTTTGCGTATTTTTTAACTTCACTTTCTATATGACTAGCTTCATCGTTAGGTTCAAAATCTATTGGATTATAAACCACTGTTTCTTTAGGTTTTATTTGTTCTCCTACAACTATGTCTAGGACATGTGGTCTTTCATCCCCATCTTTCTTTCTTCTGCTTCTTAAGAATATGATAAGCGCTATTATAGCTATAATTCCTATACCAGCTCCTATAGCAATATTTCTTATTAAAGCCATTCTTTCTTGTTTAGCTATCTCTTCTTGCATAGCATCTAATTGATCTTTTGCTTCTTGATTTGCAGTAGGATCAAAGGTCATACCTATAACAGATATTTCATCTCCTCTATCTGCTTTAAGCCCTATAGCGTTAGCTATAGATTTACTCATCTGCTCTTGAGTAGCTGCATCTAAGTTTCCATCTACCATAACGGATGCTGTAACTCTTTTTATTCCACCTGGAGCACTTATAGTTTTAGTCTCTGTTTTACCATAATCATAATTTGTGGTTTGTTTCTCACTTGATGAAGTCCCTGAACCATTTTCTGTTTCGATTGTGTTGCTTGTATTATTATCAACTGGACTTGCTCCATCTGTTGTAGTTCCATTTTGGTTAACATCTTTAGAGGTTTCTTGACTCACTATAACCTTATTGGGATCTACAATCGTTTGTGTTTGAGCTTTTGAATCAAAATCTAAATCAGCATTAACTTGAGCTGATATTTTTCCTTTACCTAAAACTGGCTCATATAAACCTATAATTGCTTGTTGTAGTTCTTTTTCAAACTGCTTTTCAGCTGCTCTTTGTTTATCTACTGAAGTTGCACTTTCAACTCCATTATCATCAAACAAACCTTTAGATAAAAGATTCATATCCGAATCCATAACTTCAACATTTTCGTTTGGAATGTTTTCTGTACTTCCTGAAACTAATGCTACTATACTTTTTACTTGATCATTTTCCAAGGTTTTTCCTGCTTTTAACTGTATATAAACAGCAGCCTTGCCAGGTGTTTTATCCTTAACAAACACTGAACTTTGTGCAGGGGTTATATGTACTCTTGCTGCTTCTATCTGAGAAAAACTTTTTATAGTTTTTTCTAACTCCCCTTGAAGCATTCGTATTTTCTTTACTTGAAATTCCTCATCTGTCATACCAAAAGAACTACTTTGGTCCATAAGTTCATAGCCTTTACTTCCGGACTTAATTTCTGTTGCTAGTTCTAATCTTAGTTCGCTTACCTTTTCCTTTGGTACTAAAATGCTTTGCCCGTCTATCTTCATATCAACTTTTGCTTCTTTAAGCTTAGCTGTTATAGTTTGTGCATCACTTGCTTCCAAATCGCTAAATAAAATACCATACTTATTTTTACTAGAGTAAAAACTAAAGGTTATAATACCAACTACTAATGCAACTAGGGCAATAATCAGAGAAATTTTAACTCCTTTTGAAAGAGACTTAAATTTCTCTTGGAACTTCTTTATAATCTCTTTTATTTTCTCCATTATTAACTCCTCACTGTTATCATTATATCTGCATTCTATTTATTTCTTGGATAGCCTCAACTATTTTATTTCTAACTTGTACTGCTAGTTGTAGAGAAGTTTGAGCTTCTGCTGCTGCAAGCATAACATCGTGTACTTCAACATCTTCACCTTGAATCATCTTGGTTGTCATTTCATCAGCATTAACCTGCTGTTCATTTACTTCGTTTAGCTTGTCCTTTAATATCTTAAAGAAATCACTTCCACCAGTTTCACTTACTTTGCTATTTTTATTTTCATTACTTGTGTTAAAAATCTGTTCATTTGGAATGAATGAATTTATCTTCACGTATTATACCTACCTTCCTATTTCTAGTGCTTTCATAAACATACTTTTATTTGCATTTAATGTATCTATGTTTGCTTCATAAGATCTTGAAGCTGAAATCATATCCGCCATTTCATTTAATATATTCACATTTGGAAGTGTTACGTAACCTTCTTCATCAGCATCTGGGTGTGAAGGGTCATACTCTTTTCTTAATGGAGATGGATCATCAACTATCTTCTCAGCCTTTACCCCTGCTCCACCTGTTTTATTATCTAAAATTTCTTTAAATACAGCTATTTTTCTTACATAAGGTTTTCCATCTTCACCTCTAGTAGTGTTTACATTAGCTATATTTGATGAAATTGTATCCATTCTAAGTCTTTCAGCAGTTAATCCTGAAGAACTTATCTTTAATGCATTAAACATACTCATAATTATTTACCTCCACCTGTTATAACATATCTTAAATTGCTTATCTTTCCATTAGCTGAAGTAACTAAGGCATTATAAAGCATAGTATTAGCTGCCTGATTAGTTTTTTCAAGTTCTAAATCTACATTGTTTCCATCTGTCCTCATGCTTGTACTTTCATCTTTTAAGACTTTAGCTGTACCAGAAGCGTTGTTATCAGTTATGTGTTTGTTTTTAGTTACCTTTAATGATAATTCACTAGAACTCTTCTTAAATTGATCTTCAAAAGATACATAGCTTCTTTTAAAATTTGCTGTATTAATGTTAGATATATTATTCGATATAATTTCTCCTCTTAATGAAGAAGCATTTAATCCACTTTTGATTAAATTATATGTTGATTCTGATATATTCGCCATAGATTTTCTCATATCCTCTCTTTATATATTTAAATTCTTACATCATTCTTACTAAAACCCTAAAATCCAACAAACAATTTAATATAATTATAATTTATATTTAAAGATATTTCTACATAATTTTTCAAGTTTTCATGTCTTTATTTATATTTTTAATTGATTTTAATCTTTGTTAATAACTTTTAACTTATCAAAACCTGCTTTTCACATTTAATTGTCAGAATTTTCTGCCTAATAATAATGATTACTCATTAGATATATGATATCTTATTCTATAAAATAAAAAAAGAGTTTTCAGAATAATTTTTTATTCTAAAAACTCCATTTTCTACTTTAACATACATTTAATATCAAAAAAAGGTACAATCATACAACAAATTTCGACTATTTTATTCTTTCTAATATCTGAAGAACGTCTTGTGGAAGCTTATTTGTTTGAACCATCATGGCTATAGAAGAGTTTACTAATATAGATTCTCTTGAATAGTTCATCATTTCTTCAGCTATATCTGCATCTCTTAAACTACTATCTGCATTTTCTACAGCTTGAGAGATTTCCCCTAAACCCTGAGATAAAGATTCAAACTTGTTTTGTATAGCTCCATATTTACTTCTAATAGAATTTACACTATTTACAGCTGAATCAAGAATTTCAAGATTTTTATTACGCATAGTTGGATCAAGAACATTGATTTCCTCTAAATAACCTACGCCATCTTTGCCTAGATTTGTTGTACTTGTATTAAATGTAGGAATTTTTGCAAGTTCTCCTACATTCGCTCCAATTGTTGTATTTATAAATCCAGGTTTATTATTGTCAGTTACATTTTGGTCATTCAACAACTTTACTCCATTAAATTCAGTATCCTTAGTTACTGAGTTTATATGTTCCTTTAATTGGCTTACTTCTTGTTGAATAATAGCTTTATCTTCATCATTTAAAGAATCTGAGTTAGCTTGAACAATTAATTCTTTCATTCTAGATAAACTTTCAGAAACTGAATTTAAAGCTCCATCAAAGGTTTGAAGCATAGATGCTCCATCTTGTAGATTTCTTCCCGCTGCTTGAAGTCCTCTTATTTGAAGTCTTAACATCTCAGACTGTCCTAAATTATTAGGATCATCTTTCGCCGAGTTAATCTTTAACCCAGTAGATATTCTGTTAAAAGCAGTTTCTTGAGTTTTAAGTGCCTTTGTATATCCTTTATAAACATTAAGAGACATTAAGTTAGTGTTTAATCTCACATTCATCACTCCAATAAATTTCTATATATAATTTATATCGAAGATAAACTTTAAAAACTTTATAGGTGAATTTAAAAGAGTCTGCAATTAAAACAGACTCAGTTCATTTTATATACTTTTAATAAGTTCTTCCCCAACATAACAAGCATCTTCAACACTTAAGCTTGAATAGATGGGTAAACTAATTTCATTTTCATATTGAGAAAGGGCATTTGGATAATGATCAATCTTATATCCTAGCTTCTTATATAAAGTAAATAAAGGCAGCGGCTTAAAGTGAACATTAGTTGCTATTCCTTTTTTAGCTAAGTTCTCAATAAGTTTATTTCTCTTCTCTTCTTTAAATTCTCTAATTCTTAAAGGATATAAATGATATGAAGTTTCTGTTCCTAAATCATCTTTTTCAAAAGGAACTATAGCCCAATCATAGTCTTTAAGCAAACTTGTATAAACATTAAAAATCTTCTTCCTTTTTTCTAACATGTCAGGATATCTTTTTAGTTGTACTAATCCAATAGCTGCACTTATATCTGTCATATTACATTTAAGCCCATCAGTTATGATATCGTACTCCCATGCCCCTGCTTTTGTTTTAGAAAGTGCATCTTTGGTTTGACCCTGTAAAGATGTAATTTTAAACTCTCTGTATAGATCTTTTTTTCCTAGAATAATATCCTCATTATAGGTAATCGCTCCACCTTCTGAAGTAGTTAGATTTTTAACTGCATGAAAGGAAAAAGTATGAAAGTCACACTGACCTCCTACAACTTCTCCCTTATATTTTCCCCCAAAGGAATGTGCAGAGTCACATAGTATAATTATATCTTCTCTATTTTTAGCTTTTAAAACTTCCTTGATACCATCATAGTCACAAGGAACTCCGCCAAAATCTACAGGCATTATCATTTTAGTATTACTATTTATAGCACTCTCTAGTTTATTTAAATCCATAAAAAAGGAATCTTTCTCTAAGTCTATTAAAGTTGGTTTAAGTCCCCTATGCAAAGCTACACTTGAAGTTGAGGAGTAGGTATAAGGAGTTGTTATTATTTCATCTTTTCCTTTTATATTAAGAACCTTTAAAACTAACTCCATAGCTTCCGTTGCAGAATTAACTGCTACAGCTTTGTCAACTGAACAATATTCTTTAACCTTGTCCTCAAATTCTACTACCTTAGGTCCAGAAGTTATCCATCCTGATTTTAAAACCTTAGTTACCTCTTCTATTTCCTCCTCTGTTATATCTGGAGGAGAAAAAGAAATTTTTCTTTCGTCTTTCATATTACTTCCCCTTAACTTAGTTAATCTTTTCTCTACTATTATATGAAGCTTAAACTTACTATCTACTACAAAAGTAAAAAAACACTTCCTAGTACTCTATTATGCCTAATAGAGTACTAGGAAGTGCTTAAAATTTATTCAATTATTAATTCGTCATCATTGTATATATCTCAAAATCCCTGGCAGCTTCTGCATCATCAATCTTTCCATCACTTAGCTTTCTATAAAGCATATATAATTTAAAACTTAATTCAGGGTTTGTTACTTCAGTTTTAGTCATCTTATCTTTAATCTTATCTTTGATGTTTATTTCTTCAAACTTAAGATTATCCTCAATCACTTCAGACATCTCATTTATAATCCTTAAAGCATCTTTATTATCACTCAATACCTTAAGTACTTTTAAATCAGCTTTTAGTTTTTCTAAATCTTCTCTTTTTACAACTAGTTTATCATTAATACTCATAACTATTCACCCTACCCAATCCATCTTATTACAATTATACGATAATCTTTATATAAAAATCAAACTATTCTACTTTATAAGTCTGTATTTCTGATTTCTGATATTTAGTCTTACTGCAGTACTCTCAATATATTTTTTATCTAATAACGAGTCAAATGAACTTTTAACACCTCCTGACATAATCTTATACCCAAAGTAATTTGCAATCTCTTTTTTAGTTAAAGGTCCATCTTTTAAAAGTTCAAGAATATTTTTCTCAATTAGATTTACATCATCATAATCTTCTTGTTCTTGCTTTTCACCTACTTGTTTCTCATCTAAAAAAGTTTTATTTACATTTAACCTTACTAAGAAGTAATCCCTATTTTCATTGCTTTTAAATATCGGTTTCGAGGAATTATTAATATGCATAGCCTTTATCATTTTGCCTAATCCAGTAGAGTTTCCCGTTGTAAATACTAGACCTTGTAAAAACTCTCCAATCCTTATATTTCTATATATTCTAGCACAAACTTCACCCTCATTTATTTCATTTTCATCTACAATTTTATCTGCTCCAGGATAACTTATAATTACAAACTTAGTCCTATCTATTCTAATCTCTATAGGCATATGCAGCTTATAGTTTTTATGATAAACAGCATTTACAACAGCTTCTTTTATAGCATCTATTGGATAGTTACACACATCCCCGCTCTCCAGTTTATTTATTTTAAGTACATAAGTTTTTACATATCTTAAAACCCCTCTTATTTGTTCATGGATAGGCCCATCAAAAACCGTCATTATATGCTTCTTATCGGCAGATGAATTTTCAAAGTGCACAAGGTTTATATAACTTCCTGGAATAAAATCTTTTGGTCTTTCAGTAAACATCAAAGCCCCAATATTTTTAACTTTTAAAGCTCCTGATGACTCTTTAATTATATCTAGCTTTTTCCCAATATCCTCGATTGAAATTTTTAAAGCATCTTGGTATCGATCACCTTTAATATCATAAAGATATTGTTTTATTAAGGTCAATCTTAAATCTTCAAGCTTACATTCTAAGTTTATATCATCATCAAAAGAAGTTTGATAATTATTATTTATAGGCAAGATTACCTCTTCTTTAATTTCCTTTTTATCTTTATTAAAGAAAATTTCTCTCTCAACCTCTCCTTGAACCTCCTCTCCATCAGTCCAAACCGAGTGGCTTAAATACTCATCTTTATCATCTCTTCCAAACTCACTTACCGTAATTTCCTTCATGAAACTTTCTCCTAATAAAATTATTCCCTTTATACTATGTAAAAGTTAGAAAAAGATTTCTATATATCTCTAAAACTCTCTAGTATAGGCACTATTCTACATTTTGCATTAAATATTGACACAATTTTAACTTATCAACATATTATATTAGTACATTGAATTTTAGGGAAGGAGGTGATTTATTATGAATGTAAATGAAGATTTGCAAACAGTCACTTTAGCCATAGAAATCTACAATGGAACTAAACCTTCAGGTGAAGTAACCTATAAAAAAAGAAGTTTTTCAGGAATAAGGCTTGATGCTCCAACTGAAAATATTCTAAATGTTGCTAAAGCCATAGCTTCAGTATTAAACACTCAAACTGGAGACTATTTACTAACTAAAGTAAGTAAAATTTCAGAAACTGAAGGAGAATAGTATTATGAATTTTGAAAAAACATTAGCTAGCACTGGAGGTGAGATATATGGATCATTCACTTTCCCTAGTCTTTATCACCAGCAATGGTAGTAAAGCCTCTATAACTATTCCTGATGTTAGAGAAGGATTAACTAATGAAGAAGTTGAGGAATTGATGCAGGTTATTATAGAAAATAATACTTTTCTAACTAAAAACGGAACTCTTGTAACACCTTACTCCGCTAAGATTGTTAGTAAGAGCAGTTCAGTTATTGAGTTAAAGAAATAAAAAATTTAGCCCACTTGCTTTAGAGTTTTTGTAACTCTTTAGTAAGTGGGCTTCTATATTGCTGTGGGGTTTTAAATATCTTAATCTTCTTTCAAAACAACATCTCTAAATATAGGTTTGTCTACTCCATATAGAACTTTAACGTTATATTCGTTAGAAAGATTAATATGATTTACTGTGTTTATATTCCTTGTAGTTATGTAATAATCAGCTTTATAAAATAAACCCTCCTCGTTACTTAATCTGTCATTAATAATCAATACATCTGGTGCATTTATTTTATTTTCCATCATCTCTGAAATTTCAAAAACATGTTTATCAAAATCATCATTTTCTTCTATTCTAAGTAAAAGGGAGACATTATCATCACCTGAAAACTTATTTAAATATTCTTCCAGTACTCTTTTCCATACAGGATAATTATCATAAAAATCAGGATAGAATAATATTTTATTCTTTTTAGCATCAAATATCAGTTCTTCTATTTGATTTTCACTATCCCATTCCCTATTATAAAACGCTTCTATAAAGCTATCTATATCAGCATTAAACCAATCTTTATTTGCATGAATATACTCTGCAGACCAATTCCACCATTTTATTTTTAATAGTTTTTTTATTTGTTCTTCAGAAAATCTATATTTTACTACTCTAGCAGGATTTCCTACTACTATTGAATAAGGTGGAACATCTTTAGCCACAACTGCTTTTGCTCCAATTACAGCTCCATCTCCTATAGTAACTCCAGATAAAATAGTTACATCTTGAGCAATCCAAACATCGTTTCCTATAATTATTTGACCTTTAATATTTAAATTCCAATCCATGTTATATCCTAACACAGCTTGCCAAGGATAAGTAGATACCGCTAAATAATCATGATTTTCATCAATTATACATTTTATATTATGTGATATAGATGAATAATTTCCTATAACTATACTATTAAATTCATTATTTATAGGGCTTTCAACTTCCATTCCCATTATATAACTTCTATTTCCCATTACAACTATCGGAAAGTCTTTAAATTTATTATTGTTAGCAATAAATTTCCTCATTCCATCTTTAAAATCGGAACTTTTAATTATTATTCCCATATCTATCCCCTTATATTTTATATCATTCCTTTATTTGTAATTCATATCTTTTTATAACTTCCATTAAATATATTTTCACTCCCAATACTTATTATCTTTTATCAGTTGAAAATATTCATCATTTAATATACCAACTAATATCCTATCGTAGTATCTATTATTTTTAAAAATATGTTTCCTTCTAACGCCCTCTTCTTTCCATCCACATTTTCCACAATAAAGCTTTTGCGATGCTATATTATATTCAACTATATCCCCATCCAATCTTTTAAGTTGCAGTTCTTCAAATGCATATCTCATAACCGCCATTACAGCATCTGTTCCATATCCTTTGCCCCTATAATCTATATTTCCAATTTTTATTCCAGTAAATGCAGTTCTATACTTCCAATCAATATTCCATAATCCAGTCATTCCTATGACGCCATCTTCTTTTGTTTCAATAACCCATCTTAGTGTATCTTTATTATTTATAGATTTCTCATACCACTGTTCTTGCTCATATTTTGAAACTGGTAATGCCCATCCCCCTAATAGTCTTTCAACTTCTGGATCATTCATTATTCCTCTTAATGTATCTAAATCTTCTTTTTCTATCGATCTTAATACTACTTTTTTCCCATGTATATTCATTTTTTCACTTCCTTATTTTTAATTATTAATAGTTAAATTCATTAATTATATCTATAATTAGTTTCATGTCACTTTCTGAATACCTTTGATCTATAGGCAACGGAATTAAATATTTAGCTAATAAATATTCAAATGAATTTTTTTCAACTCTTTCTAAAACTTCTTTCCAATACGTAGCCACATATATTTTATTTTTAATTAAGTAATCTTTTAATCCAGATTTCTCTACCACAAATGGATAAATCATAGGCCCATTTAAATTACTTACATCTAAACTAATCTTATTATATTTCTCTAGATACGAATGAAGATATTTAAAATTATTATTTCTAATTTTTTTACATTCTTCATAATCTATGCTTGATAAAATTGACATAGTTGCTTTAGACATTTTTTTCATATGGGAATTATCTAATGTTTCTTCATTTTTCTTAAACAAGCTATAACTATTATTTGCATCCATATCTATTCTTTTTAGTAGATGTTCAAATCTATTAAATGATATATCCTCTTCTAATTCAATATTAAATTTTTTATCAGTATATAAATATCCACCATCAGGTACTCCAAAAAATTTTCTTGGAGAGTAGACACTATCAAATTCTTGCGAACCTTTTTCAAAAAAAGCTTGAGTATTATCAACTATGACATTATCATATCGCTTTAAAACATATTTTATGTTATTCGAATTTAGTCCAAAGTAGTTAACATATAAAATTACTTCTTCTGAGCCTAAATCAGCCTTTAATAATGGTTTAAAAGCGCTATCTATTGAATAATATTCATATTCTATATTTTCTTCAACTATAGGTTGTAATACACTACTACCTATATAATGTGGTAAATATATTTTTTTGTATCCTTTTGCTCTTATCAAATATTGTATACAATATCTAGCACTATTTAGCTTAATTGCATTTTTATGATATTCACTGTCTTTTTTCAGTTCCAGCTCAAAGAAACCACCAATTTCCTTTCCCATTAAAACACCTCAAATCCATCAAGCATACTCAATACCTCAAGCTTGGAATTGAACATTATTATATCAATTATAGATAAGCCTGATTGAAATTCTTTATTTCTCTGATTGTATTTTATATCCGCCATCTTTAAAAACTTTAACTGAATATTATTTTCAATAAACTTCTTTTCATCAAATAGTTCCATTCCGCCAAATGGATTTATGTATTCAGTAGCATTAAGTTGCTTAGAAATTTCTAATGCCCAATCACCTGAGGTGTTAACCTCTTCATAATTAAAATTATATTGAGAGGATATTATGAAATCGAACTTAATACCAAGATAATTACAAAGTTCCTTTAAAACATTAACATTAAAGTCAACTAAGTTCAAACTTTTATAATTAAAACATTTCTCAACTATTTTTATCACTTCTTCATAATAAGGAGCTCTCTTTTTATAAATACTTAGTTGCCCTAATATTTTTCTTTTCCATTCTATATTATTGTTTATTTCTATATTTTTTATCATTTCACTTCTTTTATGTTTATTTAAAGGAATAGTTATATACTGCCAATCTTTTGTAGGATGTAAAATCCTATTTCTATTAATCCACCCATGATATATGTATTGAACATCATCAAAAACAACCCACTTATCAACATAGTTTATGAGCTGAAAATAGCCTAAATATGGCGCAAAGTACGGTTGCATTATCCCAATCCTCATTGTATACACTTCCTTATAATATCTATTATTAACTCTTGCTCTTGTAAACTCAAAGTACTATACAGTGGTAAACATAATATTCTTTCAGAAATATTATTAGAATATTCCATATACTCACTTTTAATGTAATTTAGCTTATCTAAAGATGGGTAAAAATATCTTCTAGGATATATGTTATGTCTTTCTAGTTCATATTTTACTTTATATACAGTTTTTTCATCATTTAGAACTATTGAAAAATATCCATAATTATAATTGCAATTTTTATTATGTTCTTGTAACTTTATATTTTTCATATTTTTAAAAGCACTCTCATATCTTCTATATACAACTCTTCTATAATTCATTTCATTATCAACATCATCAAGTACGCACAATCCCATAGCAGCTTGAAATTCATTTATTTTAGCATTTATACCCAACTCTTCTATTTTATCCGGACCAGTTATACCAAAGTTTATAATTTTTCTCGCCTTCTCATATAAATAATCATCCTTAATTATTAATGCTCCTCCTTCAATGGTATGAAAAATTTTAGTTGCATGAAAACTTACTATAGATATATCGCCATAATTTAAAATACTTTCATTCTTGTATTTGATATTAAACGCATGAGCTGCATCATAGATTACCTTTAATCCATATTCTTTACTTATGCTATCTATTAATTCAACTTCACATCCATTTCCAAATGTATGAACTGGAAGTATTGCAGAGGTATTTGAGGTTATTTTATCAGTTATTTTATTAGGATCAATGCAAAATGTATTTTTATTTATATCTGAAAATACAGGGTTTAATCCTTCCCAAACAAGACTACTAGTTGTTGCTACAAAAGAGAAGGGCGTAGTTATAACCTCTCCTTTTAGCTTTAATAATTTGTACGCTATTTGTAGTGCCATTGTTCCATTGCTTACTAATAATAAATTCTTAACTCCCAGGTAATCTTTCAATCTTTTTTCCAATTCATTAACACATTTCCCATTATTAGTTATCCAACCAGTTTCATATATTTTATCTATATAATTTTTAAACTTATTCATATCTGGCAGATATGTTTTGGTTACATTAATCATCTTTTCTCCTACTTATATTTTATTTACTCACTAATATAAGATTTTCTTTATTGTTAACTCCATATTTTTTACAAACATCTTCGGTAAAAATAGAATCACTTTCTACTATTTTCAGCTTAAATCCTACGCTCTTCAATCTTTCAAAGAAATCTAATCCATAAACTCTTACATGATCTTCCTGCCCATAATATTTTAGTCTTTTATCATCTGTATCTATTTCTTTATCTTCAAAAGAAATAGACAATTTAGGAGAGTACGGAGTCTGTAATACAGCATATCCTCCATTTTTTAATACCCTATACAATTCTTTCATCGCCTGTATATCATTTGGTATATGTTCCAAAACATGATTACATATTATAAAATCAAAGTAATTATCATTGAATTGCAATGCAGTAATATCCATTTTTATTATGGAATTATTTGTTGGATATAAATCACCACATATATACTCTATAGTATTTAAATCACCTATCCTTTTTTGTAGATGATACTCTGGCGCTATGTGTAGAACTTTTCTATTGATTATACTTGTCTCCCAAATATTCATCTTACTGAAAAACATATATAAATGTCGCTCTCTATCATGTGAGTTACAATGGGGACATGTAAAATTATCTATATCACTGCCTATAACATCAAATCTCTTAGTATAATCTGATACATAACCACTCCATGGTAAAAACCTATCCAGATTATTATTACAAATGATACATTTGTGATTATATTCATCATTTGAAAATATTAACTTATTTATTGTATCAGCATAGCATTCTGATATTTTTATTCTCAAATTATAATCTATATCTTTAAATGCTAAATCATTTCCGCAATTACTAAATATACTAAACCATTTAGATAACAAGCTTTTATATGTTAAATCACTATCTATTAATCCAGTTACGTAACTATCTTCAATAATTCTCTTCCATTCAATAAGTCCTTTTAAATAAATATTAAAATTCTTGGAATTTTGATTTGCATGTTGTCTACAATAACTTAAGGTATCCGAAATGTATATAGCATTACCTTCTTCTAGTAATGAAAACCAAGTAGCTAAATCTATTATGTTTTCATAGAAGTTATTATTATAATAGCCAAACCCTTTAACTAACAAAGCTTTTTTAAACAAAACTGTAGTAGGTTCACCTATAAAATTTGTCATATTCTTTAGGCAATATAAGGATAACGATTTACCATTAGTCGAAGTAGTTTTTTCAAATAAAGCTTTAGTAGCATTATTGTCTGATAAATATTCCCCTTTTTCATTTATTAATTGCCTATGTGAAGTTACTAGTGAAGTATTTTCTATGTAGAAAAAATAATTCATCATTAATGATATCTTATCTTTGTGAAAAATATCATCATGGAATAGATAATTAATATATGCACCCCTACTCATTTGAAATAACTTTTGTCCATTTGATATTCCATAATCCATTTTACTTTTTTCGTTTTTAAAATATCTTAGATTTGTGTACTTGTGAAGATACGGTTTTACAAATTCAAATACTTCATCATTAGTACTATCATCCCCTATTATTATCTCAATATTAGGATATGTTTGATTTATAGCACTTTCTAATGCTTCTTTTAAAAATATAGTCTGATTGTATGTTGGTATCAATATACTCACCAAAGGAAATATTTGTTTACTATATTCATCAATAAATATATTTCTTAATCTTTCATAATTCTCACCTATGTTTATAATCCCACAATCATGTAAACACCATGGTTCTTCTTGTCTAGGAATGACCACATTATATCCAACTTTTATAAATTCAACACATTGTGATAGATCATAAAAATCCCATCCATCAAATATATCTTCTCTCCACTCTATATCATGTTGAGTAATCATAATTAATCCATCAATCGCTTGTACTTTTTCATATATGTCATCAATATCTTGAAAAGCTAACAATTCCATATTGCCGGTAGGATTATTATATACTTTCCCATAATTATTATATGACTCCCACCATATTGCATTAGTAGGTATTGCTTTACTTCCTATTACTCCAAGCATTCCTATATTGTTATCTGTTTCAAATATTTCAAGTATATCGTTTATAAAATTCTTATTAATAATAAAGGTATCTTGATGTAAATAAACTTTATATTTTGCATCTGTTTTTTTCATACCCATATTATACCCTTGCATAATAGATTTAGCCCCTCTAATAGGTATTAATTCTATTTTTATTCCATAAGGTATTATTAAATTTTCTATGTATTTAACACATTCATCATATAACTGTTCATTATTTACACATGAAATGAAAGCAATCTTTTTTTCCATAATATCACCGTAACCTAACCAATTAATGTATTAATTAACTGGTCTAATTCCTCTCTTTTTCCTTTAATCTTATCAAAATAACTGCGTGCAAGATTCTTTTCTCCAAAATAGTATAATACATATCCCATATTATAATTGCTATCTACATCTTCTGGCTCCAGTTTTAAAGCTTCACTTAACAATGGTATAATATTGTCACTTACTCCATTCTCAAAGCAATTTATAGCTAAATAATTTAATATATATACTTTTTTTATCATAAACTTATTTATTATACTAATAAGCTTACTAACATCTTCTCTCTTTAAAATTTCTACTATAGCTTCTGTACTTTCATTTACTTCTATATCAAATTCAATTCTTCTTAATATAAACCTAATACTTAGCCAATAGTTATATTTCTCTTTAACCATAGCTGTTATATTTAGAACATCCCCATCCTTTTCTTTAATCTTCTCTAATTGTTCTAATGACATTTCATATTCACCTAAATCAAATAAAAGTTCTCCATAATTTCTTAATAAAGATTTATTAAATTCATCCTGTTCTAAACCTTTTTTAAATAGATATATGACTGTATCATATATATCATTTTTATAACATAATACTCCAAGAGTATTTAATATTTCACTTCTGTTTTCTAAATTATTTATCATTATCACTAAGTTTTCTTTTTCTATTTTTCTTTCCTTAAGAAGATTAATTAAGGTAAAAAAGTTTTTATCTAAGTTAATCTCTTTATCTATTTCTTCTAATATATCAAACACATTTATAAATTTTTGTTGAGAAAAAACACAAAAATAATATTCTGTAGATACATCTATATCCTTCTTTATTTCTATATCTTCACTATTTATCTTAGAGACTATTCCCTTTATATCTAAAAGTTCAAAGTTTTCAGTTTCAAAAGTCTTTATGTAAGAAGAAATCAATGTTTTATTTTCATTAATATAATTTTCTATGTTAACACTATTTTCCTTTAGCGTTAATAATTCCTTATAGTTAATAGGATTTTTTATTATAAAGATTATTTTCCCATTTTCTTTTAATAAGTGCTTATATTGGTCTAGGTTTAATTTTTCTAGACTAATTGAATAATTTACAATAATAACATCAAAAAACTCTTTGTATTTTTCTAAATTATCAACAATATTTACATATCTTTCTGCAATCTCTCTCGCAAACTCATTTTGTTCAATTCCATAAAAATTAAACTTAGGATGCTTATTTTTTATATTTAATAAATTAGCACCTGTTCCACAATTTATTTCAAGTATATTTTCATATTTATCGTCTAGATAATCTACAGTTCCTCTAAATATACTCATACTACTGCTAGAGGTAAATCCCCACTTTTCTAAAAATTTGTTTTTATTTCTTTCTAGTATTTCACTATACTTTTTATTTAAACTGAATGAAGTTCCTCCATAGTGATGAATAAATGTGTCTTTGCACAATAATAATCTATATCCTGCTTTTATTAATCTAATCGAATAATCATCATCTTCAAAATTACCTGGAGTGTAAATCTCATCTAAAAAGCCTATTTTATCCACAGCTTCTTTTTTTATAAGTACACAAAACCCAATTAATTTTTGTCTTTCTTCCCATAGCTCAGGGTTTGTTTTATTAAATTCATTAGCAAACTCATGCATTTCTTTAAGCGAATTATAGGAAGTTTCTATATTTTGATAATATGAACAGGAATTAGTTACTAAGGATACTGCCCCTATAGTCTTATCCGAATATAAACAAGTTATTAGGTTGGACAACCAATTCTTAGTAACTATAACATCATTATTTAATAATAGAATATTATCTCCTGTTGAAATCTCTATTCCTTGATTACACCCCTTTGGGAAGCCCTTATTTTCTTCATTTAATATTTTGATAATGTCATCTTGATCAGAAAGCCATTCTCTAGTTCCATCAGTGGATAAGTTATCTACAACAATTAATTCATACTCTTCATTTTTAGTATATTCTCTTATACTTTCTATACATTGTTTTGTATAATCTAGGTTATTGTAAGTTAAAATTACGATACTTGTTTTCATTTATTAAATCCTTTCAAACTTTCATAATAGTTTCTATTCTTTTTAGTGCAGCTTCATAACTTCCACAAAGTCTATAATATTCACACGCTTCTTTTATAAATCCAAGACATTCAAAAATAACCCCAATGTTATATAAAGCTAAATATGAGTTTGTTCCTAAAAGCTTCCCCTCTTTCATATCCAAACATTTAAGAAAAACCTCAGCACTTTCTTGAAATCTGCTATTATTCATATATATAAGAGCTTTCAAAAATATAAAGTCTACTTCATTCTTATAATACTTTTCATACTTTTCTATATACAAAGCCTCTTCATATTTCTCTAAGTTTATTAAGCAGTAACCATAGCTTTCTATGAGATCTTCAATATATTCAAGCAAAAAAACATCTTCATCTAAAAGCCCTATAGCTTCTTTAAAGTAATTATACGCTTCCTTATATTCTCCACTCATATAATAAGACTTTCCTAATTGATAAAGTATGTATATATCATTAGGGGCTTTTAGTAACATTTCTTTTAAGAGATTTATATTTCTTTCTATTTTATTTGTACTATTTATTACTTCGGTAGTATATCCAGTGTGCTCAATATCGATATCTATAGGAATCATTTCCCCTATATTATTGTTTTTAGCAGTAAGCTGTTCATGTATAATGCCTTCATATTTATAATATTTCTTGTTGAAGAGTCTATTGACTCTTTCTATATAGGTTTTTACTTCTCCATGTCTATCAAAAGTATTAAATCTTTTTATTCTACCGATTGAGCTTGTTGAGGAGACTTTAACAAAATTTGAAATACTTTCTTTATCATAACCTACTATATTCTCATCTCCATCTAAAACTAATATCCAATCATTATTAGCTTTGGATATAGAATAATTCCTAGCATTCCCAAAATCATTTCTCCATTTATAATCATATATATTTTCTGTAAAATTACTAGCAACCTCTTTAGTTTTATCACTTGACCCAGTATCTACTATTATTATTTCATCAACGACATCTTTTACAGAATTCAAACAATTAGCTATATTTTTTTCTTCATTTTTTACTATCATACATAATGAAATCATAAATTTATCATCCTTATAATTATTCTTTTAATGACTGCACATTCATAGATGCATCTTTATTATTAGGATCTAATAATAAACTTCTATTGAAATATCTTAATGCATTATTTTTATCATTCATATAATAAACAACTACACCTAAGGCGTTTAAAATATCACTATCAAATGGAATTAATTCTATGGTTTCATTTAGTATATTCAAAGCTTCTGTAAAAGAGCCTTGATTTACTAGACTTTCTATATTTCCAAGTAATAGATCTTTTTCTTTAAACACATTAACATATTTATCGAACGTCTCTATCTTCTCTTTATATATCTTAATGATTCTTCTATATTGTTCATTTTTACTTAATATGAAGTTTAATTTCCTAACAAATTCAAGCTTATTGGTAGATATTAGTTTATACAAGTCCAAAAACTCATTAATAATTTCAATTTCAAAATTATCAATATTTAAATCCCTATAACTCTCTCCATATATGCACTGAACTAACTTATTATAATCTCTTAAGTACTGTTCAAATATGTTCAGATATTCTTCATCAGTTAAGTTAGGTATATCTAGTAAAAACTTCTCTATCTCAACTATTACTTTTAATTCTTCTTTTTTATATGAAAATTGTCTCGTTATTATTGAGCTTTTAAGTGAATTCACTAATAAAAGATTATTTGAACATGCAGCTTTTAATAAATCCTTAGATATTATATTATTGATAGACTCTAATTCAAATAAACTATTTGAATTATTATATATTAGGTATCTTAATGCATATATTGATATCAAGTTAACCTTAGAATATGATATTTTAGCTATCTTATTTAATATATTGTTATCATTCCAATCTTCTTTAATAAATTTATCCTTAATATTAATATATAAGCCTATATCATTTTCAACACCTTTTAATGTTTTTAGTATATTTTCTTTTTCATACATATACATTGTTTTTAAGCTATTTTCTAAGGTTGAAATAAATATGTCTTTATTATTTTTTTCATTTTTAGCCTCTAATAATAGTTTATCGTAACTCTTAGATTCAATTAAGGAATCCAAATAAATTGAAAAATAACTAAGTTTAAGATTATTATTTTTACAATTTTCATATAGTTCTATAGATTTATTATAATTTCCTATCCTATTCTCTATGCTACTTAAAGTTAATGTTACATTATCTATGTTTCCTTTAGTATATATAACTAAGGTTATATCCTTATAGCTATTATTATTTTCTAGGTTATTTAGATAAAATAAATATTTTTCAAAGGCTTCCTTTGATTTAATGTATTCTTGTTTTGAGAAATAGCAGAAACCTAAATAATAGTAGTAATCTATATGATCCTTTCTAACCTCCAAGGCTTCTTCAATAATTTTGATACAATCATCATATAAACTATACTCATAAAGAAGCTTTATATAAAGTTGATATATATATGAATCATTTGACTTAAGTCTTTTAGATTCTAAGTAAGCTTCTTTTATATTAATTAAGGAACTTTCACTATCATTAATAAGATTATAGTTTTGAGCTATTTGAAATAAAACATATTTTCTGTCATCTGTATCTATTAATTCCTTCTTCAATATCTCTTGATTTCTATAAAATTTCTTTTCTATAAAATCTAAATCTTTAGTTGAATATCCATAATGTTTAAAACTAGCAGTTAGTCTAACTACAGGGGCCGAATATTGAGGTTGCTCATGTATAGCTCCTTTATACAGACTTTTTTTCTTTTTGAATAACCTAGGAATAGGGCATATAGCGTACCCTTCTTCTTCTGAAAAATTAAAGCTCTTTATATCCACTGTAGCTGCATTATATTTCGTATATATATTTTTTTCAAAAAATTCTACTATAGTATTAGGATTTTCTAAAACCTCATCCCCATCAACTACCAATATCCATTCTCCTTTTGAATATTCTATAGACTTATTTCTTGCCTTAGAAAAATCATTTTCCCAAACATAATCATAAATTTTTTCAGAGTATTTCTTCGCTATATCCTTGGTAGCATCTGTTGAACCTGTATCAAGTATAACAATCTCTGATGATATTTTTTTTGTTATTGGCAATAATGCCTTTAAGCATTTATCTAGATACTTTTCCTCATTTTTCACAATCATAACTATACTTAGTTTCATTATTTCCTCCTATTAAAAAAGTGATAGAGAAACCTCTACCACTTCTATTACCATAATAATTGTAGACCACTTTATGGCTTCTAATTTATGTTTAATCATTATTTATCTATTAAATATTTTATCGTAACTTTCTTAATATACTTTATATGTTTTCTAATATTTTTATATCCTATACATATTTTCAAAAAGAAAAAAGGTAGGGAATTCCCTACCTTAAATACTATCTTAATAATTGTAAAACGTTTTGTGGTTGTTGATTTGCTTGAGCTATCATTGCTTGAGCTGCTTGTTGTAATATATTGTTCTTTGAGTAGCTCATCATTTCTTTAGCCATATCAACATCTCTAACTCTTGATTCTGCTGATTGTAAGTTTTCTGAAGCATTATTTAAGTTAGCTACTGTATGTTCAAGTCTGTTTTGTACTGCTCCAAGTTTAGATCTTTCTTTTGATACTGATTCTATAGCTGTGTTTATTGTGTCTATAGCAGCAGTTGCATTTGCACTTGTATCAACACTATTAGCTACATTGCTAACAGTTAAAGCTGTTGAACTCATTTGAGAGAATGTAACTGCTATTGTTTGATCTTTATTAGCTCCAACTTGTAATGTTACTGTAGTTGATGCTGCACTAAATAAATCTTTAGTATTGAATTGAGTTTGTGTAGCAATCTTATCAATTTCACTTGCCAAAGCTGTTAATTCTTCTTTTATAGAATTTCTATCAGTTGTTACGTTTGTATCATTTGATGCTTGTACTGCTAACTCTCTCATTCTTTGAAGAATGTTGTGAGTTTCGTTTAATGCACCTTCACCTGTTTGGATTAATGATATACCATCTTGAGCATTTCTTGAAGCTTGATCTAATCCTTTGATTTGTGCTCTCATTTTTTCAGAAATTGATAGTCCTGCTGCATCATCTCCAGCTCTGTTTATTCTTAAACCTGAGCTTAGTTTTTCCATTGATTTAGCTGCACTTCCATTGTTTATACTCATATTTCTATGAGCGTTCATAGCGTTCATATTGTGGTTAATTATCATAATATATTCCTCCTTGAATTTTGTTTTTAGACATCCATGTCTTTTTTTAGTTTAGTAAGTATTGTTACTTACTCTTAAATTATCGAAATAATCAATTAATACTTTATATATCTTTTTGACTATTATCTTAATAATTGTAAAACATTTTGTGGTTGTTGATTTGCTTGAGCTATCATTGCTTGAGCTGCTTGTTGTAATATGTTGTTCTTTGAGTAGCTCATCATTTCCTTAGCCATATCAACGTCTCTAACTCTTGATTCTGCTGCTTGTAAGTTTTCTGAAGCATTATTTAAGTTAGCTACTGTATGTTCAAGTCTGTTTTGTACTGCTCCTAGCTTAGATCTTTCTTTTGATACTGATTCTATAGCTGTGTTTATTGTATCTATAGCTGATGTAGCAAGTGCACTTGTACTTACACTATTAGCTACACTATCAACTGATAAAGCTGATGAACTCATTTGAGAGAATGTAACTGCTATTGTTTGATCTTTATTAGCTCCAACTTGTAGAGTTACTGTAGTTGAAGTTGCACTAAATAAGTCTTTAGTATTGAATTGAGTTTGTGTAGCAATTTTATCAATTTCACTAGCTAAAGCTGTTAATTCTTCTTTTATAGAATTTCTATCAGTTGTTACGTTTGTATCATTTGATGCTTGTACTGCTAACTCTCTCATTCTTTGAAGAATGTTGTGAGTTTCGTTTAATGCACCTTCACCTGTTTGGATTAATGATATACCATCTTGAGCATTTCTTGAAGCTTGATCTAAGCCTTTGATTTGTGCTCTCATTTTTTCAGAGATTGATAGTCCTGCTGCATCATCTCCAGCTCTGTTTATTCTTAAACCTGAGCTTAATTTTTCCATTGATTTTGCTGCACTTCCATTGTTTATGCTCATATTTCTATGTGCATTCATTGCGTTCATATTGTGGTTAATTATCATAATATATTCCTCCTTGAATTTTGTTTTTAGACATCCATGTCTTTTTTAGTTTTAGGGATTACCCCGTATGTTTATATTATCGTAGTTAGTTATAACTACTTAATATCTAAAATTTATATTTTTTTATTTAAAAACATATTGTTTGCTACAACACTATTTTGATATCCTTGATTAGCTCTTTTTAGGTTGGCTATTCTATTTAGTTCAGCTTTTATCTCACTATTTTTTTTTGTATAAATTTCTTTTAAGTTATCCTGATAATTTTTAAATTCTTTCGAGTTAAAAAATCCCTTTGCTTCTTCAAAACTATATTCACTATATTCCTTATAAAATGCTTCTCGCTTTTCCAGATGACTCTCAAACTCTTTAAATTTTTCTTCTTTTAATAGCTCTATGAGTTTTAATTCTATCTTTATTGCTTCTTCTTTATAATTCATCAGCTTGAAGTTCCAAACATTGATGATAGAGAAGACATTTGAGCATTGTATTTATTCATTATTGTTTCTAAATTAGCAAACTTTTGATAAAATTTTTCTTCTCTATCTGATAATGAACGTTCCATTTCTTCTATTTTTCTTTCTTTTGATAATAAGTTTTTCGTTATTTCATTATCAGTATATGTCGCTGTCCCAACATAACCAACTTTTTTCAAAAAGTTAGAACTTGAACTCATAACAGAATCATTTAAAACATTTTTAACTCTTTGGAATATACCAGAATTATTGTATTTTTCCTGTTTATCAGTTATTCCACTTGCTGGTGTTTGTGTAAAAAGCTTCACTATTTGGTCAGCACTTGTTTCTAATGCTGCTGTTAATTTCGTTTCATCAATTTCAATTTGTCCACTTTTAGACATATCGTTGGTAAAATCAATACCTATGCTTCTCAAACTTATGCTTGTACCTTCAACCTTAGTGTTAAACGCTTGCCTTAACTGAGACATTATATTTGTTAAATCACTATCTCTTTTTAAAAGACCTTCTTTAACTTTAGCATCCCATTTCTCTATTTGATCATCAGTCATACTATCTCTTTGCTCTTCTGTTAAAGGCTCATACTTATATTGCTTCTTTTCACTAACCTTTGTATTTATATCGCTAATTAGCTTATTATAATCATTTACAAAACCTTTTATTTTTTCTATTAATCCTGATGAGTCTTGATTACCTGTAATTGTAGCAGATCCTACACCTGTTACTTTAAATTTAACATTATCAACAACAAACTCATTTGAGTCAGATGTTTTTCCTGTAACCTTATTACCATATGAATCAGTTATATCATATATAGCATTAGTTCCCTTTATTGAACTTACAGAATTACCATCAGAATCTTTCAAAAGGCTTGTTTTGCCTTGAGTTTCTCCAATTGACTCATATACAGTGGCTCCGATAGATAACTTTAATGATTTTCCATCCCCTGAACCATTCATTATGCTTATATCATCATTTTCAACTTTTACTGATGCACCCTTTTCAACAAATGCGGCTGCTAATTTGTCAATTATTGCTGTTTTTCTTTCTGACTCATCAGTAGTTGTTATTCCACTAAAATCAATTATAGCTTCATCACTACCATTGATTGAAAATTTAACATCTTGTCCATCTTTAATAGCTTGATTCAAATCAGAATAGCTCATATTTTCAAGTTTAACATCTGTTTTGCTTGTAAAGCTCTCGATTCCTATGTATGCTGTTTCTCCAGTTTTAGTTGTTTCTAAATATATATTTCCTGTAAGATCACTTTTAGTAAACTTAGCATTCATTCCATTAGTAACTAAAGTTTGATTTAAATACTGAACAGCTTCATCATCAGTTAATGTGTCACTAAGATTAATATCAACCTTTTTTCCTGATATATTAAGCGTTAGATTTTTACCTTTTAAATCACTAAATTTATTAACTTCATTTGTTCCAGTTCCAAAACTATATTGAGCTACCTTAGCCGTTTGTTTAACATCAAGAGTATATGTTCCTAGTTTAGCTCCAGCTAATCCTTCTGCGGTAACATTTGATCCTGTACTTGTGAACTTTGAAGTTCCATAATTTTTTGAAAGTAATAAAGAATCTGGTTTACTTAAATCCATGTATTTTGAGTAAAAGTCTCTTGAATTTTTAATAATCTCTCTATACATGTCTTGTTTAAATACTAGTAAATCTCTTTCTTGTTGTGCTTTAGTAACCTTTAGTTTATATGGTTGCATCATTTGTTTAACCAGATTATCTGTATCTAATCCAGTAGCAAGTCCTGTTATTCTTTTGTATGATGTAGCAGTTGTTGATGATGTTACGCTTGCCATATCATCACTCCTTTTTATTTATTAATTTTTGATAACTTATAGGCTTCATGCCAAGTATCTCTAACATCCTCTATTAGTGGTATTAATTTTTCTAATTTTTCTCCATCTTTTTTAATATTCACTTGTAAAAGTTCATCTTTTATAAACTCATATACATTAAATAAATTTGTTGCCCACTCTCCAGCATTCTTATCTAAGCTCACCATAAGCTCCACGAATATATCTTGTGTTCTAGTTAGATACTCATGAGCATTTTTAACATCATTTCTATTTATAGCTTCTTTAGCTTGTTTAGAAAACTTTACAGCTCCATCTACAAGCATTAATAAAAGCTGTTCCTTTGAAGCATAATTAACTGAATTATTTTTATACACATTAACTGCATTTGGGTACATATTATTCCTCCTATTTTTTTGTATCTATAAATACCCCTTTGGAGTTTTCTGATACTTCCTTTTCTCCTTCTATTTGAAGGTTGTCTACCATTACTCCATCTATAATTATCTTTTTTTCTTTTTTAGTTTTTTTCTTTTCTTCTAAAATTTTAGCGAACTTTTTATCTTCTCTAAATTTTTCTTTTTCCTCGTTATATGCTTCTATGGTTGTTCCTTCTTTTCCATGAACCTTATGATCATCTCTTTTTTCTTGAAGTTTTAATCTTAAGTCAGTATCTATTTTATTTAATTTAAATTCCATAGAATCACCACCTTAATTTTAAGCTTTTTTATCAAATAAGGATTCTGCAGCTTCAACCATTCTAGCAATTAAATCTAAAACTTTTTTAGGTGGTACTTCTAATATTACTTCTTTCGTCTTATTATCTATTATCTTTACCATAACATCGTACTTAAATTTATCATGAACCCTATACTCTGCATGACTTCCTTCATCTTCCAAAAGTTTATTTAATTTTTCCACTGCTTTATCTATATCTTTCTTAGTGAAATCTTTTTTATCCTCTGTTTGAGTTTTAACTTCAACCTTCTGAGTCTGATTTCCTGAGTAATAATCTAGGTTTAGTTGTCCTCCCTGACTAACTGAGTTAATATCCATATTATACACCTCGATTATGTTTATTTTTTTAAATTCTTAAGCGTATCTAAATTAAATGTTAAGGCTTCCTTATTCTCTTTTTCAACTTCTTCATAAAGCTCTTTCCTTAAAATAGTAATATTTCTAGGTGCCTTTATAGCTAGTTTAACAGAACCATCTTGTATTTTGGAAACTTCTATCTCTATATCTTCTCCTATAAGCAAAGTTTCGCCCCTTTTTCTTGTAATAACCAGCATCTAAATCACCTCTCAATCAAAGGATGCTTTATTTTATATTCTTCCTTATCTATTATTATCTGCTCTCCTAATTTTTTATCCATATTTATAACTATAGGAGCTTTTAGATTTACTGTGATTTTATGTACATCTGAGTTTACAGTAACTGTATTGTACAGGATAACTTCTTTTTGAGACGATATACTTAAATTTTCTGTCAAATTTTCTTTAAGTTCTATCTCATAGTTATTTTTAACCTCAAAAGGTGAAATTATAACCAGTCCTACATCCTCATCTTCTATTGATTGAAGAATTTTAAATACAGGGTTTTCTTTAATATCAGCTATTATAAACTTCTTTAAATTTTCTAACCCCATTATACCTTTTTTGAAGGTTATTACTTCCTCTTCATTATAAGTGAAAGTTCCATGCTGTTTTGTTATTAGTTCCATTTTATCTTCCTCCTATTATTTTAGGAAATCAATTAAAGAAGGTTGTATTACTTTAGATGAAGTTTGTAGTGACGCCATATAAACTGTCTGCATCATTGAATATTGCATAAGCTTTTCCGTTATGTCTATATCCTCTGTTTTTGATAAAAGTTCTGTCATATTAAAGTTTTCATCTTCATTTTTAGATTTAGCAGACTCCATTCTGTTTTGTTTAGCTCCTACTTCAGCCATTATCTTTGAAAGGTTACCCATAGTAGCTGTTAAATCAGCTAAATTTTCTCCAGTTATTTTACTTGATTCTGTAGCATCTGAAGATTCTAAATTTTTCGTTATATCACTTAAAAGCTCCATAACATTTATATTTTTGCCCTTATCACTTTTAAACATTAATACATCTGATGCTGAAACATTATATTCCATGCTAACACCTTGAGATATTTCTGTGGACATTTTTCCTTTTATCATATCTATTTGAGCTTCTATATTACTATTTCCACTATTTAAAGGAAGAAGTTCTCCATCTTTTCCTGAAAAATTCAATACATTATTCCCTGTAGTTGGATCTTCTGTAACAGTTACTGGTTTAGAAGTTGTTTTATTTCCTCCAAATAAGTATCTTCCATCAAAGTTAGTATTAAGTATCTGAGATATCTCACTAACCTTTTCATTTATTTCATCTTTTATAGCTTTTTTTTCATCTGAACCATAGGCAGCATTTCCTGCTGATATCATAAGTTCTCTAACTCTTTGAAGAGAATCATTTACCTGTCCTAAAGCTGTATCTGTAGAATCAAGCCAGTTTAAGGTATCTTTTATATTTTCGTTATATTGCTTGTTTGAAGCAATATCTGTATATAACTGCATTGATCTTGCAACTTTAAAGGGATTGTCTGATGGTTTACTTATTTCTTTCCCCGTTGTTAATTGGGTTTGAACCTTTGACATATTATATAAATTAGTACGCATATCTCTTAAATAATTGTTAGATAACATTCTGTTAGTTACTCTCATTTAGTATTCTCACCTCTTATCTTTTTAATCCATTAATAACTACATCCAGAAGTTCATCTACAGTAGATATTATTTTTGCATTTGCATTATAGGAATGTTGGAATTGAATCAAGTTTGCAAACTCTTCATCTAGTGAAACTCCTGATACAGAGTCTCTACTTTGTTCTAAAGAAGATAATAAACTATCTTGGTTTGTTACCATTCTTTCTGCTTCTTGAGACTGTACTCCAAGTTTATCTATCATATCTTTAAAGAAAGCATCTAACTTCATACCTGAGGTATCACTTGATATTTTCATACCATTGTTAGTTAGAGTTGCTCCACCTTTAGCTGGGTTAAACATGTCCTCTCTTGAGTTAATGTTTTCTCCGAAGTCTTGCACTCTAAGTAAAGTATTTTGTAACTGTGCTATAGCTAAAGCTCTATCACCATTACCTTCTCCATCTACAGTGTTGTCACCAGCGAATGCATATGAGTTATCATTGAGTTTAGCTTTTATTTTCATAACATCTTTTAAAAGTTCTGCATTTATAGTTATATTTCCAGCATTTATTTCCTGTTCTGCTTCTAGAGTAACATCTAAGTTATTAAGTTCTCCATTAGCTTTATATTTTGCAGCATCTTTATTAACAAAAAATGGTGAGTAATCTTTATCAGGATATCCACCATTGTTACTGCTCTTTGGAAGTCCTGAATGTATAGCATTTACAGAAAGTGCTATAGACTTTGCAACTTTATTAAGTTGATCTATGTACTCATTAATATCTTTTTGTACAGACATTATTCCTGAAAGTTCACCTGAGGTTGGTTTAAAATCCATAAGCTCTCCAACATGTATAACTTCTCTTGAGTTTGTTGGATAACCGTCCCCTTTAACTGGAACTCCTTCTGAGTTACTCCATAGTACTCTGTTTGCTTTGAGTTCGTTTAACTTGTCCTCAGTTAATCCAGTAACTTTAAGTGTTCCTTTGTTTAGCTCTGATGAAGTGTCTCCAAGTTTATAATAAGTTATCACATAAGTTTGTCCAGTTACATCTGTCCCATCTTTTTGTATGTCACTTATATAAGAAAATCTAGAAACATCTGAGTTTTGATCAGCTGAAACTAGTTGTCCATACTTCATATCACCTTTATCTACTGGTTTAACATCTACGCCTTCAAATTGTTTTCTATCTACTGTTATATTAAACTTACTGCTTAGTTGATCTAAAAGTAAATCTCTTTTATCCATTAAATCGTTAGGTGTGTTACCTGATACTTCAACGCTCATTATTTCTTTATTAAGTTGATCTAGCTGATTTAGTATACTATTTACATCTGTAACACTATTTTTTATTAAATTTTGAGCATTTGTTTGAAGATCTGTAAGTTTAGTGTAGGTATGATTTAATGCATCTGTAAGCGCTTGTGTTTGTTGAGCCACAACTGTTCTTGCATTTGAACTTTGTGGTTGTTTAGATAGCTCCTGCCAAGAAGAAAAGAACTTTGTCATTAAAGTAGATATTCCTGTATCTGAAGGTTCATTAAATATACTTTCTACTTCTTTTAAAAAACTGTTTTTTATATCATATTTCCCCAATGTACTATTTTCATTTCTTACTTGGTAGTCTAAAAAACTGTCTCTAATTCTTTGTATGGCAGAAACCTGAGCCCCTGTTCCCATTTGACCTGCTGTTATAGTACTTGCTGGTCTTGTTGTTTCAACTTTAGCTACTTGTCTTGAATATCCAGCTGTACCTGAGTTAGATATATTATGAGATGTTACATCTATTGTTTTCTGGGCTACAGTCATTCCTCTTTTAGCTATATTAAATGTTGAGAATAATCCTGACATAATTACCTCCTACCTATTTATCTTCCCATAAGAGTTATAGGTGTCCATATCTCTTCTTGGATTAATAAGGTTTAATAATTTATTAGTAAATACTAAACTTTGCTTAATTAATAAATCGTTTGTTTCCTTCTGTAACTTTAGTATTTCTAATAATTTCTTTATTTCTCTATATAAATTTTCTAATTCTTCATCTTCGGAGTCCCATATAAACTTTTGAAAATCTACATTTCCTACTGCTCTTCTTCTTTTAACTTCCCACTCAGCAACTTCTTTATTGGAGCCCTGAATTTCTTCTACTACAGACTCCATTTTAAATATATCTTTCTTTAGTATATACTCATGTTGCCTCTCTAGGCTATGCAAAAGTTTTTCTAGACTTTCCTTTTCTTTACTTAATATATCTTTTAAGTTTTCAACCATTAAAAGTCTTTACCTTTCATAACATTATACATAGCTCTAGAAATAGCCTTTGCAGTAGGTTTATAAGTACCATTAGCTAATTGTTTTTTTATCTCTTCTATTCTCTTAGTGTTATCCTTTAGTTCTTCTATACCATAGCTTTGAAGTGTTTTAGCTGCTTCTGATATCTCTACTTTATCTTTAACACCCTCTATTTGTTTGTTTTCTATTTTTTTTCTACTTACATTATGATAAGCATTAATATTAGTTTGAGATACACCCTTAATATTCATAACAAAACCTCCAAGCTCTTAATAATTATTCTATTTATATTATCGGACTTAATATAAATTTATTTAGAAAAAAACTTTATAATGCAAAAATTACCTAGTGAGTTGCATTATTTCCTTATTAAAAAACTAAAAGTTAAAAACTCCTATTATTATCTGAATTATTTCAGTAATAAAAAGGAGTTTCCCCTATTTTAGTGATTTTATTCTTTCTTGACCTGATACAATACTAGTTATTCTTACACCAAAATTTTCATCTACTACCACAACTTCACCATAAGCTATTTTCTTGCCGTTAACTAAAATTTCAACTGGTTCTTCTGCAAGTTTATCTAACTCGATTAAAGATCCATTTGAAAGACTTAGTATATCCTTTATACTTTTCTTTGTTCTTCCAAGTACAACGGATATTTCTAGAGGTACATCTAATATTAAATCAATATTCTTATGAGGTACTCCTGTTGCTTCATTTCTTAAAGGCTCAAAATGTGCTTGATGAACTTCTACAGGTGGCATTTGTGGTGTAGGCTCTCTGTATGTAACTGGTTCTTCGTATGTATAATGTAGTTCCTCAACCTGTATGTTTTTAGGTGGAGTTTTTTCTAAAACTTCTTGTTTAACTTCCTGTGGTTTATCCTCTTCACCCATCATTATAGCTACTATTTTTTTAGCAGTTTGTATAGGTAAGATTTGCATTATACTTGAATCTACTAAATCCCCTATAGTAAGTCTAAAAGAAACTTTAACTACAGATTCATCATCATTCATCCCTTCAGAAAGTTTATCTTTTGGATTTTCCCAAGTTTTAGATGTTGGTGGTGATATATTAACTTCTCTAGCAAACATAGTTGCCATAGATGTTGCAGCTGAGCCTATCATTTGATTCATAGCTTCTTGAACAGCTGATATCTCTATTTCTGATAAAACTTCCTGAGTAACTGTTCCATCTCCACCCATCATAAGATTAGCTATAACAGATGCATCAGAAGTTTTCATAATAAGTATGTTTCTTCCTACTATACCTGATGTATACTCTACTTCTAATATTATGTTAGGAGTTTCAAAACCATTTTTAATTTCATTTACTGTATTTATAGTTACTACAGGAGTAGTAATATTTACTTGTTGATTTATTATTTGTGATAGAGCTGTTGAGGCTGATCCCATTGAAATATTTCCTATTTCCCCCAACAAGTCTTTTTCTATATCTTTTATGATCTCTTCATCACTACTTCCTAGATCAGGTGAAGGATCGCCGCCACTTCCATTTAATAGCGAATCTATTTCTTCTTGAGAAAGAAACCCATTACTCATCGTCTTCCACATCCTTATCTAAAATATCTAGAATAGATACACCTATATTTTTTCCTACTATACCAGGCTTTGCATAATAACTTGCTTCATTTTCTACAAACACTTTGACAGGTTCAGTAAATCTATTGTCTAGTTTTATAATATCGCCTTTAACTAACCTTAAAAAATCATCTATATTTAAATGGGTTTTTCCAAGTTCAGCTGACACTTCAACATCCACAATATTTAATCTTTCTTTTATCTTTTCTTGTATATCATCTGAATCTTCTTCTGATTCATTTTTAAACCAATATTGTACTACTAGTTTGTCAGAGATTTTCTCTAAACTCATATATGGTATACACAAATTAATAAAAGAACTATTTTTGCCAAGTTCTACTGAAAAAGATATTAATGCCACCGGTTCAGCAGGTGCCAAAGTTTGATTTAAAGCTGGATTAGTTTCTAGTCCCTCCACTTTAGGTTCAACTTCTAATATATCTTCCCAAGCAAGTTTTAAGTTAGAAATTAATCCAGTATTAACTTGTTTTATTATGTTTTTATCTATATCCGAAAACTCTTTAGTTGAATAATATTTTCTCTCACCATTACCACCTAAAAGTATATCAATAACTTGATAAACAAACTGTGGATTGGTTTCAAATAAAATGTTTCCGCTTAGTGGTGGCAAAGTGAAGATAGTTAGCAATGTAGGATTAGATATCGAATGTATAAATTCTTCATAGGGCACTTGTTCTACAGTTTCTAAAGTGACTTTAACGTTTCTTCTTAACTGAGCACCTAGATAGTTTGCAATTATTCTAGAATAGTTTTCATGAATAAGTTCTAGAGTTCTAATGTGCTCTTTAGAAAACTTCTGAGGGCTTTTAAAGTCATAAAGTTTAACTTTTTGTTTCTCTTCATCCCTTTGTAGCTCCTCAGGTTCAAGTTCTCCTGTAGAAAGTGCAGATAACAAGGCATCTATTTCACTTTGAGATAAAACCTCTGCCATGCTTTTCCCTCACTTTATTATGGATTCAATAATTTATTTATATCAATTATTGTTACTATTTTATCCTCTAGATTTAATATTCCTTTTATATAGCCTTGACCTTTTGAAGAATCTAGCTTTTGCATAGTAGTCTCTTCAAGTTCAATAACTTCTTGAACAAAGTCAACGGTTATTCCTATTTGTTCACTTTCAATGTCTAATATAATCACATTAGACTGTTCACTTGTTAAATGATTATTTTCAAGAAGTAAATTTAAATCTAATAAAGATATTATGTTACCTCTTAAGTTTATTAATCCTTTTATGTATGATGGAGCATTAGGAATTTTAGTTATCTCCATCATTTCACTTATATTTTGAACATTTAGTGTTTCAACACCAAAAAACTCTTCACCTAATTTGAAGACAACAATTTGCATAGGTATCCCCTCCTAAAAGCTAACCAATAGCCTTTTTAATCGCTTCTAGCACTCTCTCTGCTTGGAAAGGCTTAACTATAAAATCTTTTGCTCCAGCTCTTATAGCATCCATAACCATGCTTTGTTGACCCATTGCTGAACACATGATAACTTTAGCTGCAGGATCGAAAGCCTTTATTTGTTTTACAGCTTCTATTCCATCCATATCTGGCATAGTTATATCCATTGTAACAACATCTGGACTTTCTTTCTTATAAAGTTCGACAGCTTTTAATCCATTGTTAGCTTCTCCAACAACTTCAAAACCGTTCTTTTCTAAAATATCCTTAATCATCATTCTCATAAAAGCAGCATCATCAACTATTAATACTTTTGACATTTACATTACCTCCGTAATTAGATTACACCTATTGCACCTAATATTTTTTCTAATGAACCAGGCATTGGTAAGAAGTAAAAATACCCTCCAGCCTCATTGTTTTTTCCTGTTAAAAATTTTGTTTCTATTTCTAGTATGTTTTCACTATATTGTGCAGCCTCAATCAATGTAGATGATAGAATCGCACTTAGCATATCATGAGCCATTGCTGGTACAGATGCCATAATTGATAGATTTGTAAATTTACTTATAGCATTCATGTAAGCTCCTGATATTATATTCCCAACTTCACAAAGAGCGGAAATTCCCATTTCTGATAATAACAAATCTTCTGAACCAAGTAAAGCTTCAACAATTTCTTTTGCAGATTCTTTTTCAAAAATAAACAGAATATTTCCCGGGCAATCTCCTAAAACTCTTATTAGTATGCCCAAAACTTCTTTTTCTTCTGTAATATTAGTAAAAATATCTTCAAAATTAATTATATTAACAAAAGGAACAGTCATATCTATTTTTTTATTCACTAATTGAGAAAGCGCAGTTGCAGCATTTCCAGCTCCTATGTTGGAAACTTCTCTAATTGCATCCAACTGTAAAGGGCTTAATTTACCATGTTCCATCTTATACCTCCTACCACTCTATTATAATAAAGCGGCTACATCAAGTATTAAAGTTACAAGTCCATCACCTAGGATAGTTGCTCCTATGTACTCTTCTAGTGATTCTAAACTCTTACCAAGTGGCTTAATTACAATTTCTTGTTGCCCTGCTAAAGAGTCTACTAGTAAGCCAACGGTTTTTCCTCCAACTTTTACTATAATAACAAATTTCTTACCTTCTTCTCTACTTTGAATATTAAGTTTTTCATTTACTCTTACAAGTTGAATAACTTGATCTCTGTAGATTATAACTTCTTTTCCATTAGTCTTTTTAATATTTTGTTCTTTATAATCAATAACTCTATCAATAAAGCCTAAAGATATGGCAAAAGTCTCGCCTCCTACCTTAACTAGAAGAGCTTGTATTATTTGTAAAGTTAGTGGAAGTTTAATTATGAAAGCTGAACCTTTACCAACTTCAGAAACTACTTCAACAGTTCCTCCAAGTGCAGATATCTTTGTTTTAACAACATCCATACCTACTCCTCTTCCAGATATATCAGTAACTACTTCATTAGTTGAGAAACCTTGAGCAAATATAAGATTTCTAATATCTTCATCACTCATTCCATCGGTATTTATACCAACTTTTTCAGCTTTAGCTTTTACTTTAGCTACATTTATGCCAGCTCCATCATCTTCAACCTTTATAACAGCCTTTGTACCTTCTTGATAAGCTACAAGTTTAACTGTTCCTATAGGATTTTTACCACTTGCAATTCTTTCTTCTTTACTTTCAACTCCATGGTCAGCAGCATTTCTAAGTAGATGAATTAGAGGTTCTCCTATTTCATCTATTACTGTTCTATCTAACTCAGTTTCAGCACCCTCTATTACGAAGTTTATTTCTTTGTCAAGTTCTACTGAAACGTCCCTTATCATTCTTGGGAATCTATTAAATACAACATCTAATGGTAACATTCTTATCTTCATTACTAAGTCTTGAAGATCTGTTGTAGTTCTTGCTACTTGTTCTAAAGTTTCATTAAGTTCTTGTGACTTGTACTTTAAACTTATTTGTTCAAGTCTAGTTCTATTAATTACAAGTTCAGAAACCATGTTCATAAGTTTATCTATACGATCTAAGTCAACTCTTACTGACTGATGAGTTTTCTTGTTATCTTTAGCATTGTTTTTACTAGTTTCAACTTGTTTTCTTTCAACTTGTTTAACTTCCTGAGTAGCTTTTGCTATCTCTTTAACTGGTACGTCTAACTTTGTATAAGCTGCTTCAACACTACTAACTTCAGAAGTTTGTTCTATTTTACTCTCATCCATATTTACATAGTTAGCTTTTACACTCACAATTTCAGAAATTCCCATAACTAAGTCATAAACTTCTTCTTTAGTTGAATGAGTTAGTAATATAAACTTTAATACAAAGTCAAAGTTTTCTGACTCTATATCTTCTGTACTTGGGAAAGATTTAATAATCTCACCATGTTCCTCTAAGTCTTTAACAACTAAAAACGCTCTCGCAGACTTTAACAGAGTTGACTCACTTAAAGTTATAACTAAACTAATTGCATTAAAGTTCTTTTCCTTAGCTTGCTTAATTACCGATAAGTCGTACTGATTTAGTTCTAATTCTTCTTTAAACACTTCAACAGTTTCTTCTACTACTTCCTCTACTACATCTTCTACTACTTCTTGTTTAGTTCCTATAGACTCTAAATCTTGTATTATAGAACTAATATCTATCTGCTCATCTACACCATCTTGGATGTTGTTTATCATCTTTTCAAGTGTATCTAGACAAGCAAAAAGAACTGTTACTACGTTCTGAGTTACTTTTAACTCTCCCTCTCTAAACTTAGAAAGTACATCTTCCATTTTATGAGTTAACTCTGCTACATTGGTAAATCCCATAGTAGCTGCCATTCCTTTTATGGTATGAGCAACTCTAAATATTTCATTTAATTTATCCATATCTCCTGGATTTTGTTCAAGCTCTAGTAAAGATTCATTTAACATTTGTAAATTGTCAAAGGATTCTTCTAAAAACATTGATAAATATTGCGATGTATCCATGTTATCCTCCTTATAGTTTTCTATATATAAAAGTAGACGCTTTTTCAAAACCATATTTTTTATAATCGTAAATAGTTTCTGTAGCTCCTACAAAAAGTAGTCCTCCCTTTTTAAGAGACTCTGCAAACTTACTATAAATAGCTTCTTTAGTATCATTATTAAAATAAATGACAACATTTCTGCAAACAATTAAGTCAAAGTTTTTCTCATAAGTCCCAAGTATTAAATCATGTTTTTTAAAAGTTACTTTCTTTTTTATAGAATCATCTATATAGTATTTATCGTTAACTTTCTTAAAATATTTATTTAAATCTGAAGGACTTACATTTTTCATTTCATTATCAGTGTATTCACCCTTATTAGCTTTACCTAAAATAGTAGTATCTATGTCTGTTGCTAAAAGAGTTAAATTCCCTTTATAATTTATATTTTCTGCAATCATTGCAAGAGAATAAGGTTCACATCCTATAGAGCAAGCTGCACTCCATATTTTTAAGGATGAGCTTTTAGCAAAGTCTTTTTTAAGTATATCTTCTAGTTGTTTAAACATCTCAGGATTTCTAAAAAATTCTGTTACGTTAATCGTAATAAAATCTAAAAATCTTTGTTTTTGATTAGGATCTTTAGATATTAATTCTTTATATTCCTCAAGATTTCTAACTCCAACTCTATTCATTAAACTTTCTATTCTTCTATGCAGCTGGTTAGGTTTATAAGCCGATAGGTTTATTCCTATATATCTATGAACCCACTTTTCAAATTCTAAGAAATCCATGGCGCCTCCTAATTTTTACTGACTATTTTTATTATACTGTCTTTTATTTGACTTAAAGGTAACACCATATCTACTTTTCCAGTATCGTAGGCTGCTTTTGGCATTCCATATATGGTACAAGTACTTTCATGTTCTGATATAGTTATTCCACCTGCATCTTTTACTGCAACAGTACCTTTTGAACCATCCCTGCCCATTCCAGTTAAAATAACAGAGACAACGTTTCCTCCATACACTTTAACCGCTGAAAACAATAAATTGTCTACTGCCGGTCTTACTCCCCATACAGTAGGCTCTTCATTTAAATGGATTCTCTTATCTACACCAACTTCCATGTGATATCCTGCTTTTGCTATATATATCTTATTTCTCTCAACTATCATGCCATCCTCTGCTTCTATTACCTGCATATTAGAATTTTCATTTAATCTATCTGCAAAGGCTTTAGTAAATCCTTTAGGCATGTGTTGAACAACAAAAACCGGAACATTTAAATCTTTTGGAAGTAGGGGAAGAACACTATATAAAGCCCTAGGGCCTCCTGTTGAAGCTCCTATTAAAAGTGCCTCCACTCTTTTTTTAGAACTTGTTACTCTTTCTATATGTACTGGTTCAACTTTATGTTTTATAGTACTTATCTTCTTGTTTACAGACTTTGTACTTCTTATCTTTTGTATTAAATCTTCTCCAACTTTAGTAATATCTAAAGATATAGATCCTGATGGTTTTGCTACAAAATCATAAGCTCCCAGTCTTAAACAATCCATGGTCAATCTTGAACCATTAACTGTTAAGCTACTCAACATTATTACTGGTGTAGATACTTTTCTGCCTTTTAATTCTTTAAGAGTTGTTACTCCATCCATTTTAGGCATTTCTACATCTAAGGTAATAACATCAGGTGTGAATTTATGTAATTTTTCTAATAAGTCTTCTCCATTTCTGGCAGTAGTAATAACTTCTAAATCATCCTGCTCATTAATAATATCTGATATTATTTTTCTCATAAGAGCTGAATCATCAACTACTAAAACTTTAATTTTATGCAATTCAACCAACTCCATTATATTTCTTTAGTTTCTTGTCCTATGGTTCTTACTATGACTACTCCATTTTGAGGATCTACAATCATAGTTCTTCCTTTATTTCCGCCTACATCTGAAGCTAATATTGGAATCTTAAGTTCCCCTAATGATTTTATTACAGCTTCAGCGTTTCTTTTTCCTATATCATTTATCATAGTTTTATCTGAAAAGTTAAACATGGAAGCTCCTCCGACAATTTTTGCCTTCAAGTGTCTTATAGAGCAGCCTTCTTTTTGCATCTTTTCCATAAGTATTGGGATTGCTAAATCTGCAAACTTATATGGATTAGTTACATTTTTAAAACTTTTACTATCAGGAAGCATTATGTGCGCGAGTCCAGCTATTTTTTTTATATTGTCATATAGAGCAATACCTATACAAGAGCCTAATCCTATAGTCATAATTTTTCCTGGTGGATTAACAATATTTAAATCTGCAATTCCAACCTTTATCTCATTGCTCTGCATTTTACGCCTCCTAAAAAATTATCTGATTTTCCTCTTCAGTTAAAACTTTAGAAAGATTTAATAGAATAACAATCTTATTATCTTCTAATTTTATTAATCCTTCTATATATCTTCCAGAGATAGCTGATGTAATTGCTTTAGACATTTCAATGGACGATGTATTAATATCCTTAACTTCATATACATTATCAACTAATATTCCAAATTTATTTGTTTGTTCCTTTGTTACTACTATCTTAGAATCCTGATCATTACTAGACTGAGGATTTAAAGAGAATTTCTTTTTCAAATTAATTATTGGAAGAATACCAGTTTCGTAATTTATAACCCCTTCCATAAAATGAGGAACATCTGGTATCAAGGTTGGTTTTTCGAAACCTAATATTCTTTCAACATCCATTATGTTAATTCCATAAAACTCATTATTTAAACTAAAAATTAAAACTTTCATCTCAGTAGATGACATAGCAATTCCTCCTATAATACAAACTTATCAATATTTACATCTCCATATTGATCTAAATATCCGTGTACATTTTTACACGGCGCATCAATAACATATTCTCTTTTACCAATTATAAATTTTGTTCCCATGTATACAACATCAGCATATATATGCCCAGTTTTGCTGGTTATTAATGTTGTTTTTCCTCCGCCTTCTGAGCCAACTATCTTGCATTTTATTTCATTCTGCGCTTTTAATGACCCTCCCCTTATAACAGAATTGTTATTTTTAAAATATATACTGCCTTGAGCGGATATATTAGATAGATAAGCGCCTTTCCCTGTAAATATTATATCCCCAGAAGATTCTATATTAGAATCTTGAGTGTAGTTTATATATAAGTTTACAGGAAGCTTTAGTTCTGAACTTAAGCTTTTAATTCTATTATCTAATAACTCTATAATTTCATATAATTCATTATAACTTTTTATTTCGCTAACGCCTAGAGAAAAAAGCTTAGTTTTTAATAGGAGTTTTATTTTTTCATTTTCTTCTCCATTTACACTTTGGTTTACTAATAGTATTCGTACCTTACTAGATAATGTTTTAAATTTGCTTTCAAGCAGTGTAAGTATTAGTTCACCATCTCTAACGCTTCCAACATTTAAATTTCTTTCCTTTATTTGTGTTATAACATCTATTAATTCAGATAAATCCTCTCTAATCCCCTTAAATAAGTACACTTCATTCATTGCGAGAGTGTTATCTCCTCCTGCAATGACTCGTCCTCTTATTACAGTTCCTTTTAGGGTCATCTCTCCCTTTGAGGTTAAAAAGGCTCCTTCAACATTTTTTTCAACTATTAATGAATTTCCTGCACTAACTGTCATTCCATCCTTAATGTTGCCCCTTACATGAACATCACCAATAAAATGTATATTGCCACTTTTTACATCTACATCAACATCTTGATTAAAAACTTTATAAACGTAAAAGACTCCCCCTTTAACGCAAGGTCTTCCATCAGTAGATGAATATACTTTATTATCTTTAATGTAGCAGCCTTCTCCAGCTTTTAAGTTAATTTTATTAAATGTTTTTCTTTTTTTTGCTTTCCCAAAGATATCAATACCATCTTTCCCTTCAGATCCCTGTATTATCTCTCCTAAGGGTTGATTAGCTTCAATATTTGCTATATCATAAAAATTTCTGTAATCAACTTTATCTAAATCTCCATGCTCTTTTGACTTAGTCTCTTCAGCAAAAAATATATTAATCCTATCTCCCACATCATCAATAGGCTTTAATCCTTCTGCTACTGTTATTCCTTCTACTATTTCTTTCTTTGTAAGCTCTTCTATTACATCCTCTTTTATACCAAAGGTTATTCCATTACTTTTTAAAGCGTCTTTTATTTCTTCTTTAGTAAATTTAGGTGGGTAGTTTTTTTCTTTTTCAACTATTTCAATATCTATGTTATAAGTTCTTTCACAATCTTTAATAGAGTAATTAATTTCTGGTTCATAAGTAATCCATAAATTAGCTTTCATATTATCATCTGAGGTTTCTATATTTAAATTTCTTTTAGCTTCTTTTTTTTCTATATGATAGTCTAAGTTGTTTTCTTCTAAAACTTTTATTTTATTAAAAACTCTTTCCTCATCTACAAAAAATTCTATGGTTTCTGGTATGTTTATTAGTGCTGGTTTTTTTTCATTTTTAGGATTCTCTATTAAAAACTTTCCGTCAATAATAGAAACATATCCTTTATCATCTATGATTTCCTTTGGTGTTACTTCAAGTTCTATACTCTTTTTAAACAAACCTTTTTTTTCATTAAGTATTCTATAACTTAATCGTTCTATAGGTAAATTTAATTCGTCGCAAGCTTCCTTTAAAGCATTTTCCAAAGTATCACTTTTTATTACAATTCTCTCCATAAACATACCCCTTTCAACAAGACAAGTATACCATAATTAGCTAAATTTATAAATTACTTTTATTTGCATTAACATAAGTATTTATCTTATCATCGTATGTTTTTATCAAAACCTTTATAATCTCATTAACATTTGAATTAAATATTCTATCATTAACTGAAGTAATTGGTAAAATTTTAGGAGATGTACCTGTTATAAATAGTCCATCTAATCTATCTAAGTCTTTATAATTAACTTTTTCTTCTTTAAAATCTATATTGTTTTCGAGGCATAGCTCTATGATTTCTCCTCTAGTAACTCCCGGAAGTACAGCTTCAAGAGGTGATGTTATAATAGTATTGTTTTTTACCATAAAGATGTTAGATCTGCTTCCTTCAGTTATATCTCCGTTTCTATCCACTAATATAGCTTCATAAGCATTGTTTTCTTTTATTTCTTTATTAACTAAATCCCTAAAGCTATCATTAACTATTTTTGCATTAGGATTTGTTCTTTCTCCAAAATACAATATAGTTTTAACACCTTTTAAATATTGGTCTTCTGTAGGATAACTATGAGGTATAAAAAATATCTTAAGTTTGTTATCTTCTGTAACCTCTATTGTTATTTTTACATTTCCATCTTTAACTTTATTAGTTTTTGAAAGTTCTATTATAGAGTTTTTTATCTCCTCATCCTTATATGGATTTACCCTATCTATTATTTTAAATGAGTTATTCATTCTTTCTAAATGATTTTCTAAAAAAAGAGGAACTCCATCAATTACTCTTAAAACTTCATATATTATAGTTCCTTTTGGTTCTTCAAAATCTTTTGATAATTTCTTCAAATTATTTTCTATAAAATATTCATGTAAACAAGGCATGTGTATCAACTCCTAAATATTAGTTTTAGATATATTATAGCTCTTAATTGTTAAAATAAAAGGTGCACAATACAAATTATATGTATTATGCACCTAAAAAATCTTAAGCTAATTCATCTTGATAGAATTTTGATACTATCTCGAATTCATTTTCATCTTCTACAGGGATTAGAGACTCATCTGTATCTGCTTTCATTAAGAAAACTGAATCATCATTTGGATCTTGAATTAATGCATACACATTATTCTTTAAAGACTCTTCACTACCTGTATATTCAAAGCTATCTACAACATCAAATGATACTATATTTCCATTTTCATCTTCAAAATCAACTACTAGAGTTTCTCCTTCTTCATGATCATGGTCATGTCCGCATCCACATTCATGGTCGTGATCATGATGATGGTGTTCGTGGTCGTGTCCACATCCACAGCTTTCTTTTTCTTCACCTTCGCAGCCGCATTCACAGCCATTATTTAATTCTTTATCTGTCATATTAATTCCTCACCTTAACTAGCTATATACTAGTAAGTATGAGAAGTCACCTCCTTATATAAAAATGGTACTCTTTTCATTTTAACCGTAATATCTAAATATTAAAAGAAAAATTTTAAATTTTCTTAAATAAATATTTATTCCTCTTCAAAAGCATCTAGAAAACTATGTTTAACTCCACCTTTTTCCCATCCTAATATGGAGTCCATAGCTACATTTTCTGCTGCTTTAAATATTGATTTATCAACATTTTCAAAATTCTTCTTTAAGTTTTCTATAAGTTCTTTTATTTCATATCTCTTATTACCTGTCTTTTTAGCTGCAACCATACAAGCGCAGTTAAGAGGCCATATTCCTGAACTTTGAGTAAAGCTTTGTATAGACTGTTCTTCTATGTAATACATGGGTCTAATAAGTTCTATTCCTTCGAAGTTTTTAGCCTTAAGTTTAGGTAACATAGTTTTAAAATTACCTGCATATAAAACATTTAGCATAGTTGTTTCTATAACATCATTAAAATGATGACCTAAAGCAAGCTTATTGCAACCAAGTTCCTGTGCTTTTGAATACAAAGATCCTCTTCTCATCCTAGCGCACATATAACATGGATATTCTTGTGCTATCTTATCTACAACATCAAAAATTCCTGATTCATATATCTGTACAGGTATGTTTAGATGTTTACAGTTATCTATTAAAAGTTCTTTTATATTTTCATGGTACCCTGGGTCCATAGCTATAAACTCAAGTTCAAAATTAACTTGCCCATGTTTCTTAAGTTCTTGAAAAAGCTTTGCCATAAGCATCGAATCCTTGCCTCCTGATATGGCTACCGCTATCTTATCTCCCTCTTCAACAAGTTTATAATCCTTTACCGCCTTTATAAACTTAGTCCAAATCTTTTTTCTATATTTCTTAATTAAACTTCTTTCTATTTCGTCTAGTGGTTTTCTTTCATTAAAAGGTACTAATATTTCACAACCTTCTCCTGCTGTTTTACTCAAGTTTTTCACCTCTTTATTTTTATAACGGTTCTAATCTTTTGTTATTATAACACCATTTTTTTTATTTGTCCTGACTTTTTTAGTTGAGAACTGAAAGTTGAAATTTGAGAATTAAATGAGAACTAAAAATAGACAATTAACATCTGAAATTTCTCATCTGTCAACTGTCCACTTTTATCTTATAGTTATTAACTTACTTTATAGTTACTTGTAATTCCCTTAAGTATTCCTGATTTTTTAAGATAAGAAAATAGAGGAACTCCTACTAAAGTTACAACTACAAACTCACCTAAACCTACTTGGAACATTGTTAATGCAAGTGGGGCTTGCACAACATAGTACAACATGTATCCTATCATAACACCATTAATGATAGTCGGCCATAAAGATGCAATAACTGTAGCTAAGGTTGGTTTTCTTATGAATCTCATTGTATAACTCATAAGTACTAAAGATATAAAGGTTGCTAAGGTTCCAACTACTATATCCATCATCCCATATGGTCCTAAAAGATTAGCTAAAAAACACCCTAAAGTTAACCCTCCTATATAAAATGGATCCAATAAAACTAGTAACACCATAATTTCCGATACTCTAAATTGTATAGGTCCATAACTAATTGGTGCTAAAAAATAAGTTAGTGCTGCGTATAGTGCTGCTATAAGTGCTGAAAATACTATTCTTCTTGTTTTCATACTTTCCTCCAAAAAAATTATTTTGAAAGCCTGGTAATTAATAAAAAGCCGTAGAAATATAGATATACTTCTACGGCTTTAAGTCAACAAAAATAAATAGGAGAGATAAATCTCCTACTACATGTACAACTTAATGTATTAATGCCGTAGTTTTGTTTTAAGGCAGGAGGCTTCCGAACTGCCTTTGTTAAGTTTACCTTCCTATTATATGTTATGATTACCTTAAAATCAATATTTTTTAAATAGCAATTTATTACTGTATTATAGAAAAAGCTTGAGTTTTATTGTGGTTAACAAAACTCAAGCTTTTTCCTATTTCTTATTTTTATTTGCTACTAACTCTTTTTCAAATTCTTCCACTGCATTTTTTGTAAAATTACCTACTCTTACCCATTTAACGCCTTCACTATTGCTGCCTTCATACACCTTATGCTTCAACTTCACCACTCCTTTTAGGATAATTACTTATAAAGCTACTACCTAGAATTAGTATTCCTCCTATTACAGTGTTTATGCTTATTCTTTCACTTAAGAAAACTGCTCCAAAAATCACCGAAGAAACAGGATCAATGTAACTTAATACTGCTATTTTATCTGTAGCTACATCCTTAAAACTAGAAAAGTACAGCATGTACGCAATTCCAGTATGTACAACTCCTACAAAAAGCAGCATAACTAAGGTAAACTCATTCTCAACTCTAAAGTTTCCTCTAGTTATTACTAGTGGAAGCAAAATAACTATACTTAAGGTCATTTGTATTAGTGTTCTAATAATATCATCTATGTTATTAAGTTTCTTGTTCATTAAAACTATTAAAGCATATACTACAGCAGCAGCTAAGGCAAAAAACATTCCCTTCATATGATTATATTCACCTGAAGTTCCTCCATTTGCTATTAGTATTAATGCTAATCCTGATATAGCTACAAATACTGAAATCAAACTTTTAAGTTTAATTTTTTCTTTAGTTACTATAGGCGAAAGCAAAATAGTAAATGCAGGTGCCAAGTAATAAATCAAAGTTCCATTCCCAACTGTTGTATACTTATATGACTGAAATAAAAATACCCAGTTTAGTCCTAAAAGTAAACCTAACATAATTAATATAAAAATTGATTTTTTATCACTGTTTTTTAATGACTCTATAATAGGTTTTTTAAAATAAAATTTATTTATCATAAAAATAAACAAACTTCCAACTACAGCTCTTGAAAATGCAATCTCAGTAGAGCTAAGAGGTATATTTTTTACGAATATGCCCAAACTTCCCCAAATTAGCATAGCCCCTATTAATTTAAAACTACTTTTTTTATTCAAAAATATTACCCCCATTCTTAATTATCCATTTTCAGCTAACTCTAGTAATTTGTCAACAAAAAAGGCTATCACAAATTTGTGATAGCCTTAAACTTTTAATTATCTCTCTTCCCTAAAGTAAGGTAAACTTAGAGACTTAGGTGGTGAGTTCTTTTTGGATTTTTTACTTGAGATTATAACTAGAACTACTATAGTAACCACATAAGGTAACATACTTAAAACATATGAAGATACTATAGGATTAGCTATTCTAAATCCTACTATATCAAGTCCTCCAAATAAGTATGCTCCAAGTAGAGCCTTATATGGATTCCATGCAGCAAATATAACTAAGGCTACAGCTATCCATCCTCTACCTGCTGTTATATTGTCTGCCCATACTGGAACATATACTAATGAAAGGTACGCTCCACCAAGACCAGCTAAAGCTCCTCCAAGAAGTATGTTAACATACTTATATAAACTTACATTTATACTTACAGCATCTGCTGCTCCTGGATTTTCTCCAACTGCTCTTAAGTTTAAACCTACTCTAGTTTTGTATAAATAAATTCCAACCATTATAGTTAATACATAAGATATATAGATAAAGGTATCATGATTAAATAATATATTCCCTAAAAAAGGTATATCTCCTAATACAGGTATCTTTGTTTCAGCAAAAAAGCTTTTAACACTGTCAGGCACAACCTGGCCTACAGCCTTTTGTCCAAGTAATGAAGATACCCCTGTTCCAAATATAGTTAAAGTTAAACCTGTAACAACTTGGTTAGTTCTAAATGAAACAGTTAAAACCGCATAAATTAAACCACCAAGCGCCCCTGCTCCTGCTGCTGCAAAAAGAGCAAAGATAGGATTTCCTGTTTTATATCCTATTAAAAATCCAGATATAGCTCCTAAAAGCATCATACCTTCTACCCCAAGATTTAAGTTACCAACTTTTTCACATAAAATTTCTCCCAAGGTAGCTAATAAAAGAGGTGTTCCTGCAATTATCGCTGCATGTAAAAATGATTGAACATTCATTATTTCACCCTCCTAAAGTCTATTCTATATCTAACAAACATTTCACTAGCTAAAACACAAAATAGTATAAGAGCTTGAATAACTGAAGCCGCTGCATTAGGAATTCCAAACGCAGTTTGTATATAAGCTCCACCTTGAGTAAGTCCTGCAAATAATATAGAAACTATTACTGCAAATATAGAATTTAGATTAGATAACCAAGCTATTATTATGGCAGTATTTCCTGCTCCATTTGTAATTTCTGTAGATAAAGTTTGACTTACAGCAGAAGCTTGTATAAATCCAACAAGACCACATAAAGCTCCACTTATAAACACTGCTTTTAATATGGTTTTATTGATATTTATTCCTGCATACTTTGCAGTATTAGTACTATCACCTAAAACAGCTATTTCATACCCCATTTTACTATGCTTCATAAATATATAAAAAACTACTACAATTATAAGTGCAATTATCCACCCTATATGTACTCCAAAAACTCTAGGTAATATAGCATTATCCTGAAAGTTAGCTATTTTAGGAAAACCCATAGCATTTTTGTCTTTTAATAAATCAAACTGAAGTAAAGTTATAAATTTTAGTGCAACATAGTTAAGCATCAATGTTATTATTGTTTCATTTGTATTAAAATAAACTTTCAATACTCCAGCTAAAGCCGCCCATAACCCTCCGCAGATTATAGCTGCTAAACACATAACTAATAGAAGTACAGGTTTTGGAAGTGAAGTTAAGTTTAAAGCAACTATAGTTGCTCCAAAAGCTCCCATAAATATCTGTCCTTCTCCACCAATGTTCCAAAAAAGCATCTTAAAGGCTACGCCTACACCTATAGCCGCTATAAGTAGGGGTATAGCTGTTATTATAGTTTGTCTTATTCTATTTCCAGTACCAAATGCTCCTTTAATCATTCCAGAAAATACTTCAATAGGATTATGTCCTAGGGTAACTAAGAACAATCCTGCAATAACTATAGCTATAACTATAGCCATAACTCTTATTCTAATACTTACAGATTTATTTATATCTTCTCTTTTAACTAATCTCAAAGTTTTATCCTCCTCTAGGCTTTGGCTCCTACCATCATGAGTCCTAATTTTTCTCTAGTTGCTTCTTTGCTCTTTATAGTTCCACTTACATTTCCATTACATATAACCATTATTCTATCGCACAATTGCATTAGAACATCTAAATCTTCCCCAATGAAAAGAACAGCAGTCCCCTTCTTTTTAGCATCGTTAATTAAACTATAAATAGTAAAGCAAGTATTAATATCTAATCCTCTTACTGGATAGGCCATAACTAAAAGTTTAGGATTAACACTTAGTTCTCTTCCTAATAATATTTTTTGAATATTACCGCCAGATAAGTTTTTAATAGGATAATGAATTGACGGTGTTTTTATTTCTAGTTGATCTTTAAGTTCATGCGCTTTTTTCTCTATAGGTTTTCTATCTATTAATAATCCTTTTTGAGAATAATAAGACTTTAACAAAAGATTATCTACCATATCCATAGAACCAACTAAGCCCATACCTAATCTATCTTCTGGTATAAAACTCATGCTTATTCCTTTTTTAACAAATTCTCTAGGATTTTTCCCAGCTAAATTTTCTCCATCAAATACAATAGCTCCATTTTTAACTTTAGTAACTCCAGCTATAGCTTCACAAAGTTCTTTTTGTCCAGCTCCAGCTATACCAGCTACACCAAGTACTTCTCCCGCTTTAATATTAAAGGATATGTTTTTAATTGCTTCTATTCCTTCTTCACTTAAAACGGTTAAGTTTTCAACCTTTAGGAGTTCTTGTCCTTCTTTTACTTCAACATTTTCTATAAATAAGTCTACTGCTCTTCCAACCATAAGTTCAGTTAACTCTTTAGGCGTAGTTGCATCTTTGTGAAGAGTTTTTATACTTTCACCTTTTCTTAAGACTGTAATTTTATCACATATTTCCATAACTTCATCCATCTTATGGGATATGAATACTACAGCACAGTCCATCTCTTTCATTCTTCTCATGATTTTGAACAGTTTTTCAGTTTCTTGAGGCGTAAAAACAGTAGTAGGTTCATCTAATATAAGTATCTTAGCTCCTCTATAAAGAACTTTTAGAATCTCAAGGTTTTGCTTTTCTCCCACAGACATATCTGATACATACTTATCTAAATCTATATCTAAATCATATTTTTTGCATATATCTATAATATCTGCATCTGCTTTTTTAACTTTACTAAATAGCCCTTTTTTCATACCTAATAGTATGTTTTCTCTAGCAGTCATAGCTTCTACTAGTTTAAAGTGTTGATAAATAGTACCAACTCCTGCATCCATAGCTTCTTTAGGAGAAGTAAAGTGCACTTCTTTTCCATCTAGTTCTATAGTTCCTCCATCTGGCGAGTAAACTCCAGATATAATACTTATTAATGTACTTTTTCCTGCACCATTTTCCCCAAGTAGTGCATGAATTTCTCCTTTATAAAGTCTAAGATTTACGTTATTATTAGCAATTACTTTTCCAAATCCTTTTGATATGTTTTTCAACGCTATTACTGGTGTATTATTACTCATTTACGCCTCCATAAAATTAAAACTGAAGAAATTTTACTCTCTTCAGTTCTATTATTTTTAATCCTTAGATTAGTTGCTTGGAATAGTTCCGTCTACTCCTTGAACAAACCAGTTTATGTTCCAAACTTCATCGTCTGTTAATGTTTGACCTTCTTTAACTTTAACTGCACCGCTTTGATCTTTTATTGGACCTTGGAATATTACGTTGTTTCCTTCTTTTATCTTAGCTTCTGCTTTTTCAACTGCTGCTTTAGCTCCTTCTGGTGCTACTGAAGTTAATGGTGCAAGAGAAACTATGTTATCTGCGTATCCGCCCCAATATTTTTCTGATTTCCAAGTACCAGCTTGAATAGCTTTTATTTGACTTACATAGTATGGACCCCAGTTCCAAACAGCTGATGTCATGTTAGCTTTTGGAGCAGTAGTGCTCATATCTGTATTATATCCTAGTGAAAATACTCCTTTAGATTCAGCAGCTTGTTGTGGACCTGCTGTATCTTGATGTTGTGCTATAACATCTGCACCTGCATCAATTAATCCTAAAGCTGCATCTTTTTCTTTAGCTGGATCATACCAAGTATTAGTCCAGTTAACTTTAACTTTAACGTTTGGATTTACTGATTGAGCGCCTAATGTAAATGCATTTATATTTCTAATTACTTCTGGTATTGGGAAAGCTCCTACAAAACCTAATGTATTTGATTTTGTCTTCATTCCTGCTACAACACCATTTAAGTACATCATTTCATGAATTTTACCAAAGAATTGTCCCATATTGTCTGCTAATTCATATCCTGAACAGTGTAAGAACTTAACATCTGGATACTTTTTAGCTGCTGCTAATAAACCATCTTGGAAACCAAAACTTGTTCCTACTATTACAGTAGCACCTTGGTCTACCATATCATCTACAACTTTTTCTACTTCAGCTTTATCTTCTGCAACTGATTCTTTGTAAATTGTTTTTACGCCAGTTTCTTTTTCAAGATAAAGTCTTCCTTCATTGTGAGCATAACTGTAACCACCATCACCTATTGGTCCTACATAAATAAAACCTACTGTTAAATCTTTCTTGTCATCCTTTTTACCCTCTGTACCTGAGCTGCTACATCCTGTTAATACTAGTGCTGCTGCTATTGTAGCGCTTAACATTACTTTAAGGAATTTTTTCATGATTTTTCCCCCCGAAAATATTATTTTTATTGTTTTGTTTAAGGTTTCTTTAAAACAAAAAAATCCTGAGCAACTATACTGCTCAGGAATGCATAATAAATATTGCCAAAAAAACACAGACAATAACCATTATACATTCGTAGTCAGGCAGTTTACGGCATCCTGGTAGAAACGTTTGAACCATATCATCAAACATATACGAAATGAATAATAACCTCTTTGTTAATACGAACATTCGCATTAATACATCTTATATTTGTATGTTACACTCTCAGAGATTAAAAATCAATATTTTTTTTCAAAATAATTATTTGTATTTATTTTAAGTTTATTTTTTAATAATCTATTAAAATGAAATCATCTTCATTTTACATATTCGTTTTTAAGTAACCTTATGCTTATGGTACTTAATGGTATCTAAGGAAACATATATTTCAGCCCTATAATTCAATAGTTATAGAGCAATGCTCCAAACCAAAAACACCATTTAAAAATTCAGTACCTTTAATATTACACGAAATAATATTCGCTATCTTTTCCTCCTGCTAATAATTATTATCTATAGAATAAATTATATTATAAATATTCTTCTCAATTAATTAAAATGATATAATAGGGACAGTTAAGTAATTTTATCAAGGAGGAAAAGTTATGATAAAAAATGACTTTAATGATAATGTAGTTTCCGAATTTTTAATGATAATCCCTAAATTAGAAGAATTAGATATAGAAAGCTTCAATAAAGATATTACTGAATTATACAAGAAATACACAGGTTATAATTACTTAGTTATAGAAAACCTTCCTTATGAAGAGATAGTTAATTTATTAAAACCATCTAGAATAGAAGATTATACTAGATTACTTATTGTTGCTACCTTAATATTTTTAGAAGGTATTAAACTAGAGGATTATTTTAGAATGATGAAATCCTACAATATATTTAATACTTCTATAGAAAAAGGATTAGATACAAAAGAAAGTACGTTTAAAATTGTATTCTTAAAGATTTTAGAAAGCTTACGCGATTTTGAACTTCCATCTACTCTATATTATCAAATTTTTAATCACTATAAATACATGGGTGAGTATGCTAAAGGGGAAGATTGTTTATATGAATTAATAGAGTTAGACTCTTCTTATCAAAATCACCTTCAAGAATATTATGAATTTCTTTTAATATTAGATGATAATGAACTTGAAAATGGTGGTCTAAACAAGGATGAGGTTGAGGAATCTTTAAGAGAACTTTAAAAATAAAGCAATAGTTAAAAGTATATTATCAGTACTTTTAACTATTGCTTTTAATTTAAATCTTAGTTTTTCCAGCTTCCTTTTTCAAGGACTCTAGCCATCATTACACCCATAAGTGATGCCATCATAAGACCTCTTGTCCATCCGCTAGAATCGCCTAAACAATATAATCCTTCTATATTACTTTTAAAGTTCTCATCTATATTTATTTTATTACTGTAGAACTTTATCTCAGGTCCATATAAAAGAGTTTCACTTGATGCAAAACCAGGTACAACAGTGTTCATAGCATCTATGAAATTTAAAATATTAGTCATAGTTCTATAAGGTATAGCAGCAGTTAAATCACCTGCAACAGCATCTGGAAGTGTATACTTCACATTAGTTCTATCAAGTTCATGTTGCCAAGTTCTTTTTCCTTCTAATATATCTCCATATCTTTGAACTAATATCTTACCATTACCAAGCATGTTAACTAGTTCTCCAACCTTTTGTCCATATTCTATCGGTTTGTCAAAAGGCTCTTTAAAGTTATGAGAGCTAAGTATAGCTAAGTTAGTGTTTTCTGACTTCTTATCCTTATAAGAATGCCCATTAACTATAGCTAAGTTATTATCATAGTTTTCTTGACTTACAAAACCACCTGGATTTTGGCAGAAAGTTCTTACTTTATCTTTAAAAGGTTTTGGGTATCCAATAAGTTTAGATTCATATAAAACTCTATTAACTTCATCCATAACTTCATTTCTTATTTCAACACGAACTCCAACATCTACAGTACCAGCTTTATGACTAATATTGTGATCTACACACATATCCTTTAGCCAATCTGCCCCTTTTCTTCCTGCAGCCACTACTATGGTTTCTCCATATATAATATCATTTTTTTCTTTTCTCAGAGAATCTGTAGCTAGTACACCTTTTATTTTATTATCTTCTATAATTAAATCCTTAACTAAGGTATCAAATCTTATTTCTACACCTAACTCTATTAATTTATTTTGAATTTTTAGATAGATGTCTTGGGCTTTTTCTGTTCCTAAATGTCTTATAGGACAATCTACTAATTTAAGTCCACCTTCAATTGCTTTTTTTCTTATTTCTTTAACTTCTTTTTCGTTGCCTACTCCTTCAATTTTTGAGTCTGCACCAAATTCTAGGTATATTTTATCTGTATAATCAATATATTCTTGTGCATTAGAACTGCCTACTAAATCTGGTAACTCTCCACCAACTTCATAACTTAAAGATAGCTTACCATCTGAAAAAGCACCAGCTCCTGAAAAACCAGTAGTTATATGACAATATGGCTTACAAGATACACATACTTTAGTCTTATCTTTAGGGCAATGTCTTTTATCAATACTTTTACCCATCTCTAAAATCAAAATCTTCTTTTTACTTTCTTGTTTTACAAGCTCTAAAGCCGTAAAAATTCCAGCTGGACCTGCTCCTACAATAATCACATCATACATAGTATTATCCTCCGCTTTATTTCGCATAGTTTAATGAGATATATCCTTCCCCTGTATGCAAAATTCTTTATACGAATATTATTTAATATTCTTGGGATAAAGTTCTCCCCAATAGGAGAGTCTATACCAATTAATATAAAAATGCAATACTTTTGCGTATATTTTTCTTTATTATTTCAATAATATTCGCATAAAAAAATCACTTCCATGTTTTTCATAGAAGTGATTTAATATATTATTTCTTATTATATTTCATATGAAGTAATTCATGAGCTAAACCATGTCCTGGTTTTCCCATGTAATTTTCGTACATTTTTATTATAGCACTATTTTCATGAGATTTTCTCTTAGGTAAATTTTTATCTTGATTGTAAAGAACAGATGCTCTAACTGCTCTAATATCCATTTTTGCTCTATCTATAGAATTTACATGAGGTTGTCCTCCCCCATTTACACATCCACCTGAACAAGCCATAACTTCAATAAAATGATATTCTTTACCTTCAAGCCTGCCCGCTTTTATAAATTCAAAAACATTCACAGCTCCATTTATAACAGCAATATTTATATCTTTTCCTGCTATGTTTACAGTGGCCTCTTTTATTCCATTAAGTCCTCTTACTACTTCATACTCAATTTCTTTAAGTTCCTTCTTTTCTATGAAGTCTTTAGCACTTCTTAAAGCAGCTTCCATAACTCCACCAGTAGCTCCGAATATAGCTCCTGCTCCTGAGTATTCTCCCATAGCTGGGTCAGCTGTACTATCTTCTAAATTAGCAAAATCTATTTTTGCATCTTTTATCATCTTTGCAAATTCTCTTGTTGTTATAACTGCATCTATATTTCTTAATCCTTCATATTCATTTTCTGGTCTATCAGCTTCAAACTTCTTAGCTGTACAAGGCATTATAGTTACAGTAAACACATTTTTAGGGTCTAATCCTTCTAAAGTCGGATAATAAGTTTTACTTGCCGTCCCAAAAATTTGTTGAGGGGACTTTGCAGTTGAAATATTATCTAAAAACTCTGGATAATAATTTTCTACCTGTCTAACCCAAGCAGGACAACAAGATGTAAACATAGGGAATGGTCCATTATTCTCTAATCTTTGAGCAAGTTCCGTAGCCTCTTCCATTATTGTCATATCTGCACCAAAGTTTATATCAAAGATTTTATCAAAACCTAACTTTCTCATAGAAGTATATAGTCTTCCAGTAACATCAACCCCATAACCCATTTTAAAAAGTTCTCCCATAGCAGTTCTTACTGATGGCGCCATAGCTACTATTACATGTTTTTCTGGATCTGCTAGTGCTTCTTTAACTCTCTCCATATGTGACTTTTCTGATAGTGCATCAACTGGGCAAGCTGCTACACATTGTCCACAAAGTATACAGTTTGTATCATCAAAACATTTATTATCTGTTGTTGTTACCTTTAGTCCATCTCCATTATCAACTAACTTTATAGAACCAGTTCCTGTTTTCTTTTCACAAGCTGCTTCACATCTTCCACAAAGTACACATTTAGTTCTATCAATAACTATTGACTTACTTCTATCATCAATATATTGAGTTTTGTCTGCAACTACAAATGGCTTACTAGCTCTTGCTTTATGTTTAATAACTAGTTTTAAAAACTCACAATTTTCTTTTCTTTTACATGGGCCACATTTAAATTCATGTTTATCTAATAATGTTGATATTCTATCTTTAACAGCATTTTGAACTTTTTCACTGTTAGTATTTATAACCATTCCATCTTCCACATAAGTTGTACAAGATGTTGCAAGTTCATCTCTACCTTCTATTTCTACAACACATACACCACAATTACCGATTTCATTACAATCATCTAAAAAGCAAAGAGTTGAAATATCTATTCCATTTTCTCCTGCTAATTTTAAAATAGTAGTAGCTTCATTAAATTCTACGATTTTTTCATTAATAACTACTTTATTCATAGTCTCCTCCAAGTAAATAAAATATTACTTTCCTGTAATCAGTTATTAATTTTATCATAGATTTTTTAGAACACTAGCTTTCTCTAAATTTAGACTATTCTGAATTTAATACATAATTATAACATTTATCATTCTTCAATCGTTTACAGATGTTATTTTAAAAATAAATTAAATATGAACTTAATCTTAGTTAAAAAAATATCATTAAATTTACGATTTTGATTTTTAGCATTTCTTATCTAATTTACTAACTGTCTAAAATATTGCTAATTATATCACAATCTATTTACATTTTGCAAATAAATTTAAAAATACCATATACATTCATGTAATATATATGGTATTTACCTTTAAGACATTAAGAATAGGCTAATAAACTTCTCCATAAAATTGATAATTTTTTCACTAATGTTGGGATACACTTCTTTTATTGTATTTATAATTTCTTTTAGATTTGAAGAATTATCAAATAGATATGTTCCTTCTCCGCTTTGTTTAAATATAGAAATTACGCCCTTTGATATTCCCCCTATTGCTATATTAGAACTTGCATACCCACCACAAGCCATAAGTTTGCTAATTGCTACACCTCCTACGCTTACTCCAAAAGCCATTGCAATTCCACCTATAGAAAGTAATCCAGCTAAGCTAATTCCACCTATTGCAGCTAAAATGCCCATTGCTATAGCTCCAAAACTTAAAGCTCCAATAGAAACTCCCCCAAAAGCTAAAACTCCAATTGCAATACTTCCTATTGATATTATTCCTTTTGCTACTCCCATAGGCTTACAGTTTATATGAACTAGTGGTATTCCTAAAACAGTAACCTTGGATTTATATTCATACCAATAATAATCATGAAAATATCTTCTTTCAATTCCTATATTCTCTCTAAACTCTTCTGCAACATCTTCAGGATCTCCCAATAAAATATATGGATTAGTTTCTCCTGTTATCTGCTGTTTTTCTATTAGTGATGAATATAAATCTTCTCTTATATTTCTAGCTTTTTTCCCAGTTAAGCCAATGTTGCTAACTATTTTATTTATATAATTATCAAATTCTTTATTCATAAATTTCCACCACCCTTATTATCAATATACTTTAAAACCTTATTTGTTCTTTCATTTAAAATATGCCACGCCATATCTTGGTTAAATGCTTCTATTTTTCCATGTTCCGTTATTTTATAATATTTTCTCGGAATTTTTCTCTCCTCATCAAAGGAAACCTTATAACTCTCCACCCATCCCTTATCTTCAAATTTATATAACATTGGGTAAAGTGTTCCCTCCTTTAAACTGTGATAGCCTTCACTTAATTCCTCAAGTTTTTGAATTATTTCATATCCGTACATATCTTTCTCTTTGAGTAATTTTAAAACTAACATAGAGAGAACTCCTTTTTTAAGTTGATTCTCGAAATCTGCCAATATATCACTTCCTTACTTAGGATATCTATATACCTAGGTTACCTAAGTACATTGTATACCTAAGTATTTATGTTTGTAAAGTATTTAGTTAACAATAGTATTCTTTTTTTCTAAAAAAAGAGACTGCTGAAATATATCAATGTCATTAAGTTAGGCATTGAACATATTTGATAATTTATGCAGAGGATATCTACCGGAATATAAGATACCCTCTGCACTTCTTTTCTT